>CAYOWB010000005.1:39769-52370 GCA_964407515.1 uncultured Bacteriovoracaceae bacterium
CCGGTCGGATTGATGAAGTACTTGGTCTTGGCGTCAAGGTAATGCGCCGGAACGATCTTTTTAATGACCTCTTCCTGCATCGCTTCGACGATCTGCTTGTGGGACACCTCTTCGGAGTGCTGAGTGCTCACCACGACCGCATCGACGCGCTTCGGCTTGCCATCTTCGTACTCGACGGTGACCTGGGTCTTGCCGTCGGGACGGAGCCACGGAAGCGTGCCGTCTTTGCGAACCTGAGAAAGACGAAGGGCCAGCTTGTTGGAGAGGTCCATCGTCAGAGGCATGAGCTCCTCGGACTCACGGACGGCATAGCCGAACATGATGCCCTGGTCGCCAGCGCCCTGTTCCTTCTGATTGTGAACCCCCTGCCCCACCGTCACGCCCTGACTGATATCGGGCGACTGGCGGTCGAGAGTGACCATCACTCCGCAGGTTTTGTAATCAAACCCCTTCTCCGACGAGTCGTAGCCGATCTTCCGGACCGCTTCGCGAGCGATATGAGCGTAATCCACCCGAGCATTCGTCGTAACCTCGCCGGCAATCACAATGAGGCCGGTGGTGATCATCGTTTCGCAAGCAACACGGGACTTGGGGTCCTGAGTGAGCAGCGCATCGAGCACCGAGTCGGAAATCTGGTCCGCGATCTTGTCTGGATGACCTTCGGTCACCGACTCAGAGGTAAAGAGATAGGAGTCTTTCATGTCTTTGAGCCCTTATGATTAACCTTCGAGATGAATGGGGAACTTCGGAGTCGTGCCCTTGCGCTGTTCTTTGCGCTTGCGAGCCTTACCCTTACGAGCCTTGCGAATTTTGCGAGCGTTGCGGGTCTTTCCCGTACGAGAAGTCATAGATACCTCCAAAAAATAATGAAGTAATCTCTACTAGCCTTCCTTGAATCAGGTTGTCAATCTTTTCGCTCTCTTCGGGGCGTCTTTCTTGCACAGTGCCGCGCCATGCGTCATCCCATCCTCGTTTCACTGGCGATCCTATTCCTGGTCCTCTCGACCACGAGAGCTCACGCGACGGACCCCACCGGCACGGTCACGGAGCGACCGAGCATCCTCCTAACCGAAGGAGAACAGCGAGTCCTCCGGATTCAGGGGCTTTCCCGCTACTCCCTGGGAAGCGACCTCATCCGCGCTCGAAGCCTTCCCTTCCCTTCTCAGAACAATGACGACCTTCTCCTCCTGAAGGCCGTGAGGCCTGGGCAGACGGACCTTTGGGTCTGGAAAAAGGACGGATCGGCGGAACACCGGTCAGTCCGAGTCGAAAAGTGGACCGCCTCGAAGACCCACCCTCGGCTCGAACAGGCGATCTCCCGCCTGGACGAGGTGGAGGTTCTCATTTCGGGAAGCGGAGTGGTCCTCCGGGGCGAGGTCCAGACCCTTTCCGAAGCGGAGCGGATCTCGGCACTGACTCAAGGCTTCGCGTCCGAGGTCCGCGACGAGACCTCACTCTCACCCTCGCTTCTCCAAAGCGCCCGAACACGGCTCGATACCTGGCTCAGCGGCTCAGGACTAGCCAGTCACCTTCGAGTCGAGTTGAATCACGGGGCGCTCTGGGTCCGGGGCGCACTTCCCCAACCCGCTGCCCGGGCTTCAATCGAAAAGCAGATCCGCGCAGTCTTCCCACTCACTCTGCTCGATCTGGAAAGCCTCCCCGATGCGGCGCCCACCGTGCACTTCAAGGTCTTTCTCCTCGAAATTCGGCGAAACCGCTTCAGCTCCTTCGGACTGGAGTGGCCGGCCGCCATTCAGGCATTCCAAGTATCCAGCCTCGGCATCCGCGACATGCTGCAACTCGATGTGACGCTTCAAGCCCTCGAGGGCGAAGGCTCGGCTCGGATCCTCTCGCGCCCGGAACTGGTGGTCCGCGCCCCCGGAGAGGCGGAGCTTTTCGCGGGCGGCGAATTTCCAGTGATCCACAAGACCAAACACCACACGGAGGTGACGTGGAAGCAGTTCGGACTCATGCTGAAGCTCAAGGTCACGAACGTCGCGGGCGACCGTATCCGGCTCGAAATCTTCACTGAGGTCAGCCAGCTGAATCCGAATCTCACGGAGGACCCGATCCCGGGCCTCACCGCCAACCGGATTCGGACTCAGGTGGACGCGCGCTTCGGCACGCCGCTGTTTCTCTCCGGACTTCTTCAGCAAGGACTACGCGAGCAGGCCCGCGGTCTGCCGCTGCTTCGGCGGCTTCCAATCCTCGGGAGCCTCTTCGGGTCGGCGGACTTTCTGAACGAACGCTCGGAGCTGGTGGCAATTCTACTCCCCCAGTCCACGCCACCCCCCGCTCCGATGTATCGCGTCCTTCCCCCGATGTCCCGCACCAGCGCATCGGTCGATCAGACCGTCGCATCCAGCGCCCCGCGGACACCTGAGCATCAATCGGAAAAGCCGTTCGTAGCGCCTCTCTTTCCCGGAAACTCATTCACGGGAAGCCTGTCGCCAGGGAGATCCGCCCGATGACGACACCCGAATGGCTCGAAGCACTTCTACAGGACCGATCCATCACCGATCTCTGTCTCAACGGCCCGAAGGAGATTTTCGCCGACCGCGGCGAAGGTCTGCAGCGAGTACCCGCGTCGGAAAGCTGGACTGAGGAAGAGCTCCGCTGCTGGCTGGTATCCCAACTCGCCCTGGCAGGAAAAAGCTGGGACGCCCGGCACCCCTTCGCGGATGCGACACTCCCTAGCGGGCATCGCCTTCACGCCGGATTCCCTCCCGTGGCGCGGGCCGGAATCATCGTATCGCTACGTCGGCTTCCTGAACCGCGGAGTGAGCCTTCACGCTGGAGGCACTCTCCGTTTTTCGCACCACTGGCTCAGGCAGCGGCACGGGGCGATTCCATTCTGATTGCCGGGGCGACGGGAGCGGGCAAGACGACTCTAGCGAGCGATCTCCTCACCCAGGCACCCGCGAAGGAACGAATCATCGCGCTCGAAGACACTCCCGAACTGGCCCCGGCCCATCCGCACTTTCTCAGTCTGGTGAGCCGACCGCCCAATGCCGACGGCCACGGAGAAGTCACGTTGCGCATGCTGCTCAAACAGACTCTTCGCATGAGACCGGATCGCATCGTTCTCGGGGAATGCCGCGGCCCCGAGGTGCTCGACCTTCTTCAGGCGGTCAACACTGGACACCGCGGAGCGATGGCGACGCTTCACGCGAACTCCGCGCGGGACGCGCTCCGGCGAATCGAACTGCTCTGCCTGCTCGCCGCCGGCGGGGCGCTGCCTCCGTCCATCGTCCGCGAGCTGCTCGCGTGCGGAATCCAGTGGATCGCCTTCGTATCGCGCTCCGGCGGACAACGATGCATCACGGAACTGTGGAGGATCGAAGGCCGCGAAGGGGATACCATCCTGATGCGGCCGATGATACAACTGGAGCATGAGCCGCAATCCTCTTCCGATCAACAACGCGCCTGTCTGGAACCCCTCCTCTACCGAGGAAGCGCGCGGCTTCCAGGAAATCTGGTTTCTGAAGTTCAATGACCCGATTCACAAGAAGTCACTCCTCCTGCGCTTCACCTTGCTGGTGAGCGGGAACGGCTTCCGTCAGGTCGCGGAGACCTGGGCCGTGTTCCTCAATCGCCCGGAGAGCTCCTCGGGCGGAGCTTCGGAAATCCAGAAAATCGCGCTGCGGCAGTCACACGATATTCAAGCCTTCTCATCCATGGAGGCGGGAGGAGTTCCCGCCGGCATCCGCGTCGCCAATTGCGAACTCAGTGACGGCCGCACCCGCGGCGTCATCAATTCCAAAGGGCATTCCATCCGCTGGGACTTTGTACTCACGCCGACGGGAGGCACCTCTGCGAGCGGATTCAGTTTCGTTCCGGATCTGCTCGGCCGCGCCGGCATCGTCCGGAACCGCATGGCGACCGTCCAGGAAAACCTGCTGGTCAGCGGTTCCTGCGAGATCGACGGACAAAAGCATGTCTGGACGAATTCTCCAGGCATGCAAGCGCACGGATCAGGCCCCCGGAATCCCTACTCGTGGGTCTGGGGCCACTGTAACAGCTTCGTCGATGATCATGACAAGCCCGTGCCGTTCGTGTTCGACGGCTGCAGCATGCGGCCTCAACTCCTCGCCGGAACCTTCATCGGCCCGACCCTCTCGACGTTCTACTTCGTCTACAACGGGCAGGAGTACCGCTTCAACTCCGTGTGGGACGCGATCCGCTCACGCTCGAGCCACACCTTCACGGAATGGCGGTTCCAAGCTGAACACAAGGACATCACGTTCCGTGGATGCGCAACCGCGGAGCATCGTGACTTTGCGGGGCTCACCTTCGAAGACACCGACGGTTCGCTGCTCTTCTGCGCGAACTCGACTCTGGCGGATCTGGTGATTCTGGTCTATCGCCGCGGAAAACTCGAAGCGACCCTGAATGCACGCGGAACGGCGACCTTCGAAGTCGGAAGCCGCGGCAAGAATCCGTACGTCCCGATCCTCTGCTAGCGCTCTGTCTGCGGGATCACTCCGAATAAACTAGGGCGCCTTGGGGCCCCCGGGCTCTCAGGGCACGGCTCATCGCCACGTTCACGCCTGGGGAGGCTTCTCCGTGGACACGGCTCTATGCCGAGTTCACGCATGGGGTCTTTTTCACTCTCTCCACTGGGGCCGCACATCCACGCGGAGCAGGAGCGAAGCGTCGGTCGCGACTAAATGTCGCGCCGAGGCCAGGATGGCCGAGGACGGGCTTGCATCGGTCGCGCGCGGGGCAAGGAGTACTTCCCTCGGGGGCTCATGCCAGCGGGACGCGTGCCCGAGCGCGAAGCGCGAGGGAGGCATGCGAAGTCAGGATGACTGTACCCCGAGGGGAGTACTCCTTTCCCCGCGCGCGCGCTTCCAAGCTCCGATGATCCCCAGTGGAGAGAGTAAAAAGACCCTACGCGTGAACAGGGCAAAGCGAGTGCCCTGAGAGCCTGGGGCCCAGGCCGCCCGTGATTTTCTTGGTGTGATCCCGGAGGCAGAGAGCTAGTCCAGGCCTCGCTTCAGGCCGAGCTCCTTCATCTTGATCTGGAGTCCCTTGCGGGAGAGGCCGAGCTTCTCAGCGGCTTTGGTCACGTTTCCGCCGGTCTCTTCGAGCGCCTTCTCGATCAGTTCACGCTCCACAGACTGGGTCTGCCGCTTAACGATCTCCTTGAAGCTTCCCGCTTCGCCATCGGCGCCCGTGTCGGAGAAGGTCCCGGCAGGGGCCATCTCGAGCGGGAGGTCTTCGACTGTCAGCACGTTCCCGTCGCTCATGAGAATCATGCGCTCCAGCACATTTTCAAGCTGACGGATGTTCCCCGGCCAGCCGAAGCCCCGCAAGGCCTCCAAGCATCCCGGCTCCATGCCGGTAATCGTCTTATTCAGCTTCTCGTTGAACTGCTGAAGGAAGAACTTCACCAGCAGGTCAATATCGTCACGGCGGTCACGCAGCGGCGGCAGATGAATCGGCACGACATTCAGACGGTAAAACAGGTCCTCACGGAAACGTCCGGCCTTCACTTCCGCTTCCAGGTCCTTATTGGTCGCTGTGATGATGCGAACATCGACCTTCGTCGTCGTGACGCCACCGACGCGTTCGAACTCCTGCTCCTGCAACACACGCAGCAGCTTCACCTGCATCTCCAGCGACATCTCGGCCACTTCATCAAGGAACAACGTCCCCTCATGCGCCAACTCGAAACGCCCGGGCTTCGACGTCACCGCGCCGGTAAAGGCACCACGCTCGTAGCCAAACAACTCGCTTTCGATCAGCGTCGCGGGAATCGCGGCGCAGTTGATCTTCACGAAAGGCTTCTTGGCGCGCGGCGAATTCCGATGGATCTCGTAAGCAACCAGTTCCTTGCCCGTGCCACTCTCTCCCGTCACCAGAACGGTCGAGGGCGACCCGGCGATCTTGGCGATGACCTTGAATACTTCCTGCATCTGCGCACTAGCACCGATGATGGACGAGATGGAGATCTGCGGCGTCTCCTGTGCGGGCCTGTCAGGCGAAGAAGGAGCAATGAAAACCACCGGCTCCTTTTCGCGTTGCTGATGCGTCGACACGGCCTTATTCACAACGTTCAGAAGTTCCGATTGCTCGAACGGCTTCGTGATGAAGTCGAAGGCTCCGCTCTTGAGCGCCGATACGGCCGCTTCCACCGTGCCGTACGCGGTAATGATGACCACCGGCACGCTGGGCTGAACCTTCTGGCAAAGCGCCAGGACATCCATGCCTCCGGCGTTGGGCATGTACAGATCGGTAATGATGACATCGAAACGGTCTTTCTGAATCGCCTCCATCGCCTTGGAGCTGTCGTTGAACACGACCGTCTCGAAACCGGCTCGCTCCAGGAACGCCTGAATCACAAAGGTGATGTTCTTCTCGTCATCAACAACCAGGATTTTTCCGTTCATATTTTCGTCTCCGTCGCCGGCTCAAAGGCCATGGGCAGAATCACGGTAAAGCGCGCGAACTTCCCTTCTTCGCTCGACACCTCAATGCGACCGCGATGCGCCTCGATGATCTTCTGGCAGATCGAAAGGCCCAACCCGGTGCCACTGGGAGAGGTAGTAAAGAAGGGAATGAAGAGTTTGTCCAGATTCTCTTTCTTGATCCCGGGACCGTCGTCCTCAATGATGACGCCGATTTCCCGCTCGTTTCCGATTCCATCGATCTCGACGCTGACACGGATCCGTCCGGACGGCCTGCCCTCGAGGGCCTTCAAACTGTTGCCCACGAGATTATGCATCACCTGCTGAATCTTCTCAGAGGACGCAAGGATCGCCGCGGGGACGGGCGACGGGAAGAACTCCAACCTCACCTCGGGGCGAACTCCCGGACGAATCAACTCCACGCACTTGCCGACCAGCGCGGAAAGCTCGACGCGCTTGAAGTCCGTAGCCTCGGGCTTGGAGTAATCCAGGAACTGCGTCACGACGCGGTTCAGGCGGTCCACTTCCTCGATGATGACTCTGAGAAACCTGCTCTCCGGCTTATCGGCCGAAGGATCCAGAAACTGTGCCGCACCCTTGATCGCCCCCAGGGGATTCCGAATCTCGTGGGCCAAGCCCGCGGACATTTCACCCAAGGTAGCGAGACGTTCCTTTTCGCGCTGACGAACGTACACGTCCATGTTGCGCATCGTCTGAGCCGCGTGCTCGAAGTAAGGATAGATGATCTGCAACAAGCCCCAGTTGTTTCCCCACGGTTCAGGAGGATTCGGCGCGTAGAGAGTGACGAACCCGAGAATGCGCCCGCCATCCACCAGCGGAATCATGAGATTACAACCCAGCGCCTTCAGCCCTTGAATCAACCCGGCGAGATACTCGCGCTGGGCCCGGCTCGCGGACCGATCGATTTCACTCTCCAAGAGCTGATCGAGTAGCACGGGCAGCTCGCCCCTTTGCTGCAAGCGGGTGCAATGGCGCAGGAGCATATGACTGGCCAACACTTCCTTCAGTGGAGACCCGTTTTCGAACTTCGGCTCGGTGCCGATCGTGCGCACGCGCCGAAACTTGATCCCGTTGCTACGCAGAATAAAGAGCGCGGCCCACTGTGGCTGCAACGTCTGCTCGACGAAGATCAGGATCGACTGCAGGAGCGCGCCCGGGTCCACGGTTCCGCTGAGAGTACGTTGCCCGTCGCGCAAGATCTGATCGAGGCGCCGATGCTTCTGAGTCAGCAATCGCGCCGTGAAATGACGGACGAGAGCCCGAAGCGGATCCAGCAGCATCAGGATAATGAACGAAGCGATGAACGAATTCAGGAAGAACAGGCCAGGGCTGTTCTCGATCCACGACACCAACAGCCAGTAGACGCCCGTCAGCGTCAACGCGACCACGAGCAGAACCAGGAACTTGGTGACCAGCGCCTCGAAATTCAAGAAGCGCTGCTGCGAAATCGCCTGACTGATGAAGAACAGGTAGACCGTCAGCCCCAGGTTTCCGATCGAAGCGACATCACGTCCCAGCCAAGGAACGTGGTCCATGACCGAAAACATCATGACGAAGATCGCCCCGAGATAGACGAGGTTCCGACGGGTCAGTCCGACCACCGGAAGCTTCGGACGCCGCTTGCCGCCCATGCGCACCTTGCGATCCAGCCACATGAGCTCAATCAGCTGCACGAGAATGAACCCTGGGGAGAAAAGGACGAGCTGAAGAACCCAGGGGTAATTATCCAGTCCCAGAATCAGCGCGGCTGTCAAGGCAATGGCGCCGAAAAGACTGGTATCAAAGAGCCGGCGACCGAAGACGTCGCTGACCCGAACCATCGATTGGATGAAATAGATCGCCGCCGGGGCCAACCAGACATTGAACACCAGGTGAAGCCGGTAGAAGCCGATGTCGTTCCAGATCAGATCCAGAAAAAAAGACATCGCCCAACCCGACACGAACGTGCACACGACAGCAAAGGTCAGGAAGAGTTTGTTTTTGACATTGCGCGCCAAGACCGAGAAACCCAAGGCGAAACTGGTCAGCGCGACCAATAGCGAAGACTGGCCTAAAATGTCCATCTCTGTCCTCTATAGCACAGCCTGACCCGATCGAATCCCTAAAGTTATCCCCCCTGTGGCCGAAGAGACAGGTGTATGGAAGACCTAAAGAACCAAAGACGGTTCCGCATCAACCCGGTTGAACTGGCAATCTTCTCGGTAGTGGCGCTTATTTGCGTCAACTCCGTCTACAATCTCTTCTACGATCGTGACGGAACCCCTTCGAGCGGAATCGCGGTTCTGCAACCAAGCACCAAAGACCGCGCTCCGGCGTCGACCCAGGCGGCCGCTCATCTCGAGATTCGCTGCGAAGAGGAGCTTGCCCTGGAAACTACCGCCACTAAGGTCCGGCTCAATGGTCCTCTCTGCGGCGGAGCAAAAGCGGGCGGCGCCGTTCATCTCCGCGAACCGGCATCTTCTGATCCCTCTCGCGTCCTGAAAACGACGATCGTGAACCAAACCAACCAGTTCACGGCGACGACTTTTCCGGACTCACACACACGCTCATTCTCGACCGACTACATCCCCCTCGACCCAGGAACGAACCGCCTGCGCGTGGACTACCTGTTTCAAGACGGACTGTCGGTCACGCAAGAAATCGTGATCACCCGGAATCAATGAGAAGCCTAGCTTCTTCAGAACTCCTCCGTCGCTGCGTTCTTGCTCTCGGGATTCCACGCGAGTGCCATGAAGCACCCCATTGAACTCAGAAGACTCAAGGCGGACAACTCAGACGAGGTGTCGGAGCTTCAGAACGTCCTGGAGTCCGCCCCAGCGTATTGGCAACGTGTCTCAGGTAAGACCATCGGTCCAGAGGGAGCGACGCAAACCTTTGCGGCATTGCCCGATGGAAAAACCCACGACGACAAATTCGTGTCCGGGGCCTACCGCGACGGCTTCCTGATCGGTTGCGCCGACCTCATCAGAGGATTCCCAGACCGGCAAACAGCCATGCTGGGCTTACTCCTGATATCCGGACCACAGCAGCGGGCAGGACTCGGTCAAGCTGTCTACCAAGCCATTGAAGCGGTCGTGCGTACCTGGCCCGGCACGCGAAAGGTTCGCATCGGGGTCATTGCCACCAACTCCATCGTCCTCCCCTTCTGGCGGTCCCTCGGATTCCGCGAGACCGGCGTTCGTCGGCCTTATCAGGACAATGGCATCGTTTCCGAGACCATCGTCCTGGAGAAAGAGCTGACGGAGATCACGTAACGGAGTGAATTCCACGGCCAGCCCTCGCAAGGGACAGCCGCTACCCGTTTGCGCAGCTCTACCGTTTGCGCAGTTCCACCGTTTGCGCAGTTCCACCGTTTGCGCAGCTCCACCGTTTGCGCAGTCACAGGCTTCGAGCGATCACACCAGCCGCCAGCCAGTCATCCCAGACCGCTTGAACCTCCGCGTGAGCCCGTTTCAGTCCTTCCGCGAAGCTCTTCGGGAGTCCATCCGCCTGAAGCAGATTCTGAAAGAAGTAGTCCTTCACCCAGTTATAGGCGCGCCCCCACTCCACCAGGCGCGTGAAAACCAACCCATCCCAGAAGCGGGTCCTCAGAGCGTTTGCCTTACGTGCCCCCGTCACCTCCATCGCAACCCTACCCGTCACCAGCCGCAAGAAAGCCTGTAGAGCCCTCTTGCCACTCAGAAACCGGTTACTCTCCGTCTTGATCAGGATGTGCAGGTGATTTCCTACGTTCGCAAATCGGTAAATCTTTACTTCGGCCTTCCTGGCGCAGGCATAGACCGTCTGTTTGATCACGTTCTTATACCGAGGGCTCAGCATCGACCACTCACCCCGCGCCTTCTTCGATCTCAGAACGACATGAATCGCCTTCCTCGGATCAAAGGGACGTGCCTCTTTGCGACGTCCCTTCTTGGAAAGGTCACCACCATGCGCCTTTCTGGCTCGCGTCGTACTGGCGCGAGTCTTCGAGTCTGCATTAGCGAAGAGACTTTGCTGTTTCATATGCGAAAAAACGAATACCACATTTATGTATGGCTCACCATTGAAATCGTGCGCTTTCAAGGCAAGTCATCAAGGGAACTTCCGCACCCTCTGCCGCACCTTCTGCCGCACCTTCTGCCGCACCTTCTGCCGCACCCTCTGCCGCACCTTCTGCCGGAACAGCATCCGGAACTTCAAAACCGACTTCCCACAAAATGACGCAATCTGCGGGTCCGTGATGAATTCTCCTCATGGGGCAATGGTATTTCCGCAATCGAAATCGAAAGACCGATAAACTGGATCTACACACAATCGCCAATGCCCCCCCCGCCCAGCCGCCTTGTCGCACGAACATCTGAATCACGCACTCCCCTGCCGCGATTCGAGACAGGTGAGACGTACCCGAACGAAGCGCAAATGCGCACATCTGTAGCTACAGCCCTTGGGGGCAATGGTATTCCATCGACGCAAAGCCCAAAGCACCCTCTCCGGCTGTAGTCCTGCGCTAGGTTCCACCGCCGGCTCCAGTGTGTTTCCGAAGCAAACCTCAACTGGCATTCGATACACGAGAGCACCCTATGGCCTCACACTGGGCAAAGCGCGAGTCCTTGAGGTCTGTCATGAGTGGTCTCCGAAGATTCCATCGACTCAGGAAAGTCCTTTCGTTCGTGTATATCGGCGTTTTCCACCCCACCGTGCTCCAGACGCAGCCCCCCGTGATGAGGACTGCTTCCGCCCAGACAACGGCAACCTATACATCAGCAAAAAGGCCCGATATCTTCGTCAGAATGAAAGACCGGATCCTTGAGCTGGCGGCCAATGACCTGATCACGCAGCATCGTTGCCACACTGTCGTTCTCTATGGCTCGAGAAGCCGCGGGGATTGGACCGAAGAAAGCGATTATGACCTGATCGGGTTCCGGGATGACGGAGCGAAATTCCGCGATGCGCGGGTTATCGAAGGAAAGTACCTCGATGCGTTTGTTTACCCGGTAACCGACGTGATCGGTCACGAAGAAGACTTCCTCCGGATTCGCAAAGGGACGATCCTCATCCAGAAGGACGGATTCGCTGAAAAGCTCTTCGAGAAGCTCGAACTGATTTTCGACAAAGGTCCGAAGCCGCTACCAGAAGACGAACTCCATGCAATGCGTGTTTGGATCCAGAAAATGCTTTCCCGCATAGCCAGAAACGACATCGAAGGCTGCTACCGGCGGGCCTGGCTTCAATACGAACTGATCGAAACCTACTTCGCACTGAGAAAGAAGTGGTACCTCGGCCCTAAGGAATCCTTCCGGTGGCTTTCCGACAACGATCCCGCTGCCCACGCGCTATTCGATCTCGCGCTGAAGCCCGGAGCGACGCTCGCGGATATTCAACGTCTTGCGGAGAAGGTCTTAGCGACCTGACCTTCCCCCATTCACGCAAGGCCGGGCTCTATTCTTACGAAGGATCCTCCGAGTATTCGAGTGCCGGTGTCTTCCATTTCGCTCAGACGCTCAACCCCACCTGCAGCGCTCAAGTCGCGTCAATCGATGCAACGCATCAAGGTCTCTCAGTGCCCGACAGCGCGGCTTGGACCATGGAGCAGCCTCCTGCACCGTGGAGCTGTGGACTGCGAGAAAAACTCATCCTGACAAGATCGTGACATTTTCCCCTCAAGGATACAGATCATTCCACCGTTACTGTTCCAGTAAGTCGTCACTGGGACGACTGAACACGAAAAAAGGAGACTTCATGAAAAGGGCATCGCTGGTGTTCTGGATCCTGCTTTGTATCTCGTCCACGTCGGCGCAGGCGGCCTATCGAGTCATCGGGACTCAGGCTACCTTCGACGACCTCAACGGCCTGGGCTATTTTGAAACGACCATCCAAGACGGGGCCGATTCACTGAACCGCTTCACCATGCATCGGGTGGTCAAGGTTCGCCGCAATCACATTCCGCTTCCGACCGGACTCTCGCATGGACCGATCATTCTGCTTCCGGGTGCTGGAACTAACTTCGATGCCTTCCGAATCGGCGCCCCCGGCCAGTCCATTGCTGACTCCCTCGCGCTTCAGGGCTACGATGTCTTTGGATATTCCCCACGCACCCGCGGCATCGTGTCGGGAACCTGCGAGACGACGGGTTGCCCAGCGATGAACGACTGGGGATTCGAAACGGCACTCAACGATATTGAATACAT
>CAYOWB010000005.1:52381-55191 GCA_964407515.1 uncultured Bacteriovoracaceae bacterium
CTCACACTCATGCTTCATCGGAAGCTCCCGGTGATTTCGGGATTCTCCCTCGGAGCGATGCTCGCCACCGCGGCCGTTGATCGCAGCCCCTTCGGATACGCCGGCGCAGCATTGCTCGAAGGCTCGCTCTACTACTCTGATGCATCACTTCAGGCAATCTATCGCCCGATTTGCGATTCTTTGAAGCAGAGTCCCCTTCCGTATGAAGGGATCAACTATCCGACGATCAAGTACATCGCCTACCTGAATCAGGCGGCCCCCAGCGAACCGAGCCCCTTCGTCGAAGGACTGACGAACCGAGACTTCTTCTTCATTTTCGCCACCTCGCCGAACGATCCCCCGGCCGGCGAAGCTCCGGGCTACACGCTGCTCGCAGGAGACATGACAGGGTTCACCTTTTCGCCCGAATCCTCGGTTCTGCAGCTCATGTTCGGCTTCAACGACTATGAAGCGACAGGAGTTCAACGCGACTACATCTGCGGCTACGCTGGAGAGAGGACGTTCACCTCGCGTCTGGCGCAGTTCCGGAAGCCCCTCCTCTCAGTCCAGGCCGGACATGGCTTCGGCGCCGTCGCGGAGCAAAGCCTGGCACTCTTCCTGAGAGCGGACATCAGTCGCGTCACCCAACCTGACTTCGGCCATGCCGACTGGCTCGTCCACTCGAACGTCGCTGAAACCACGGTTCAACCGCTTGTTCAGTGGATGCAACAGAAGATCCTGCCCAACTGGATCGCACGCTAATCCACGCAGTCTCACGCACCCCGTCCGGACTCATGCGGTCCGGACGGGGCACGCGGCAACTCTATCCGAATCTCGGTTCCCTTTCCCGCCTCCGATCGGGCCTCCACCGCCCCTCCCATCTCGTGAGCCACCGTATAGACAATCCAAAGCCCGAGGCCAGTGCCCTCGTTTGGCATGCGCGTGGTAAAAAAGGCGTCGAAGATCCGATCCAGGTGTTCTTGAGCGATGCCGCAGCCATTGTCAGTCACTGTCAGAACCAGCCGTTCTCTCTCCTGTGCGAGACTGAGATCAATCCTGCCACTTCGCTTTGGGCGTATCGCGAGTCGCGAGTTCTCCAGAATATTGAGGACGGCCTGCTGAAGCCGTCCGCGGTTCGCATGAACCAGTGAGGCTCCTGCCCCCGACTCAAAACTCAACTGGATTCCCTCCGTGGCGTAAACCGGTTCGATCACCAGAAGCAATCCGCGAATCGTTGACTCCAGGGAGATCCACTCTTTCTCCTTGAGGTTCCCGGCTCGCGCCATACCAACGATTCCTTCGAGAACCGAACGAATTCGAGCCCCCGCCTCGAAGATTCTCTGAAAGAGCTTCTCTGCCTCTTGGTCACCCGCCAGCGCTGGACGCGCTCGAAGCGATTCGAGTCCCAACAGCATGATCGACAACGGATTATTGATCTCGTGCGCAAGCCCCCCGGTTAACGTTCCCAGACTCGCGAAGCGTGAAGCCCGTTGCACCTGCCGACTCATCATCTGGCGTTCACTCGCCTGCAACAAAGCCTGTTTACGTCGGACTGCGGTATTCCACGTCGCATTGACAAACGCGATCATCGCCACAACCAGGAAAAACCAGTGGGCCGCCTGTGCACGATAAATCGCGAGTACCGCGACAGGCCCGGAGGCAACCACCCACAAACTAACCGCCGACCAGGCGAAGATGTTGGACCAGTAGAAGAGCATGAAGAAGTACAGAGCCCAGAAGACGTAGCCAACCGGCGGATGACATAAGACAGCAAGTGTCAGCACGCTGGCACCGTACAGAGGCGTATCCACACACTGCACCAGCGCGACCGTCTTCCGACTCTGACGGACTTTATCCAAGGTAAGAAGCAACGAAGCAGCCCCCGCTCCAACGGCCAGCAGAGAGGGAGACTGCCAATCACTCAACCCGGAAAACCTCCTGAGAAACGGGACGAAATGCAAAAGGAGGGCGAACATCACGAAGGTCCCAGCCACGAATAAGACATTCGCCGGCCGGCTGCTGACCTCCACGTCATCAAGAGAGATCGACAGGACAAACTCGTTCCAACGACGACTGAGAAAAGCGCGCAACACTCCACCCCCGTTTCCGGTTTTCTTTTTGGAATGTATTCATCATAGCTTATTACAGCGCGCAAGCCACGCGCCGGGCGCGCGTTCCCTCGTCGCGAATCGTCCCGAGCAAAGAGATCATGCGCGCGGAGTTGCCACGCTCGGCGTAGCCGTGGAACTCCACCAAACGCATCGCCACGCGGGACAGTGACGCACGGAGCTCACGATAGGCGGGTTCATTCTCCAGCTCATCCAGAAGACGCTGAGTCTCCTTGAGCTTCCTTTCGGACCAATTCTGCCAATACGTGCGGTCCAGCTCCGCCAGGTCTTGCACGGAGGCCAATCGTCGTCCTGCGCGCGGCGGGCCCCCTTCCTCTCCGCCATTCCACGGAGCAAGGGCGATCAGAGCCGTTTCCATTTGCTGATCAAAGGCATCCAGTTGGGCGGCACATTGCTGCACCGGGGTCCCCCGACAGCTTCCCAGAAGCAATCCGAGGACAAGACACCCCCCTAAAATACCTGACCGAACCCGTTTCACATCATACCTATCGTCAGGATCTTACAAACAATTAATACCCGACCATCGCACTAAGGTATAAGTCCATGTTTTTCTTAGAGAAAAATCTCAAGTGGGAAAAAAATGCACCGATAGGTGGTTTGTAACAGGCAACGGACGCCTGGAACATGGATGCAACTCTCAAGGAAGGAGGTGACCTAACAAACAAAGGAGGACCTTATGGGTCTGCGTATCGCTACTACCAC
>CAYOWB010000006.1:0-16985 GCA_964407515.1 uncultured Bacteriovoracaceae bacterium
AGCCACGTCCTCGTCCGGAGCCCACGTTCCGCCCCGAGCCACGTCCTCGTCCGGAGCCCACGTTCCGCCCCGAGCCACGTCCTCGTCCGGAGCCCACGTTCCGCCCCGAGCCACGTCCTCGTCCGGAACCGGGTAACGGCGGCGGCGGTGGTGGCGGACGCGGTCCGCGGCCTCGCCCACGTGGCTAAGAACCGAGAGCTTCATCGCTCTTAACCCGTCTTGGACGGGTACACTGAAGGGGGAAGCGTTCGCGCTTCCCCCTTTTTCTTGTGGGCTCGCCGCTTCGAAAGTTCCGCGAATGCATGAAGTCCTGGCCGAAGCACATTCGAGAGCACATTCTCGAAATGTCGAACAGATAAAGCGGAAGGAAAAGCTAACCGCTGTAGGGAATCCCCATCAGACTTGAGGGAAACTACGACACCCCACTACGTTCACCCAGATGGCCGCTGGCTGAATTTATGGAGAATTTCCAGAAGGTCCAGAATCTAGACTGACGGTCCACCCTTTGCTCATGCACCCCGCCAGGAACGCAAAGGAGTTCGTCATGATTCGCCTCATCCCACTTCTTCTAGCCCTCACCGGAATCGTCTCCCTCAACGTATACGCGGATTGCGACCGGGGCGCATCCGGGCGCTGCGGAGAACGCTACTGGGGAGAGGCAAATGCCCTCCCCCAAGAGCGCGATGCTTTAAGCCGAAGAGCGGCCTCCATCCCGGCAGAGATGCAGTCACTTAAGTATCAACTCGACATATTAGTCCCCAATATCGGGAACAAGAACCAGCAGCTCATCTGGCTACAACAGAGCCGCAATCAGAACGAAAAGAACCGAATTATCATCGAGCAGGTCCTGAACCACCAACAGTATGCTCGCCCATCCTTTCTGAATCTCGCTCTCATCGTCAAAGAACAGATTCCCACCCTCGTCTCACGGCTCAGGGAGTTCCTCTCCTCCCGTGATTCCGCCATCGCCGCGCGAATCATCGAGATCAATACGCATCTAGCATCCGAGTCGGCCAACAACAGATTGGCACTCGAGTACGAACGTCAAACTCTCACCGAACTACAGGCCTTTCGCGGACAATACGCCACCGAGGAAGAGGCAAAGGCGGCCATTACTCTGATTCTGAATGGACAAGCGGCACCGAACATCTCCATCTCGCTCGAAACACAAGCCTTACTCAAGGCCGCGCTCACAGCAGCGGACTCCTATTCGGGGATGAACGACTTACTCCTGCAGCTCGAGGAACATCTGAACACGAGCCGAAAGCTTCTCGAGCAGTCGATCCAGTCTTCCGCCGAGCAGACTCGACAGTACGACGTCAGCATCATCCAGATTCAGCAAGAACTCACTTCTTTCAATCTCAGAAAACAGGAGATCGAAGCCGCCATCGCGAACCTCACCCAGGACCTGAACGTCAACATTCCCAACCGGATCGCCACCATCAATGCACGGATCGAACGGGCTTGGGTCTATTGGCATTGCTGCGACAACGAGCCTTTCTGTCACAATGCCAACAACCCAGCCGCGTTCGAGGCGCAGATCGAAGACACCGATCGAAGGCTCAGAAGCATTCGAGGCCCACTGTTCGGCCATCACTTCTCCGTCATGGGAACTTGCAGCAAAGGAGGTGATTTCTAATGAAACCACTCATCCGGGCAGCCATCCTTATTCTCGGAGCTGCGGCCGCCACCGCCAGTTACGCCTCCACCGACTACGTTCACGAGATCAACTCGGTCCGAGACAGGCAACGAGCCTATGTCGAAACCATGAACGCCAAATACGTGGCGATCAAACGTTTCGATTACCGATGGAAGCGCGTCGGGCAGCTGGTATCCACACTTAAGGCGGCCCTCGATACACCGACACCCGATACGGCAAACACGTTGACTCGCCTGACCGCCATCCAAGCGAAGCTGCAATCCGCAAAGACGCTCCTGCTCATGGCTGAAGCACCCCTTGATGCCGAGTTCGCCTCTATCGAGAACGTGCTCGCGGAAAACGGTTTTGATGCAAGCACTGACCTGTACCAGGCGCATCAGCAAAAGAAGAGGGAGGTACTCACAGCACTCAAGAGCCTCAAGGACCGAATTACAGCCGAAAGCGCATCGGCCGAGCAAGGACTCCAGCAGTGGCTGGAACTCAGCCGCCAGGAAGCGCTCCAAGCGGGAATCGCTGATCGCCGGACGATTCTCACGACGATCGAGTTCCAGAGCAAGATTGCCGAGTGGAGCAGCAGTTTCTCGAACATCCGCATCCGTTTCTTCAGCGCTCTCCAATTCGGCCGGATCGACCAAGCGCGACGAATGCTCGATGGAACGATCTGGCTCAGGAATGCCGTCGTCCTCTACTTCGCGGGGAAACCGCGGCTCCCCGATCAGGAGGAACAGTATCGGATCCTTCTGCAAAAGATTGATGATCAGATTGCCGCCCAGACAACCGCCTTGTCACGGCAGATGCTCAGCGCCCCACAGCGCCCTTCTTTCGGTCTCCTCCAAAAGTCGCGCAGTCGAGA
Source organism: uncultured Bacteriovoracaceae bacterium (assembly GCA_964407515.1). Taxonomy (GTDB): domain Bacteria; phylum Bdellovibrionota; class UBA1018; order UBA1018; family UBA1018; genus CAYOWB01. The sequence continues at coordinate 2,514 of CAYOWB010000006.1, forward strand.
TCAGGACCGGGAGCCGGATTTTGAGAAAGACACCCGCAGTACGGATGACTGGGACATTCCGAAGAACGAACGAGAGTCAAACAGCTGCCGTGAACGGGTCTTCGAATACGGCGGCCAGAGGTACTCATCCTACGAAGGGAATCGATCCGAACCTAAGCGTTTTCAGGAGGCCGTGGAATCCGACGGGAACGCTGGAATCGCCGTCGAGTTGGCCGACCGAGGAACCGTGATCGACAAGGAGAATGTCGAGCGGGGAATCAGCCTTCTCGGCCGCTTCAACGGCGAAATCGGAAAGTGGACCCACGACCGGATGGTATCCAGCGGCCGTTACGAAAAACTCGAAACGAGCCTCCGCTCTGACACACACGAGACACTGGCGCAAGAAACTGAGCACATCCGAGGCATGATCGAACGGGCACGGGAGCGCACCCGTGATGACGATCACCGCGAAGAGCTGAGCGTCCTCTCCCAGGAAGTGGCCCGGTTCCAAGCGATTCAGCAGCACTATCAGCCGTTCGTAGGTAACGCCATCGCAGAGGCCCTCGCCTCTGCCGACGGTGCGCAACAGTTTTGGTCGGGGCTGACCCGCTTCACCCTTCCTCCCCCGCCAATTCAAGCTCCCTACGATCCCCAGGCGTCCGCTCGCATGAGGGAAGAACTCCTTCGGACGGGCCTCCAAGCCATGGAACTCGCCATCGGGATTCTCCCTGGCTATGGCGACGCCTACGACATCGCCAACTTTCTCTATGCACTCGCGGTTGACCAGACTCTGATTGGCACCCCCATGTCCGGCATCAACGAGAAGCTATTGCTGGGCGCGGCGGCGGTCATGCCATTCGTCAGTGGAGGAATGGTCACGACCGGTCGCCACGCAGTCGAGACACTGACCACCCTCTCAAAGCAGCCTCTTCGGCTCACCGCGCACTCTTCTGACTACCTAGCCCGACTGCTGAAGGCATTCCCGGAAACCACTCCAGCGGATGCACAGCGCCTGACCGCACTCTATGAAGCACTGGATAGCCGGACGGCTCAGGTGGTCCCGAGCACTTATGAAGGAACGATCACACGGGCCGCCAAGCCCTTCGGCGGACGCTCCGTCACTGAGATGTTAGCGGGCCTCTTCGAGCTTCACCCCGGCAATATCTCGGCAAATCATCGGTACAGCATGCCGGGGCAAGGTGCGGTCTATACCTCGATTGGGGAAAACGCACTGGAGACTATTGCGAAGGAACTCGAGACAACCACCCTTGAAGGATTCGTCATCGGGTCCAAACAGGTGAAGCTCCAACGCGTTCTTAATCTGGAAGATCCCGCGGTCTTGCAAACGCTGGGACTAACAAGAGCAGACCTAACAATCGAAAAGGGCTCCGCCATGTACGAAATCACTCATCAACTAGGTGACCTTGCAAAACGGCATGGCTTCGACGCCATCATCGCACCATCCGCCAAGACAGAAACAGGACGGAACTTGATTATTCTAGCTCACTAGAAGGAGACTATTTCCATGACCCTACACGAATTAGCACGTTGTATTGACTCTGTTTCGACCCGTCACAACCAGTTTGAATACAAACGAGTTGTGCAACATCTCCGATCGAGACGGCCCGAAAACGGTCTAACCGACATACGAGAATTGCTGAACTTCGGCACCTTAGAGGAAAAGTATAACCGTGCTTTCTACATCGCCTGGGTTTGGTTTGTAAGCCTGGGCGGCCCCCCAGAAGAGAGAGAGCTTGAAGTGACCCCACAGCAAAAGGCCATCCAGAGCTACATGTACTCATGGAACCTATTTGCAAACCTACGGATACCATTTGAAAAGTGGTCGGACCTGGCCGAAGAGGGCCTTACCCTTCTCGCCGAGAAGATTGACCATAACGATCTCAACTTTAACGGTGACCCCGCCGTGCAAGCCTTCAAGAGGCGATTCCAGGAGCGCCGGGATGAATTCGAGAACAGCGAAGAATACGGCCACCTCTTCTATGACCTCATGGGAAGATAACGAAACAAAGATCTCAGAGACGTTTTGCTGGAACTCAGAAAACATGTCCAAGAAAGAAACCAGGGCGCCATCACAGCTCTTCTCAAGAAGGCCTGGACCCGCCCAGACTTTCAGGAGAACGAGTGCGCCTACATCTGCATCGCATTGGATGAGCTGGGCCTTCCGATGCCAGGCCTATTTGAAAACTTTGTGGAACGATTCCCGAATAGCCTCTATCCCGTCCAAGTACTTTTGGCTGACGCCATGGCGAGGTCCGGCAACGAAGACGGGGCAACCTCCGAAGCGAGGCTTTATCTCAGACGCATCAAGAGGTGCGGCAAACTGACTGGCAATTCTGACATCCCCGGCTTTCGGCACGCGATCTTAAGGATGTCCCCAGCTCGCCAAACGACTAGAGCTTCTCGAAGGTGAATACCGCTACACCCACAGGAGCCCCGAGTTTCCAGGTGAGTTCTTTCGCGTGGTTGCGACATCTGGGCCGGATGACGCCCCCGTATTCACCCTCCTTGACTAGGTACCCTCCCCCTGGAGATTCCCCTTGTCGATCCCTGCTGCGCCGCATATACCTGCGGCATCTATGAAATTCGACTCCCTACAACTCATCGACCCGCTTCTCCAGGCTGTGACGGCAAAGGGCTATGAAATCCCGACACCGATCCAGGCCCAGGCCATCCCTCTCGTACTGGCAGGCAAAGACGTCCTCGCCTGCGCGCAGACGGGTACCGGCAAGACGGCGGCCTTTGCGCTCCCAATTCTTCAACGGCTGGTCCAAGGCAAGCAACCGGCACAGGGCCGCTCGGGACGCGATGTCCGAGTATTAGTCCTCACCCCGACGCGTGAGCTCGCCTCACAAATCGGCCAGAGCTTTTCGGATTACGGCAAGGCGCTTCCCCTTCGAAACACCGTCGTCTTCGGCGGAATCAAGCAGCATGCGCAGGTCCGAGCGCTCCGCCAAGGCATCGACATTCTCATCGCCACCCCGGGCCGTCTCCTGGACCTGATGCAACAGCGCCTCGTTCATTTCCGCGGGCTGGAGATCCTCGTCCTCGATGAAGCCGATCGCATGCTCGACATGGGCTTCATTCATGACGTCCGAAAAATCATCGGAACCCTTCCTAAGGCTCGCCAAACGCTCTTCTTCTCCGCCACGATGCCCGCCGAAATCCGGGGACTGTCGCAACAGATCCTTAGCCGGCCCGTCCGCATCGAAGTCACTCCCGTCGCCTCCACCGCGGAAAAAGTCTCGCAGGCGATTTACCTCGTTTCCAAGAAGCAGAAGACCTCCCTCCTCATTCACCTTCTCGAGAAACTTGAAGTCGAACGCGCCCTCGTCTTCACGCGCACCAAGCGCGACGCCAATCGGGTGGCCGATTCACTGAACCGCTCCAAGATCAAAGCGGAGGCCATTCACGGCAACAAGTCGCAATCCGCTCGTGAGTCCGCCTTGGCCAGCATCAAGCGGGGCACCTGCCGCGTCCTCGTCGCAACTGACATCGCGGCGCGCGGGATCGACATCGACCAGGTCACCCATGTCTTCAATCACGACATTCCGAACATCCCTGAGAGCTACGTGCATCGGATCGGCCGCACGGCACGCGCCGGGGCTTCCGGCATCGCACTGTCCTTCTGTTCCACGGAAGAACGCGATTATCTCCGCGACATCGAGCGTCTCATCCGGCAGAAGATTCCCGTGAACGAAACTCCGGAAGGACTTCCCATGGAGGCTCCGAAGTGGAATCGCGCCGCGCATGCCAAACCACAAGCAGCGCCCGTACAGAATCGCGGGTACTTCAACCCTCCGCCCTCGCCGAATAACCGTCGGCAGCGACGCAAAAACTCACGGCAGCAGACCGGACCGCACTCCGGAGGTGCCTCTTGAAGCTACCCAAAGACCTCGTCGCTGACCCGCGACATGACGAAGTATTGCGAATCCTCACTGAAAACGTGCAGCCGCTCTGGACGAACGGCCAGCATCCCGTAGCGACGCTCCCAGTAACGGACGCGCTGCTCCAGGAACTGAGACGCGACCTTTCCCTGGGACACGCCTGCCAGGGGATCGAACAGATCTCCCGCACCCTGGAGCAGGAGCAAAGAGGTCTGGATGCCTTGAAGCAGAAGAGCCCAGAAAAGGCGCAGGCATCGCGCATCTCACGCTTCCTCTTCATGGCCAACGACGGAAGTGAGCGGTTCTATCGGGAGTGCGACTCGCTCCTGTATCACTATTCCGACCGCCTCTTTGGCTGCCGCCTCGATATCAACGGCGAAGCCCTAGGCGAGGCTCTCCGTGGAGAAGCGAGAATGGTCCGAGCCGTGCTCGTCATCGACAAGAAGGCCTGCGCCCGAGCATTGCTGGCCCTCGTCCCGAAAGCGAAGTGACCCCTCGAAACCGAAAGGAATTCACATGACCCCCCGTCTGACCGACCTGCTCTCCACGCGGTATACGACGAAAGCATTCGACCCATCCTTCAAGCTCACTCCGGAACAGATCGAACAGCTTCGCCAGTGCGTCCGGATGAGCCCTTCGTCGGTCAACTCACAGCCCTGGCATGTCCTTGTGGCTGAAACACCGGAGGCTCTCGCCCGCGTCGCGAAGGCCTGCGCGGGAAACTACACCTATAACGGAACCAAGCTTAGCCAGTGCTCTTGCGCCTTTGTACTGTGCACCCGCGCATCACTGGATGACGCGCACCTCCTGCAGATCTTGGAACAAGAGACCCGCGACGGTCGCTTCCCGACCGAACAAGCCCGCACCAACCAGCAGAGCGGACGGGCGGGCTATGCACGCCTCCATCGTTTCGACCTGAAGGACACGCAGGCCTGGATGGAAAAGCAAGTCTACATCGCTCTCGGCTTTTTGCTCATGGGAGCAGCTCAGCTCGGAATCGACGCCTGCCCGATGGAAGGATTCCACGCCCCGACAGTGAATGACGAGTTCGGCCTGCGAGAGAAGGGCTACACGGCCACTGTCATCGTCGCCTTCGGCCGTCACTCTTCAGACGACTTCAACAAGAACCTGCCTAAGTCGCGACTGCCTGCAGAGCAGATGTTTACGTCGATCTGAGTCGACGGAACTTGGCTTTGAAGGCCGCTACTGGATCCCAATAACACTTCAGAAGAGAGGCGACCTCCCCTCATGTTGCCTCTTCCTGCTCCATTCGCACCTCTTCGAGCAGTCTCCGCCCGTTTTCGCTATCGCCAGTCCCAAGCCAGATCCCTACTTCTTCGTCCTTCTGCTCCGCCAAACTCGGTCAAACACATGAGGCAAAGCTTCCGTGCAGTCTTGATCCTGTGGTCGATGTAATTCTTCGCGTTGCGCAGCTCGTGTAAGAGCCGTTGCTGTTCTTGTGCCTGCCGGAAAACCGTCATTTCCGCCTGTCCGAGCGTTGAATCTGCTAGGGCGGGTTGGCCGATGTCCTCATGACTGTCTCCGCAAAGTCCGCACTGTGGCCGCCTTTGCTACAAAAGCCTGAAGGTCATCCTCAGCCATGTGTTTGCCGGGCAAGATGTGGGTATCCGTCAGGTTGAAGATAAGATCTCGCAGGTGAGCTTTATGGACTATGATCTCGGCGACTTCGACGAATTGAGTGGCCAGTTCGATCCGGGGACATAGGTAACCCTTTCTCTCCGAAAGTGTTACCTATATCCCCGGTATAAACTGTTACCTATGAGTCCGGAATGGACCAGGTGAAAATGGTGGGCCTTGTAGGACTCCCCCACTCCGGCCTTCCGCGTCCCGCTCCAGGCCTGCGTGGGCTCACCTCCGTTCGCTAACCGCGCCTTCCTGGCGCGGCTTCCCGCGCTAAACGCTCCCGTTGGTCGCGTTCATCGCGGGCCGCTCTCTCCGCTTCGAGTCCTACCAAGGTACGCGCTCGCCACGCGAGCGCGACATCACATAGCCCACCATTCTCTTCTCCACATCCTTGAGTTCCAACACCTGCGTATGGGGATTCCTCCTCCAGCGGATTGGGAGTCCAGGATGGACAAAAAGGGTCCCAAGCGCCCTTCTCGGGCATCCTGCCCTCGATGGTTCAGTGGACCAACGGACGCTCGGCATTCCTGCCTCGCGTGGATGCGCGCCCGCTGGAGGAGGAATCCCCATACGCAGGTGATCGAAGTGAATTATGTGGAGAAGAGAATGGTGGGCCTACTTGGACGAATTCAGAGAAAGTGTTCTCCACTTCGCCACGTAAGCATTTCGGTGACTTACTGGCAAAATGGAGAACAATCTTAAGTCAGTTAACTTTGTTCTCCCGCCGACTCGATATTCAGTTACCCTCTTCAATACCGCTATCAAGCCGATGGATGATCTTACTATCCAATTTTAGATCAAAAATTTTCACATCGAGCTGCTTTGTCAGTTCCAATAATGATGCAGATGGCTCGCTTGTCGCTACTATCACTTGCCTGTTAGTCAAACTGGCGCGAGCTGCGCGTTTAAGGAATTCGCCCATACTCTTTCCATGGGCACTATGTTGCTTTGGCTCATCAAACATTACCAATCCAAGATGACAGAGGTCCCTTGATGCGGACAGTTCTAAGAGGCCCAGACTAAACGCCCATATCGCCCGAATGTTATCGCTTGCCGAGGCCTCGAAGTACCAATCCAGTCCATCAACAGTGGGATGAAGCGTCTGGTCGGAGATATCTAAGAGGCTCGGATCGAAACTGGAGAAACCATAGGCGCGCAACTGTTCCTGCATTAATCCCTTCAGCGAATTCAGCTTATCCTTATCGTCCTGACTCATACCACGAGGAGCAGCCTTTAGCTTTCCGAATAATTCCCTATAGGCCTCAGCGAGATGCTCCAGCGTCTCCATTCTCACCTCGAATGCCGCCAGTAACTCATCCACCTGCTTGATCCGCTTCTTAAGATTTATGCGATCCTCTAGAGCCGAAAGTGATGGCAGTCTCCCGTCTTGAACTAAACTGGTTCGCGCCGTTCGTATTTGAGCTCTCAGCCGATCCGCCCCCTCTCGAAGGGCGTCCGTTCTGGCCTGCTCTGCCTTTGCGATGTTCCGGCCATGCCCAAGCATCACATCCACAGCCTTCAACTCATCCTGCAGGAATGCGATATTATCCTCGACGGTCATGGTCTTGCCATGCAGCGGCTCCTCCATAATCACGCCATCTATTTCTCGCGCACATACAGGACAGGCTCTTGTTGATAACATCGCAGACACGTCGCCGCCGAAATCCTTCAGCAGACGTGCATCTTTATGTTTTTGAATATCGCTCTTCAATGAAGAGCTCCGGTCTTGAAGACTCAGCACATGTTGACTAGCAGTTTCCGTCTTTAGCTGTTGCTGCCTTAAGAACATTTCAACCGCGGCCAACTTTTGTTCGAATCCCTTGAGCTTTGAGGATAATTCGTCCGCTATGTGGCTGGTAGCCGGCAGCACTTCTTTCTCTAGCTGCTCTAAGTCACCTTGAATAATGCCTCGGTAGTCATCCAATATTCGCCACTTGCCTTCATGTTGGATTTTCAGTACCGGCGCCGGGGTAGGGGGCCATATCGCCTGTGGTTCCCCTGGTAGACCATCAACGGATACTCCGAGCACCTGACAAAGTGTACGAATATGTTCCACCTCGCGCTTCCACTCGGAATTCAGCGAACCGAGTCGAGCCTTTATCTCCTGTGCATCCGGTTCATGTTTAGCCTGGTCTAGACTCAAAACGAACTCTAGCGCTCGTTTTCGCGCATCCCGAATTCGATAGTGCAAAGGCATATTGGCCTGGATACTCGTCCAACCCCGCTTCTGCTCTATGAAATTCAGTGGAAAAATGCATTCAAGATATAGGGGAACAGGGTCACCATCGTATCGGGGAACCAGAGGTAAATCTGCACCTACGAACTCTGCAAGCCACCTATGAAACCCCAGTTCCCTTGTCGCACCACCGTCGTGTCGACAATAGAACTCTTGTTTACGTATTGGGCGTTTTTCCTTGTTGGTAATGACTGGGCCATCAAAGCGCTCGATAAGCCGATTGTCCTTCTCACCTTTAATCTGGCGCTTGACTGTGAATATGCCTCCCATTTCATTTTCGATTTCAACAAAAACATTCGATTCAATTACCGGTAAGTTCTTAGAACCCTCCGGAACGTACGACTTAACAACATATGGCAGTGGCACTTGCTGCGAAGCACTCAAAAGAGCCTCAAGCCCAAGTCCGTACATCACTGCGGTCATTATCGTGGACTTTCCGCAGCTATTTTCCGCACGAACGATATTCAAACCATTTGTCCGGAACTCGAACTCGGTGCCATATAACGCAGTTTCTGTTTGCACCTCAATCCTCAGTGCCCGAATAGCCAACCTCATAAGATAAAGCTCCTTGAGAACAAGCCGCTGATTACCGTCTCCGATGCTTGGTTTACCGAGAACGAGGACAATACTTTCTTTTCCTCAACAAATAATTCTTTCTGGCCGAGGAGAACCGAAACGGCTTGCTCGCCTGTCTTCGTCAATCTGTATTTTGCGCCTTGAAGTCGCTCGATCAAATCAAGCGCCTCCAAGAACGCCAGAACGCGAGTCAAGCCTGGATCGAATCTGACGATTACTGTCGTCGGCTCCACCTGCCCTTTCAAAATGGTAACTAACTTATCGCGGATCTCAGGTGTTCTAAGGCCCCAGTTAAATAGATGCAGCTTCATCAATGACGCAGTCTTCGCCCTCGAGATGGTCCCGAGCACCAAAAGCAGCACTCCCGATCGCCACTCGAGCCTCCTATCCCCCGGGATTGGATTTGGACGCGGAGTAAAGTAGAACTCCCTGATTCCAAGCTCTTTAACTACGTTCATTGGTTGACCTCCGGAAAGTCCACGGGGCATCTCATGAGCCAATCGGAAAAGACGCCCCTCACCAGGCACTCAACCGTTGCAAGATCGAACGTAGTTCCAAACTCGGTTTTAATTTTTTCTGCGAGCCCATCCATCTGCTCGGTTAAGGCTCTTCCGTCCTTAACCGCTCCGACATCCGAAAATGTTTCAATTGTTCGTTCTGTGGCGTCCCTCAATCTTACGAACTTTTCGTAAAGCTGTGGCGATGTGGCATTGATATCTTCGAGTACGCTCTTGAAGGACAGAAAATCTTCTAAATACTTTTGTACCCTCTCGTCCATTTTCGTTGGCGCTATTGTTCTAAGTTTTACTAATTTGCCGATCAGCCTATTCACTAGGCGAAGGTTCTTTTTGCGCCAATCTACAACTTCGGTGGTGTCCGGAATGGTAATCGGCAGCTTCATTTGCGCGAGGCCTAACTCAACGTATTTCGCTATTTCGACCTTTAAGTGAACATCTGGAATAATGATGCCGATCTGGAAATCTGGCGTAATGTGGTTGGGCCCCTTCTTCTTGATATCGGCAGTCTTCGTAGCGATATGCATATTCAAATCAGCCGATAAATGTTCTGGGGTTACGAGAAACCAGCGGCAATATTTATTGGGGTGAATCAGGGTTGATAGGAATTTCTCATTTCGATGAAACTTCCGAATGTCTGTGGTGATTTTCGTTCGTTGTTTTTCGTAAAGATCTTTCGCCAGGTATTCGCGTTCCGGAGCATAGCATTGAAAGGCGTGGCCACTGAAGGTGTAGCCCTCCAGTCCTTTGTCTCCTTTATGCTTCGAGGGTAATTTTTGATACTGTTCATGCCCGTAGCGGATAGCGAACAGGTGATGCACAAACTCTTCGAAAGCATCGCCGTCAAAACGGTCAATTAGATCGCCGATCTTCGGAGACATCTCTTCCTCTCAATCGCCTCTGCCGCCGTTTCGGTATCAGTTCACCGAAAGGCGCGGGTACAGTCGTTTTGGCATTATTCAAAGTGTACAGCCGTCAGCCATTGCTATCTAGGAAAAGACGTTCGGCAGTTTTTGCCTGGTCCGGTAACCGCCATTATGTCAGCCCCTCCCTCCCCTATCAGGCTCGGTTCCGGAGTCCTGTAAAGGGAGAGCATGAAGCTCTACATTCGAAACACACCCGCCCCCGTGACAGAAGAGCTAGAACATTGGCTCAAAAGCAGAGCACCAGATTCGTTAGTCGAATTCCTGGCACATCAAAGGCTCGCATTATTGGAAATCCAAGACGATGGATTGGAAGTAGCCGATAGCCTTCGAGTGACCATCCAGAAGACAGAAGAAGAATACTCCAATCGACTGGCATCGGGGGAAATGGACCGCAGCTGGCTCCTGATACTGGAACCGCAAGCTGGCGTATCGCTAGGAAACCCATAAATCGGTTTATAGAGGGTTATTCCGTCTGGTCAGGACGATCGGCCGTCTAAACCTCATTTCGTCCTGGCACCCAAGCTAAGCCATTATCCAATCCTTCTCTGAGTTGAGCGTATCTAGCCCGAGACCCGATGCCACCCGTGACGAACGATTACTTTTCGCCATAACCCAAAGGTTCCACCAAAGCGGACCATGAGTGATCTTTGGTGTCAGTTATTTATTAATATAAGGAGCCACCCAAATGCCGGTTTCATTTCACACCGAGCAGCCACTTTTCGATGAACTGCTCAAGACCCTTTCGCCACCCGAATTCAAGGTTCTCTGCCGATTACTCCGAATGGCCGCTAAGCAGCCGGGTGCCGAGGCAGAGGTGCGGCAAGCGGAATTGGAGTATCACACGGGTCTCTGTAGCGTGACCGTCTCAAAGGCCATGCGCCGTCTAGTCAAACTTGGCGTCATTCGGTTGATGAAACGACGCCCGTTCGAGACGTTCAAGCGGTACGAGGTCTTACCCGGGTCGAAGCTTCAAGCGCAGGATCAGCCCCAGAACACCGCCACAGAGACGGCGACTCTACTAGGCCCATTGCAGATTTCCGAGATCGAGCGGGACATAATCCTTTCCGATATTGCAGACGACCGTTTTCGGCCTGGCTCAATGAGATCGGTCCCTCAATCGGCACAATCCGGAAGGAGCTTCCGCAAGGCGCTGGAATGCTGGAGTTTCGAAGCGACCTCCAAGAGTGAGTCAGCCGAATCATCAAGCCGATAGCTGCGCCATCCTAGTCAAGACGCGAGCCCAAGCGATTCCAAATCACGCGCTTTTCTGAATTTTGAGAGAAATAGATAAATCTGGCCTTTCCGAGAATCTTATCCTTGGGCACAAATCCCCAGTACCGGCTATCGTTCGAAAGACCCCTGTTATCACCGAGAACGAAGAAGCTGTCCTTTGGAACAAGAACGGACGGGGCAACAACTGGGGCATCACTGGGCCGTCCTCCCGTTTCGCTTCGACCGCCCGTTATTGAGCCACTAAAAAACGGAAAGATTTGCCCAATTACGACATGCGGGTCTTTAAGAATATAGTAACTTCTGCCATCAAGCTTTTCTCGCAGGACTGGCTGCTTTTCGCCGATATCGCCAGGAATCTCTGACCTGGGGACATCGACGGCGGCAAGCTTCTCTCCATTCACGTAAAGATCTTCACCGCGCATCGAAATGGTGTCGCCCGGTAATCCAATTACCCTCTTCAAGTAGACATAACTTTCATCCTTCGGATACCAGAAGAGGATGAGGTCACCACGTCGGGGAGTATCAATCCGGTACGCGGAAACATCTGCGAAAATTGCATCACCATTCAGAATTGTCGGCTCCATGGATGAAGCCGGAATGTGAAAACTCCGCATAGGATTGAGAAATGCTATGCCGGCCCCAATCATCGCGCAGACGACGAAATACCCAACGTAGGCCCACCCTTGCTGAAATCTTCTTAACCCCGTCGGGTTCCTGTTCGCGGCTTTCGCACAGAGAACTGCCGTAACCAACGCCGCAATATTAATTAGGCCGCCAATAATGAGACTCAGGACCCAAGTCCCAAAACCACGATTTAGGAACGTGGCGGACGCGAGCTGCACAACGCCATTCAGGCCACTGAAGGTCAGGCCATATCCTAGACTCCCGGCGTATATATGACCAAGTCCGGGACACAGAAGGGAGAGGATGACGGCGATCCATGTCTTTCTTGGTTTCATATTAGTTCCTCTGGATATTTCTAGAATAGCCAGACGGGCTAGCCGCCAGCAACAGTCACTCTTGCCGCGAGTTTCAACCGGCTAAATTAGTGCCCGATAAGCATACACAGGGATGGATGCGACATGAGAGGGCCTTGTAGGACTCCCCACTACGGCCTTCCGCGTCCCGCGCCAGGCCTGCGTGGGCTCACCTCCGCTCGCTAACCGCGCCTTCCTGGCGCGGCTTCCCGCGCTAAACGCTCCCGCTGGTCGCGTTCATCGCGGGCCGCTCTCTCCGCTTCGAGTCCTACTCAAGGTACGCGCTCGCAAGCGAGCGCGACATCACATGGCCCACCATTCTATCCTCCGCACCCATCGGATCCTGCACACACGAACTCATCCTCTCTTCCAACGGATTTGGGAGTCCCGGAGGGACGAACAAGGGTCCCAAGCGCATGGACGCGCGACCGTTGGAAGAGAGGATGAGTTCGTGTGTGGATGAAGCAATTGCGCGGAGGATAGAATGGTGGGCCTTGTAGGACTCGAACCTACGACCAATCCGTTATGAGCGGACCGCTCTAACCGGCTGAGCTAAAGGCCCCCCTTGAGAATGCCGGTGATGAAAAAGTCTTAACACGACTCGTGGACAAATAAAAAGGGCATGAGTCTCTCGACCCATGCCCTTCATAAGAACGTCTCGTCAGTCGCTTACTTCGAACCGAAGTTGAACTGGAGACCGACCAGGGTCGTGATGTCCATGGTCTTGACCTTGACGTTCGGATTTTCCGGATCTTCATTTCGATTAGCCAGTCCGTACTGGAAACGACCATCGACGATAAACGAGACCTTCTGACTCAAAGGAAGATTCACTCCCAGTCCACCAAGGAGACCGTAGTTATTCTTCTTCAGCTCGATATTGGAATCATTGTAGTCGAAACTCCCATCCACGGCTTCAAGAGCGAGCGCAGGAACTGCGTTACTGGAGTACTTCACCTTTCCCATTCCAAGACTGTAGAAGCCACCCGCGGAAAGGACGAAATACCGATTCAACCAGAACCGTAGTGCAACCGGAATTTCGATCTGATTTAAAGTGTACTTCTCTTCCAGCGTCGCATTCAGTGCCGTGGAGGACAACTTCGTGGAAACCTTGCGGGAGGTATAAAGTCCGCCCACCTGGATCCCGACGTACTGATTAAACCCCAGCTCAAAGGTGGCACCAGCGCCGTAACCCACCCCCCAGGGCTCTTTAAACTCCACTCCGGCATCAAGAGTATTGCCAGAGGTATTCGACTTCGAAACCGGAATCGCACCCACGAGGCTGAGCTTCGTATTGGCAGCCCAAGCCGGGGCAGCGGTCATGATCACCAAAGCAGACAGAATCACCAAATTGCGCATCTTCATGTGCACTCCTTTGCATTGACCAGGTAGTTTAAGACCGTAGAAAAATTATGGCCGCACTCGGGCGAACAGGCAACCTGCAGAAAATGCCTAATACGAGTTTAACAATCCGAGGGCACCCAGAGCCCCTCCGCACCCGGCCAGTGACACGAACAGTGCCCGTCGCGAGAAAGAGTTATCCGTAAAACTACCGACTCCGGCCGATCCGGAACGTCAAGCCAGCGAGCGCCTGAATGCTCTGCCAATGAGTGGTCGATTCACCGCTCGGGTTGGACTGTAAATTGGCCAAGCCATGCAGATAGCGCCCTTCAATGCGAAACAGGAGTCCACGCCCCAGCGGAAAATGAAAGCCCAGCCCACCCAGCACACCGTAGTCATTCTTCTTCATTCCGAGTCCCGCCCAGGTGGAAGCGGCACCATCGAGCCGAGGGTTCCCTACTCCCTGCGCGTAATACCCTCCGAGTGCAAACGCGAGGAGCCGATTGGCGTGCCAGCGTAAAGCGAGTGGAACTTGCAGATACGTGTACTGGGAAACGAGCACATTCAGATTGGAGCGTTGCTCCCAGATCACGCCCGCCTCAATCCCGAGCTTTCCGCCGAACTCAAGTAGCGCTCCGCCGCCGTATCCGAGGCGACGAGTGCCCTCACTCGCCGAGTGGATCTCCTGGTTGGATGAGTTCGCGCTTCCGACCAATGAAAGATGCGTCGCAGCCTGACCCGGCATCGCGAACACCACTCCAGCAAGGACCATCAGAACCATCAGGCGAGTCTTCATGAGATCGTCTCCGTAGTCCTGATTATCCGGCCGGGCGCAAGACGGCGCAACTTATTGTGCAACGCTCCATCGATGAACCGGCAGACCACAAACAAAAACGCCCGCGAGCCGAAGCACGCGGGCGTCATGATTTTGTCGTGAAGTCGCTCTTAGCCCTGATCGACGAAGGCCTTGAGCATCTTCGCGCGCGAGGGATGCCGCAGCTTGCGAAGCGCCTTGGCTTCGATCTGACGGATACGTTCGCGGGTCACGAAGAAGTCCTGGCCCACTTCCTCAAGGGTGTGGTCCGACTTCTCGCCGATACCGAAGCGCATGCGCAGCACCTTTTCTTCGCGAGGCGTGAGGGT
>CAYOWB010000006.1:17072-30461 GCA_964407515.1 uncultured Bacteriovoracaceae bacterium
CTATCTTCCTCTTCACCGATCGGCGTTTCGAGAGAGATAGGCTCCTTAGCGATCTTGAGAACCTTGCGGACCTTATCGACCGGCAACTCCATCTTCACGGCGATCTCTTCGGGAGTCGGCTCGCGGCCAAGCTGCTGAACGAGGAGACGCGACGTGCGGATGAGCTTGTTGATCGTCTCGATCATGTGGACCGGGATACGGATCGTGCGAGCCTGGTCCGCGATGGCGCGGGTGATGGCCTGACGGATCCACCACGTCGCGTAGGTCGAGAACTTGTAGCCACGGCGGTACTCGAACTTGTCGACGGCCTTCATCAAGCCGATGTTGCCCTCCTGGATCAGATCCAGGAACTGCAGACCACGGTTCGTGTACTTCTTCGCGATCGAAACGACGAGACGCAGATTGGCTTCGACGAGTTCGCTCTTGGCCTGGTCGGCCTTGCGCTCACCGATCGTCAACGTGTCGTGAATCTTCTTGAGTTCATCGACCGTGATACCGGCTTCCTCTTCGAGGCGCTCGATCTTACGCTCGGTTTCTTCCCAGGTCTGGATCAGCTGGGCGAGTTTCTGTTCGGTCACGTCGTACTGACGGCAAAGAGCCGGATGCGTTTCCGGACCCTTTTTGAACTCACGATCGATATCGCGCATGATCTTGTCTTCTTTAATGCCCAGGAAGAGGTAGACCTTGCGCTTTTCGTCGAGCAGTTCCTTGCCGCGAGTCCAGTAGCCTTTGATCTTCGCGGAGAGCTGATTGATCGTCTTGCGGTTGAAGGCGATGTTCTGGAAGGCGGATTCGACCTGGCGCTCGCGCTTGCGGATTTCCGCCTCGATACGTTCGCGTTCCTTGACTGCGATCTTCTTGGACTCAGGTCCATAGACCTTGTCGCCCATCTTCTCTTGATAACCGACGAGCGCCTTCACTTTGGCGATAGCGGCGATCACGCGATCGAAGTAGACCTTCTCGTCGTCCGCGGAGACTTCTTCGTCCACGCCGCGGATGATGTCCTTCACTTTGATCCGGCCGCTTTCGAGCTTCTCGCCGAGTTCGACGATCGCGAGCGTGCCGAGTTTCGAAGCGAGAAGGGCGCGCAGGATTTCGATTTCGCCTTCCTCAATGCGCTTGGCGATTTCGACTTCGCCTTCGCGAGTGAGGAGCGAAACGCTGCCCATCTTCTTCAAGTAAAGTTTAACGGGGTCCGCGCCACGCGCGTACTCGGCCGCCGCAGGAGCCTCTTCGGTCGCTTCCTTTTCAGGACCCGCGCCGATGCCGACTTCTTCAACTGCCGCGCCTTCTT
The DNA here is from genome assembly GCA_964407515.1 of uncultured Bacteriovoracaceae bacterium. Lineage (GTDB taxonomy): Bacteria > Bdellovibrionota > UBA1018 > UBA1018 > UBA1018 > CAYOWB01. The sequence goes on from CAYOWB010000006.1 coordinate 18,367, forward strand.
CTTCTTCCTCGGTGTCCCTCGGCTTCTTCGCGGAGTCGATGACTTCGACTTCGTTTTCACCGAGGAGGTTCATAACCTCGTCGACTTGCGCCGGCGAGATGAACTCCGGAGGCAGCAGCTCGTTGACTTCCTCATAAGTGAGGTAGCCACGCTGAAGCCCCATATCGAGGAGCTTTTTGATTTCTTTGTTTTTGGCTAAGGCAGACGTGCTCTCTGTCTTGGGTGAAGACACACCACTATCCCTGGGCTTCGTCATAGAAGCTGCTAAACTCCTTCATTTTGCGCTGAACGTCAAGGTATTCTTTCATCAGTTTTGACTGTAACCCTGCGTCCTTCTTGGCTTCTGCATCAGCAAGCGCCTTTTTGATCTGCTGCGAAAAACATGCCCAAGCCCGAGCCACACCGCGATCTAACGCAAACCTGACCTCACTCTCCTCGACCGGCAACTCGTCCTTCATGCTCGCTTCCGTAACGATTGAACGGACTTGCTCGTCTACCTCGAGTCCGAAAAGAGAAGCAGGATTCGCGCGAAAATTTTCTAAGCCACCCGGCTCGGAGCACAGCTGAGCTGCAAAATGTCTAGCCGGAGGAGAATCAAACAAGTCACCCAGGTTCATATGGGAAGGCAGTTTGCCCCCGGCTTCCTGGAATAATTCGGCCGCTCGGCCGCCTTTCGTCAGTGCCTGAAGCAGAATCTTATCCCGTGGTGAAGGCTCGTTCTTGGACCGCCGAGGTCCAAGACCTGGGGCTCCGCGAGGCGCATCCCGGCGACCGTCCTTATTCCATTTTCCCTGTCTTCTTGAGTTGTTAGATCCGTCTCGCCAGTTTTTGCGATCCCCGTATTGACGCTGATCCCGTCGCCGACCGAAGTCCTGCCCTCCGAAACCTCCGTCGCCAAAGCCGTCGCCGTAGCCGCTCTCTTCTGGCGGCCCGTACCCCGGGTCAAAGGGCGGCTCATCGTGCATGGGAGGGTACATCGGAGAGGGACCGGGAGGTCCCGGCGGTGACTGCTGAGGCTGAGAAACCGTTCGAATTTCCTGCGCTCCGCCCCGTCCACGGACCTGCCCACCCCCCATCGCCTTTTCAAGCAGCGACCGGCTGACCCCGAGCTTCTGAACGACATTCTCCACCCGAATTTCACGGCCGATCGGGTCCTTGTACCGGGCCAACCAGCTGGCAATCTGCTTCAGCGCCTGGGACACGGCTTCCGGCCCGTCAGCGGCGGCTCGTATGGCCTCATCGATTCGGGCATCCAGGAGCGGTCGCGCGGAAGCGAGCACTTCCTGCATTCTTTCGACACCCTGAGGAATCGCTCGGCCGGTCTGCTGATCGAGAAGAATCTCGTCCGGATCCTTCCCTCCTGGAACCACTGCGCCGTAAAGGATCACTCCTTGATCCAGCGCGGTTTCCATCGCGCGATCCATTGCCGTGATTCCGGCCTCGTCGCCATCGAAGAGCAAAGTCATGCGACTTCCGAGGCGTTTGAAGATGTGAAGATGATCCACCGTCAGATTCGTTCCGCAAGCCGCGACTGCATTTTGAAACCCACCGATGTGAAGTGCAGTAACGTCGAAGTATCCTTCAACGAGAATGACTTCGTCCTTCTCGCGGATGTGCTTCTGTGCCTGATAAAGGCCGAAAGCGAGCTTTCCCTTCTGGAACACAACCGAATCCGGCGAGTTCATGTACTTCGGGGGCTTCTCGCCCGCGACATCCGGAGCACCAGGAGGCAGCGGAAGCATACGTCCGCCGAAGCCCGCGACCTTTCCGCGAAGATCCATGATGGGAAACATGGCGCGGTTCCGGAACATATCGAAGTAACCAGGCCCTCCTGGACGTCCGCCTTTCTGAGAAGGTCGGATCAGGCCGAGCTCCACGGCCACGGGAAGCGGGGCCTGCTTCGCCACAAGATGGGCCGAAAGCATGTCCCAAGAGGCAGGCGCCGCGCCGACGTAGAAATTCCGGAGCCAGTCGCCGGTCAGGCCGCGCTGGGCGAAGTACTGATCGATGTGCGGCTGACGAGGCAGAAGCTGATGGTAGTAAGCCGCGACGAAACGGTTCACCTTGTGGGCGAGCGTGATCTTCTCGCGAGCCGCCGCCCGCCGCTGGGCAGCCTCAGGATCCTTTTCGTCCTCCGCGGAGCCGCCCCAATTGTCGGGCAACTTCACACGGCCGCGCTCGGCGAGCTCTTCGATCGCCTCGGGGAAGCTCAGCCCATGCAACTCCATGACGAACTGGACGAGATCGCCCCCGCGCTTGCACCCGTAGCAGTGATAGAGCTGCTTGTTCTCGCTCACGCTGAAAGAGGGAGAGCGCTCCTGGTGAAAGGGGCAAAGACCGACATGGTTGGCGCCGGTTTTTCGCAGAACGACGTGTTCACCGACGACCTCGACGAGGTTCACGGCGTCTTTGATCTTCTGCAGAAATTCGGGGGAGACCCTACTCTTCGCCACGCTCTGCCGACTTCCTTCCCTACGCCTGGCTCACACTCGGGTGGCCGGCGATGAAAAACCTCCAGGGCCGATCCTGGCCCACCTTGATCCCCACCCGCTTCGACACATGAATGGACTCCGGCTCGTAGCCATCGTCGATCACGTAGAGCTTCGGGCCCCAAAGCGCCTGCCCTTTGTGCGAGAGCCGGATATCCAGCGCGCGACACAGGACTCCGGGGCCGCTCGCGAGTCGCCCGGGCTTCGCACGCGGACGCCGGCGCTTCATCACTTCAATGCCGGCCAAAGGCTCGCCCGCGCGGATCAACACCGCACCGGGATACCCCTTCCGTTCCGTCACGAAGTTCAGCATCTCGTACATCCCGTAGATGAAATAGACGTACGCGAAGCCGGGATCACCAAACATGATCGAGCACCGAGGCGTTTCCCCGCGCGCACAGTGCGCGGCCGGATCAGCTCCCAAGCCAGTCCCATGATACGCTTCGGTCTCGGTAATCCGGATGGCGGCCAAGCTCGACCGCTCCCGGACCACAAGAACCTTTCCCAACAACTCGCGCGCGACGGTGACGGTGTCGCGCCCGTAGAAGTCAGGCTGCAAAACCTTCAGTTCGCCCCGCTCAACCTTGTCCCAGACGGCTGCGAACGAGCTGATTGACCAGCTTTCCATCGGCACGTCCTTGCACTTTGGGCATCAAAACCTTCATGACGTTTCCGAGGTCCTTGGCACTCGTCGCCTTGGCTTCGGTCACGGCCCAATCCACGATCTTCTTCACTTCTTCTTCGCTCATCTGCTGCGGCATGAAGCTCATGAGGAACTTCAGTTCCGCTTCTTCGTTGGCGACGAGATCTTCGCGGCCACCGCTTCTGAACTGCTCGATCGAGTCCTGACGCTGCTTAGCCAACGACGAGATCACTTTCTGAATCGCGGCATCGTCCATCTCGACGCGATCGTCGATTTCCTTCTTCTTCACCGCGGCGAGAAGATTGCGGGAGTACGCGAGCGTGCTCTTGTCACCCGACTTCATGGACGACTTCATGATTTCCGAAAGGCGTTCTTTGATCGTGGCCATAGTTCCTTTTCTCCGAACTAGTGTTGAAAAAACAGGTGGAAAAACCACAAAAACGAAGCGCCCGGCCAGTCCTCTCGGACCATTTGCCGGGCGCCCTCGTAGTCATTGAGCTGACCGGTGTTTACTCACCGGGTAGCCGACGCAGGCAGCGCCTGCGCGTCTAAACTCAAAGCAATTAACCGCGGAAGCCTCTGGATTTCTTCACCAGACGCTTGCGGGCGGCGATCGCCTTCTTCTTACGCTTCACAGAGGGCTTTTCATAAGCCTCGCGCTTGCGCACTTCCGAAAGGATGCCGGCCTTTTCACACTGCTTCTTGAATTTCTTCAGAGCTGCTTCGAACGAATCACCGTCACGAATCATGATACCGGGCATTGAGTTCACCTCCTCTCGGTCCGAAAATCTGTATTATTGGGCATCTTTACTGTTCATCGGGCCAAAGAGCAACAAGAAAGCCGCCCATCCCGGCCCCCGTGAGCTTAGTGGCTAGCGCACCCTGCCGGAGGAGTTCTTCCTCCTGCCGACGCCCCTCTCCAGGCATGAGCTCCCAAACATAATAGCATTCATTCGCCTGCTTGATCCCTTGCGTCAAAATAGCGAGAGCACTTCTTCTCGCCTCAGGATCAGCTGCCCGGTCGTACTGAACCAGGCCTTCCATGACGGCCCGGGAAGCGCCGCTCATGCGTTCATCGGTTTTCATGGCCAACAGGGGGTTCCGCTCCTGAAGGTCCTCGACCCGGATGATGCAATCGCTGGTCTTGGCTCGTTTCTTCAGATCATGAAACGTGAACCGCGGGAGTTTGCGTACACCGAGCGGCGTAGCGCCTCTTTCTCGGGTATAGGAAATGGGCTGCCCGGCCAGGACCGCGGCGATATCCATTCCGCTGCTTCGACCATGAAAACGGTCCTCGAGACTGCGGGCGAATTCGAAAAGGTCCTCCTCCGGCAAGCGCAAGGGCTCACGCATCCACCGCGTGATGGCGACGCAAAGCGCAGCGGAGGATCCAAGCCCGGCCCCGGCTGGGATAGAGCTTTCGAGACGAAGCCGGCCGGCCGGAGAGGGAAACGATTGATCCAGCTGTTCGGAGCGATCGCGGATCATGTCGAGAAGATCACGAATGACCGGTTCAGCATGCGAGGGCTCGACTTCCAGCCTTCCCTCGCGAGCAGGCTTAAAGGAAAGCTCAAGCGCGAATTCAGGATGAGGGAGTGCCACGGCGGTCGCGCCGCGAAGCACGGCATGCTCGCCCGCCAGCACGAATTTTCCGGGAACTCGGGTCCGAAACTCCTGCCACATGGATGGCAGGTATATCAGAAGTTCGCCATGACGGCGACTCCTCCGGTGACGGAGGCCGAGCGCTCATCAAAGACCTCGCCGGTCTGCGAGTCCTTCTGCCGGTAAGCGAACCCCTGAACGGAGATCTGAGGCTTGATCATCACGTGTTGGCCGAGCTTCACGCGCGCTGAAAGACTTCCCTCGCCGAAAGCGCCGATGGCCACCTGATCGCGCGTGTCGTAGGACCCCATGAATCCCAGAACCCCAGCCTCGATGGCCGCCTTGATGCTGACGATGTCGGAAAGATCCGCCACGACGGAGTACTCGACGCTCGAGGCAAGCCCCCCCTGGCCGGCGCGACGATCCAGAAAAGTCTGAAGCGGACGGAGCTGGAACCGTTGAGTCGACTTGCCGTGAACCCGATCCCAGAAAGGAGCCGGAAGGATCGCGCGCCCCGACTGAAGATCATAACGGAGATCGACAAAGTCCATCCCCTTGACTTTGAAGCCTCTGCACTCGGGACAAATGTTCTCCACCTGGAGCTTGAATGAGGCGACCGGCAGCCGTCCAACCATTCCGCCGGAGCCACTCAGCGTCCACATGCCATTTTCATCAGGAAGGGGACCGTCGCTTTCATCATCACCCAGGGTCACTTCAGCGTGGGCCACGCCCCCCGCCAGAGTACCTGTCCGTCCGGTGCTTCCCTCGACGGAATGAACCACGGCCTCGCCTCCCACGGAGACGTGAGCACCGAAACTCTGCCGAAGCTTCTGGGTGGCGCGATTCACGGCTGCAGACTCGTCCCCATAGACGAGGGCGGGTTGAGCACCCAGCACCATCAAACTGACGGTAATCCGCAGAAGGTTCTTCATACCTCCATGTAAAGCACGCGCGATGCCAAGCGCCGTGGCTGCAAATCCTCGATAACGAGAAGCATTCCACACGAGCCCTGGCTCGCCCCGACCACGATCAGCACTGATGTCGCGCCCACCAACATGTGTCTTTGTCGACCCAGGAACCGATAATCCACAAGTTATCCGACGAACGGGACTCTCACACAGGTGGTATCGCGCTTGAATCACCAGTCCCCGATGGATTCCGACATGAGACGCACCCGACGCTTCCTGAGCATGCTTCCAGCATTGGCATTCGCCTGCTCTCTCGCAGGAGTCGCTCCTTCTCATGCGGACGAATGTACCGTGCTCGACCCAGGCCTGTTTTCCCTGCTCCAGGACACGATCGGAGAGATCCTCCCGCCCAACAAAGTGCTCACAGAGGTGAACGCCGTGCTCCTGGATACGTCGGACGCGAAGGCGGCGTGCGATGCGTATCAAGCTCTTCTTGAAGCGGGTCGAATCGAGATGGACGCCAGCCTGAAAGCCGCTCTCGATCAGCAGATTTGCCATCCCAAGGAAGTTCAGCTCATCCTGATCACGCTGCTGAAGGAGGCAGGTCAGAAGGAAGAAAAGAAAAATCCGTGGAAGTTCAGCGCAGGCGGCGGCAGCGGTTTCGCCGTCGGTAACCAGCTCTTCGGCCAGTACACGTTGAAACTGGGAATGGAGAAGACGATCGATGACATGAACTCCATCGCGGCCGGCGCCGACGGAAGCTACCGCTTCGAACCGAAAGCCAAGAGACCACACCAGCAAAACCTGGTGGTGACCGCGGAATACAAGCACCAACTCGGTCCTCACTGGGCCATCTTCGCGACGAGCACGACGAAGCACAACAACTCACAGGAGATCGACCTGTCAGTGGATGCCATCGGCGGTCTGATGTACAGCATTCTTCCCTTCAGCGATACCGACTACGTCCGACTCAGCGTCGGCACGGGATATCTCTACGAGAACCAGACTCAGGACCGTGAAAAGCATCTTGCTGTCGCGAAGTGGCGCGCGAGAGCCAAGAAGGCACTCTCGGAGAAGATGGAGATCGCGGCGACCGCATGGTTTCAGCATTCCCTCTACTCGCATGACAACAAGGGAGAGAGTAAGACACTCGACTTCAAGGACTACCGGATCGAAGGAGAGCTGGCCCTGACGTTCAAGAATGCGATCGCGAAAGGCGTCGACCTCTCGCTGACGGTGAAGGATCAATACATCAACGTCCCGGCCGGCGACGCCAAGAAGAACGACGTCACCGCCACCACTGTGGTTAGCGGCTCGTTCTAGCTCAGCTGATCTCGAGAATGGAGGCGCCGGCGCCCTGAGTGTCACTCAGGAGCGGCATTCCGCCGAAGTGATGGGCAAGCTCGGTCTTCCAGTTCGCGGCGTCCTCCGAGCGAACGAGGATGTGCACGTTCGGACCCGCATCCATGGTGACGATGGCGTCCCATCGGTCCTTGAGGCGCTGCACGAGCCACTTCAGAATGGTCACGCTTCCCGGCTCCCAATAAGTAAAGGGTTCGGCACAAGTGTGAAAGAGACTGTGCATCTCCCACATCTCATCCCAGGCGAGGCGTGCGATGGACTCGAAGTCGCCTCGAGACAAATGCCGTTTGAGGTCGTCACTTCGGCGATTTGCGCGCTCCACGCGGCCCTGCCACAGCGGCGAAGTCTTGACCCGCAAGTGCGCTTCACTGGATGAGACCGACTTCGGCGCCGTTCCGACGAGAAGAACGAGGTCCGTGAGCTCCGGCATCTTCGATGGAACGGAAGCGGTGGTCTCCCCTCTCCAACTCACGAACGGCCCGTCGAACGACCGGCACGAGCTGCCCGAACCTTGCCGCGACAGACGGGCAACCGCCTGCTTCAGCTCAGACGAAGCATCGAACCGGGCATGAAACGCCTTGGCGTCCTCAGCGCAGATGGTGAGCATGGCCAAAGTCAGCGCCGCGAAACTCGATGCACTTGAGGCGATCCCGGAGGAAGCCGGAAACGTATTCGCCGCCCGAAATACCACAGTCCCTACCACCGAACGGGCCTCGAGGCCGAACCCAGCCATCAGCGCGGGGGCGCTTTCGATCACCCGCATGAGATGGCGCGACATCCGGTCCACCGCGGCCTGATTCAACAGAGGAACCCGAGCCGTGGGAAAGGCCGTCAACTTGTCCGACTCCAGAGCAGGGTCAGCCACGGGCTTCCAAACGAAGGAAAGCTCCGCCCCAGGGTTCCACTCAACCTCCGCGACGGTACAAAGGCCATCGAGAGTCATGGAAAGACTCCCGTTCGCCGGTAAGTTGGCGCGGGCGTCGTCCTTTCCCATGTACTTCACTAGAGCGATGTTCGAAGGGGCGCGAGTCAAAACGCGGATCATGCACACTCCATAACACGAATCGCCGCCCGGCTGTCCATCGATGCATATCTGCATCTCTCTAATGCACTTCTGTGCATTTCTATTCGGACGGGTCGCCCGTATAACGCGAAGCATGAAAACACTGATTCTGATGTTGATGTCCCTGGGTCTAACCAATCTCGCCACCGCGGCCGACATGATCGAAATCTCACCGCGTACCACGGCCGGCACCGCGGTCGATGGAGCTATGGGAGAAACCCGGTCCTCTCCACGCAGGACGTGACGATCGGGACCGTCGCCATCAATTTGAGCAAGACCTTTGAAATCTCCGAATCCTCCCGGATCACGGTGGGTGGCGGCTCGAGCGTCACGCCGTACTTCTCGCGGCAAAGGCTGTTCTCGCCCACTCCGTTCGAAGCGACTCTCGTCCAGTTTCACCTCAATACGGCTGTGGTGAGCCGGATCTCGAAGAACGCCGTCTTCGCTTTTTCCTTCGCCGCCTACGCCACCGTCCTGGATGGAATCCGGGCGAGCCAAGGCTTCGAGGGGCTGATGGCCGGCGGCACCATCGGCGCTGGTCTGACTCTCTGGGACGACCTCCAGATCGGCACGCGCCTCGAAGGCCGTGAACTGATCGGGTTAGGCCAAGGCGGCACACGATCGGGAGCCTACGAGCTAACCGCGTTTCTGCAATATCGGCTTTCGGGTAGCGCATCGCACGCCGAAACGTTGCGAGTGGAGCTCTTCACGGGCGAAGACGGAATTCTCCGGACTCAGAGCGGCGCCCCCACCGGCGGCACCGGTCTCCGTCTCAGCTACACCGTGAGCTTCTGATCCTTCCGAGGTATTCTATTCCCATGACGAACTGGGATCAGTACCGCTACCTCCTGGAAGTGCATCGCAACGGTTCCCTGAAGGCAGCGGCCGAAAAGCTGGGCGTGAACCAAACGACAGTCGGCAGAAACCTCAACGCCCTCGAAGAAGCGTTGGCTGTGAAGCTCGTCGAGCGCCGATCCGATGGATTTGTCCTGACTCGTGCGGGCCTCCGCATCCTCGAGAGCCTGAAGCAGGCGGAAGAACGCATGTCGGAGGTGGATCGCATCTTGGCAGGAAGCGACCATCGCGTGGAAGGCGTGATCAAGCTCGCGATGCCCGGCGCGATGGCAAATCACTGGCTCATCCCCTCGCTTCTTCCACTGAACAAGCAGCATCCCGGCCTGCGACTCGAGTTTCTCACCGGGCCGCATGTCGTGAATCTGGCACGGAGGGAAGCGGATCTAGCTATCCGATTCGTGCGTCCTACGCAACGCGGGTTGGTAGTTCGGAAAGCGGGATCAGTCGAACTCGGCCTGTTTCTTCATCCGAAACTCGCTCAAGAGCGTGGCCTCCCGAAGACAGGGGGAGACTTAAAGAGGCTTCCATTCGTCGGACTTTTCGAAGATGCCACCTCGGAAGCAGAACAAGCCCTGCTGCACTCGCTTCCCATCACGGATTCGGCGCTGTTCCGTTCAGCGGCATGGAGTTCCGTTCATGCGGCGTTGTCGGCCGGTATCGGCTACGGAGTACTTCCGACTTTCATGATTTCGCCGACCAGTCCGCTCCGTCGCATCCTTCCCAAAATAGGAACCCGCATTCCGGTTTTCGCGGTTTACCATCCGGACATGAAAAACAGCGCGCGCCTGCGCGTGGTGCTCGAGCATTTTGTACGTCTTTTAGAGGCTAACGAGCAAACGCCAGCTTGAGTCCGCGTCGCGCGGCCACTGCCAACACTTCATCGGAAGCTTCACGATCTTCCGCATCGCTCAAAAGCACCACGATCGCGTCCGACTGAAGCGCGCCGGCGCCTTTCACGCCAAGCACGCCCTCGCGTTCGGACAATGAAAAGCGGTCCTCGCGAGCTGCATCGACTTCCAGGCCCGCGGCGGAAAGCCAGTCGGCATACGCCGTCATTGCGCGACCAAAGGCCGTCGCATCTCCGCTGCGTACGGCAACGAGACCTTCACGTACGACCGATCGCAGGTCCGAGAGCAGAGACCCAAAACGGCCCTGCCCCGACAAAAAGCCTCCACGGGCGAGATCGTCCAGATGCGTGTGAGTCGCCACCTTTCGAGAGGCATCTCCCTGCGTCGCCGAGAAGACGAGAAAACGCCATGGAACAGACATCGACTGCGCTTCGGGACGTCCCCCTTCAAAACCAAAAGCTACTAGCCCGCCCAGGCATTGCGCCACGACATCGGCGCCGCTCGGAGGCACCTTCGCATCGGAAGTGAACTCCCGGTAAAGCTTCCAACAACGAAGCCATTCCGGTTCACTGGGATCTCCGTAGGTCCAACCAGCAAGGGCATGCAAAGCCCGGAACGTGAGCACGAATTGCGCGCTTGAGGCACCGAATCCGCCAGCGCCCCGCCAGGGATCCTCGAAAACCAGTCGGGGAACGCGAGCTCCATCCTTGATCGCGCGCTCGAGCAACCGACCAGCCGGACTGTGAATCGAGAACGGCAGCTCAGGGCCGAGCGGCTCGCTTTCTGATGCCCGCAAGACAAAGGATGGCCCGAATGTCAGGGCGATCGCAGGCACGCCCGCGAGGACGGCGTACTCTCCCAGAAGAAACACCTTCCCAGGACACTCCCAGCGGAGTGCTTCACTTGCGGCCACGCTGACGAACCTCCTCGAGTATTTCCTTGGCACGAGTGACGTGAATGGACTTCTCGACGCTCAACACCTGCACCAGGCGCTCACGCACCTCGGCGACCTCGTGCAGTTCCGCGCCCGCCGCGATCGCGAGATTCGCGGCATGCAGCTGCATGTGGCCCTTCACGATTCCCACGGTCGAAAGAGCTTTCAGCGCCCCGAGGTTCTGCACGAGACCGACGGCAGCACAGATGCGCGCCAACTCATCCGCATGCGAAACACCGAGGATCTTCATCACCACCGGAACGGCCGGATGGATCTTCGTCATGCCGCCGACCGTTCCCACGGCCATCGGAATTTCGATCGCACCGACGAGGTCGACTCCTCGCATCTGCCAATCGGTGACTGGCTGATAGCGGCCACTTCGAGCCGCATAGGCATGCACGCCAGCTTCCGCCGCGCGCCAGTCATTGCCCGTCGCCAACAAGATCGGGTCGATGCCATTCATCACACCCTTGTTGTGAGTCGCGGCACGGTACGGATCAGCCTTGGCAAACAAGCCGGCCTCGACGATGCCGTGGCCAAGCTTCGGATCGATACCGCGGATCACAACCTCCGCGCAGGCGAGCTTTCCATCGACCAAGTTGGAAAGAATGCATAGCCCCACCTGCTCGCCCGTGACTTTTTCCACACGCGGCTTCAGCGCCTCGCAGACCTGATTGATGAGATTGGCGCCCATCGCGTCGCAGGGATCACAAAGGACATGGAGAACCAGCATGCGGCCTGAGCCATCCGGACGCTCCAACTCGCGAACAACGACATCACGAACACCGCCCCCGCGCTTCACGATCCCGGGGATGCATTCGTTGGCGAAGCCGATCAGATTATCGCGGTCCGCACGAAGGGCTTCGGTCGCTTTCGCCACCTCACGAACCGAAGGCAGCTGAATTTGCCCGATGATGAGGCTTCCCTTCGACCAGGTGCGAAGCTCCCCTTCATTACGGATCCACTTCGCCGTCGCGCTCGCGGCGGCCACGATCGAAGTCTCCTCCACGACCATCGGGATGAAGAGGTCGCGCCCGTCGATCCGGAAGTTCGTCGCCACGCCGACCGGAAACCCGAACGTTCCGACCACGTTTTCGATCAGGTGTTCGGCCGCCGAGAGCGAAAGCCCACGTTCTCCGGAGAGCACCCGGCTCTCGTCAGCCCGCAAAGCTCTTGAATCTTTACCAGGCGCTCGGCCGCGCTCAGCCGGTGGAATCCTTCCACCTTCATAGCTCGAACCTCCACGCGCCTTCCTCACGCCGAAGGTCCTCGGGACTGCGACAACCCGTGCATAACAAGGCGACCTTCAGCTCGAACTCCTGCTGCCTCATCCAATTCAGCAACGCGGATTCGCCTTCCAACGCGGCAATCAGTGCCGGCTGCGCATAGCC
>CAYOWB010000006.1:30471-33259 GCA_964407515.1 uncultured Bacteriovoracaceae bacterium
GCTCCCACGGCAATCAAACGAGCCGCATCGAGCCCCGATCGGACGCCGCCCGAAGCCCAAGGCTCCGCCCCGGGGAGCGTCGCCTTGACAGCAAGGACACTCTCATACGTCGGTACGCCCCAGTCTTCGAACACGCGCGCGGCGGCAGCGCGCATCTCCTGGCCTTCCAAGATCGCGGCGCGCGCGCCTTCGATGCGCCCCCAGTGCGTTCCGCCCAATCCGCTGACATCCACGGCTGCCAATCCCGCATCCGCGAGAGGCTCAAGGGCAAGCGGCGAGAAGCCTGATCCGGTTTCTTTCAGAATCACCGGGACACCGATATTCCGGCAAAGCTCTTTCAAAGCTGCAGTGGCACCACGAAACTTCGGCGTTCCTTCGGGCTGCAGGCACTCCTGCAGCGGATTTGCGTGAACCGCGATGGCTCGCGCCCCGATCGCGTCCACGAGCGCGCGCACGCGGTCCGTTGAAACTCCCACGAGCTGACTCAGCCCGATATTGGCGAACATCACTGTGTCGGGAGCTTCCTGGCGCAGCTTCTTCCATTCATCCGCGGCCGAGGGCGAATCCAGTTCCCGACGCTGAGACCCGACTCCCATGGCCCACCCGCGCGACTGACACGCGCGAGCGATGAGCCGGTTCAGCCGGGCAGCATCCGCATGCCCTGCGGTCATTCCAGCGATGAAGAATGGTGTCGGCGCCGGCTGTCCGAGACGAATCGCATCCAAGCGAACCTCATCAAAGTCCATCTCTGGCAACGCGATATGGCGTAGACGAACGCGATCCAGCCGTCCGGCCTGCCGTGTCTGATTCTGCGGATTCAAAGCGTGGTGAATATGCTCGCGCTTTCGCCCTTCGAATTGACCGATGTCCATGCTGGCTGTCATACCACAAGTACGCTAGTCTAAGGAAACGATGGAGTCCCAGCCCAAGCGATCCCTTCGTGACCGGATCCGCCCGGTACTGATCACGGCCATTGCCCTGGCGGTGCTGGCGCAGATCCTCGTCCTTTCGCCCAAATCCCTGGAGCACCGTCCTCCTACGTCTCAGATCGCTCCAGAAGCGCTCATCGTGGTGGACGACACCCAGAAGACTCTCGCCAAAGGACTGCCTCGCGGAGCGATTCCGGAATACACGATCCAGGACTTTCAGTACGTCTCCTCCCAAGCCGGCGTGAAACAGTGGAAGTTGCTCGCCCAGAAGGCCTACCTCTACCAGCAGCACCAGCTGGTCCACGGCACCACGGTGACCGCGCATCTCTACGACGAAGACGAAAAGATCACGATCGTCACTGGCAAGGAAGCCAAGTACGACACGAACCAGCGGGATCTCGAGGTCTACGGCGACGTCGTAACGACCTTCCCAGACGGTTTCCAGGTTCGTAGCGACTATATGCGGTACCTTCCCAACGAACGCCGGATCGAGATCCCCCTGCAGTTTGACGTCGTCGGCGGCGGACAGAAGGAACCCGAGCAGCACATCGCATTCTCAAGCCTCGGCATGTCCATGAAGATGGACGAAGGTCTCATCACCCTTCCTCAACGGGCCCGAGTCGTGATGACCCGCCGCCCGCCGAAGGACGCCGCCAAGGATACGATCCCGGAAAAAACGACGATCGACTCCGACCACTGCCTGATCAACCGCAAAACCCAGGTCGCCCACTTCACCATGAGCGCCAAGCGGCCGATCGAGCAGCGCTTCGTCCACACCGAACAGCCGAACATGACCGTGCGCTCTCGCCGATCCGACCTCAATTACGGCGACTACGCGAAGGTCCTTCAATATATGATCGCTTATGAAGACGTCACGATCCGCGAGAAGGGACCATCGGAGAAGGAACGTTACGCCACCGGGGGACGGGCCAGCTTCGATAACCGCAGGAATGTGATCGTACTGAAAGAGTACCCTCAAGTGTATCAGGGAAATGACACCGTCACCGGCGATACGATCATCGTCCACCGTGACACCGACATCGTGGAGGTCGAGCACAGCAATGCTTTCAGCGAAGGACAACCCTAAGCCCCATTCGAAGTCCCAACACCTTCTTCGCGCCCAGGACCTGCACAAGGGATACAAGGGACGCGCGGTCGTGAAGGGTGTTAGCTTTGAAGTCCACTCTGGTCAGGTCGTCGGACTGCTCGGCCCCAACGGAGCAGGCAAGACCACGTCCTTCTACATGGTCACGGGTCTGGTCCGTGCGGACTCCGGACAGGTCCTGCTCGACGACACGGAAATCTCTCAATGGCCGATGCACAAGCGCGCGCAACGCGGGATCGCCTACCTTCCTCAGGAAGCCTCGGTCTTTCGCCGCATGACCGTCGAAGACAATATCCTATCCGTCCTGGAGACGATGCCCCTCTCGGAAGCAGAGCGTCACGATCAGCTCCGTCGACTTCTTGACGACTTCAACATCAACGCAATCGCCAAACAGCGGGCCTTCACCCTTTCGGGCGGAGAGCGCAGGCGCGTCGAAGTCGCTCGAGCCCTAGCTCTCAATCCGGTATTCCTTTTGCTAGATGAGCCGTTTGCGGGGATTGACCCCATCGCAGTCGGGGATATCCAAAGAATGATCCAGATTCTCAAGAAACGGCATATCGGGGTGCTGATTACCGACCATAACGTCCGCGAGACTCTGGCCATCTGTGATTTGGGATATATCTTGAGCGATGGTAAAATCATTGAAAAAGGCACTCCCGAGGAGATTGCCAAAAGCAAGACCGCGAGAGAGACTTATCTTGGGGAAGACTTTGAATTTTAACAACCTAGAGTGATGGGGCCCAGCCCGTTACTC
>CAYOWB010000006.1:33273-35231 GCA_964407515.1 uncultured Bacteriovoracaceae bacterium
CTCGATCAAAGTAGATAAGCGGAGCCACATGGCATTAGAAATCAAGCAAAGCCTGAGACTCAGTCAGCAGCTGGTCATGACACCCCAGTTGCAACAGGCGATCAAGCTGCTCCAGCTCAACCGAATGGAGCTAGCCGAGGTCATCAACCAGGAGCTGGTGGAGAACCCCGTCCTGGAAGAGCTCGCCGAGTCTCCGGATGGCGAGGCCACCCCCACTCCCGAAGAAGCCGCGGCCCGCGAAGAAAGCGCCGACCCGGAGGCCGAACAGCGCCGCGACGAAGAATCCTTCATTAAGCCCCAGGCCAAGGAAGAGCAGCTCGTCGCCGGAAAAGACGACTTCAACTGGGAATCCTACGTCGAAGACTTCAATTCTAATTCCAGCTCGGCGCCTTCGATGCGCGAGGTCAACGAAGACCTGCCGAGCTTTGAGAACGTCCTCACCAAGACGACTTCGCTCGAAGACCACCTCATGTGGCAGCTGTCGATGGCCGCGCTCACCGACCAGGAGCGCAAACTCGGCGAACTGATCATCGGGAACCTGTCCGACGACGGCTACTTCAAGGCCAACCTGGAAGACGTCGCTCGCGAGACCGGAATGGAAGTCGAGGACGCTGAAGAGGTCCTCAAGATCATCCAGAACTTCGACCCGATCGGCGTCGCTTCCCGCACTCTCCAAGAGTGCCTGCTGATCCAGGCCAAGTTCATGAACCCGCGCCAGCCCACCGTCGAAAAGATCATCGAGCAGCACCTCGGCGATCTGGAGCGCAAGAATTACCAGGCCATCGCGCGCGCGATGAGCATCCCGCTCGACAAAGTGGTCGAGGCCACCAAGCTCATTCTCGAACTCGAACCGAAACCGGGCCGCTCCTTCCATTCGAGCGACACCCAGTACATCACGCCCGACATTTACGTTTACAAAGTGGGTGATGAGTTCGTGATCGTCCTGAACGAGGACGGGATGCCCAAGCTGCGCATCTCGCCCTACTATAAGAACATCCTTGCGGCGGCCCAGAAGGACCAGAACAAGGTCACCAAGGAATACGTGCAGGACAAGCTGCGTTCGGCCGTATGGCTGATCCGCTCCATCCACAATCGCCAGAAGACCATCTATAAGGTGACTGAGGCGATCGTCCGCCGTCAGCGTGACTTCTTCGAAAAGGGCGTTCAGCTCCTGAAGCCCATGATCCTGAAGGATGTCGCCAATGACATCGGGATGCATGAGTCGACGATTTCACGTGTCACGACGAACAAGTTCGTCCACACGCCGGTCGGTATATTTGAGCTGAAATACTTCTTTAACTCTTCCATCAGCTCGGCTGACGGTTCTGACGCACTTGCTAGCGAAGCGGTTAAGGAAAAGATCCGGCAGATGGTCATGAAAGAGGATCCCAAGAATCCCCTTTCAGACCAGAAGATTGTCGAATTGCTGCACGCCGAGAACATCAATATAGCGCGCCGCACCGTCGCCAAATACCGCGACATGCTCGGTATTCTATCGTCGAGCAAAAGAAAAAAGATCATCTAGGGCTGATTTGACTGCTGTGTTCCAGGTATCATCTTTAGAACAGGCACCTGCTGCTTAAGGCAGGTCGCTCTGAGACGGAGGAACACATGACAGTGAACATGAGCTTCAAGAATCTCGAATCGACGAACGTCCTGATCACCCACCTGGCCGAGATCGTGAAGAACTACGCCCACGAAAAGTCAGATAAGTTGAAGAAGTACTTCCACGGTAAGACGACCATCAACTGGAACTTCGCGGTCGAGAACCTCACCCACGTGGCTCACTGTCACCTCGTGGGCAATAACATGGACTACTTCGGCGAAGCCCAGACCGAGAACCTTTACGCGTCCATTGATATGGCCGTCGACAAGATCGAGAAGCAGCTGCGCAAACACAAGGAGATCGTGAAAGACCATCTCCACAAAGCGCGCGATTAGTTTGGCCTAAGAGCTTG
>CAYOWB010000006.1:35249-41619 GCA_964407515.1 uncultured Bacteriovoracaceae bacterium
TCCTCACGGGGCTCGCCCTTTTTATTTCCACGGTTGGGGCTAACCTTTCGCGAAGCAGGAGGGAATTCCCTACGTTCCCCGCGGCAAAAGCGCTGGTTTTGAGGTGCCCCCATTACGCACCCCCGGATTGTCACGTACCCCCGGATTGTCACGTACCCCCACTTTTCGTCCACCCTGAACGAAAAACACCTGTACGTGGCACCACGTACCCCTCACTTTCGTACAAAGTGGACGGTTTTCAGGGGTACGTCCACGCCGGCAACCGCTTTCCAACTCCGTTTTGCACGGCCACGCCACTCCATCCCCCCGCCGGCAGCCGCTTCCCAACTCCGCTGCGTAGAGCCGTGGCGCCCCCGGCCCCTCATGCTTTCCAACTCCGTTGCGCACAGCCGTGCCGCCCCCGGCCCCTCCGACGATGAAGTCCGATTCCCGAAGAAAGAATCCAGAGTTCAGTTAGGAAACGGCCAATTTCCCGGACCTGACGAGCGCAGTATCTGCAGGACCAGTGGCCATGCAAGCCTATCACTTCGTCGCACGGGTCAATCGCCCCGCGACTCCATTCAACGACGACACATTCGCCTTGGCCGCGTGGAAGGGACTTCACAAGGTATTCCCGCTCACAATGGCCGTAGTCCTCATGCCGAACCATTTTCACGTCGTCGCTTACGTGGAAAAGCTTCAAGCGACGCAAGTCCGATTGAAGAATCTGCTCGCCAGCCTTTCCAGGTGGCATCGGCTCACACGCGGATTCGAAGTCACCCCGGAGCCGGACCTCATTCCGGATCAGGAAAAACTGAAAAGGGACATGCGCTACGTATTCCTTAACCCATGCCGGGCTCGGCTCTGCCCGGATCCGCTGGAATGGCGCTGGAGCAGCTATCGGCAACTCTTGGGGATGGCCCACGGAATGTGGACACAACGAAATGCGGCGATCACCTCATCCCTGGGCTGGAGCGGAAGAAAAGGACTCGAACGCCTGCACGCCTACGTCAGCTCCGACCCCAGCGTAAAAGTAGAGGGAACTCCACTCCCCAAGGCCGCACCGGCCTTCAACCGGACCGTCCACTGCTCACTCGATGTCCTGTTTTCTTCCGCCCGTGCCGCACATCCAGAAGAGCTCGACTCAAACTCCCCAGTCATCCGCGCCTCTTTCGTTCGACTCGCTGTCAGCCAAGGATGGAGCTCCCGTTCTCAACTGGCTCGACACCTCCAGACCAGCCGATCGTCGATTCAGTATTGGCTTGAGAAGCCTTTCGACTCTACTCTCCTTGAGCCTGAGCGCTATTGCTTGGCCGACCGGCGTTTACGCCAATGGACGGACCGATCCGGCCAAACCGCCTGAAGGGCGCGAACGCCCTCGTCTCTGTTCATAACCACGCCACGGGTATGAAAGCTCTTCGCCAGCCTCAGCGCACCAAGAATGATAGCGCTCGCGCCCACGTACCCCCACTTTTCGTCCACCCTGAACGAAAAACACCTGTACGTGGCACCACGTACCCCTCACTTTCGTACAAAGTGGACGGTTTTCAGGGGTACGTCCACGCCGGCAACCGCTTTCCAACTCCGTTTTGCACGGCCACGCCACTCCATCCCCCCGCCGGCAGCCGCTTCCCAACTCCGCTGCGTAGAGCCGTGGCGCCCCCGGCCCCTCATGCTTTCCAGCTCCGCTGCGTGGAGCCGTGGCGCACCCCGCCCTCCACGGCAAAGCAACCCCGGCTTGCACCCGAAAACCAGGGCGGCTACAGTTACGTCACATCATGCGCATCGCGATACTCTCCCGAAACGAAAACCTGCACAGCATCCAACGTCTGCTCGCCGAGGCGAAGAAGGCCCGGATCACATGTGACGTCCTGGACCCGCTCGAGTGCCAGCTCGTGGTCGACGGAAAAGATAGCCGGATCCTATACGGCCCGAATCCGCTCCCACACTACGATGCCGTACTTCCGCGCATCGGCGCCTCGATCACGGATTACGGTCTCGCGGTCGTCAAGCACTTCGAAGCGCTAGGCATGCACGTAGTGAACAGCTCGCAAGCGATCATGGAGTCGCGCAACAAGATGCGCTGTCTTCAAGTCCTCACCCAGAAAGGACTCCAAGTCCCCTCCACGGTACTCACACGCTCGCCGCGCGGCTTTCGGATGGCGATTGAAGCAGCGAAGGGAATGCCTGCCATTCTGAAGGTACTCCAGGGCACACAAGGCCTCGGCGTCATGCTCGTGCACACGCCGATCTCACTCGCCTCGGTCATGGATACGCTGCGAGGACTGAATCAGGACGCGCTCATCCAGCAGTTCATCATGGAAGGCGCCGGACGCGATTACCGCGTATTTGTGGTGGGTCGCCGCGTGATCGCCGCGATGATGCGGACCGCGCCCAAAGGGGAGTTCCGATCCAACATCCACCGAGGGGGACGGGCGGAACTCGTGAAGCTTCCGAAAGACTCTGAGAGAGTCGCGGTGCAGGCCGCGCGTGCTCTCGACCTCGAGATTGCAGGTGTCGATCTCATGGAGAGTAAGCACGGCCCAACCGTCATTGAAGTGAATAGCTCACCCGGATTCGAAGGAATCGAAAAAGCCACGAAACTCAACGTGGCCGGGGCAATCATCCGACACATCAAAAACTCTCACCGGCGACGGAGATCCTAGTCCGCGAAATCTAACAGAATTCAACTTTTCCACCTCTTTCATCTTTTTGTTGACTATTATACTCAGGTATTTTATAACCACCACCGACAGGTGAGGTGCCCCATGGGTTGCCGTTGGATGTTGTTACTGTTGTCGCTGTCATTACTGAACCTGCCCCAAGCTCAGGCCATGGGCAAAAGACCCGTGGTCGCGGGAATCCAAGCTGCCCGCGAGGTGCAAGGATTTGGCTCCCTCAGCTCAAGGGACGCCGTGGTGTGCGAGGGCGGCGATTACATCGTAGCTACCCGTGGGCGGCCCGGCGAAGAAGCCCCCCTGATCGCGATCCTAGTCAACAAGACTACCGGCAAGATGAAACTCCTGGACCAAGCCTACACGGAGTCCCATACCCATGGGATCCATCTCCGAATGTCGGCATTCTCATCGGTCGAACGCCTCCTTGAGGATATTCGCTATAACGAGCGTCTCGAACGGAGACACGGCGGCCCGGTCATGGAATACGAAAAACTCCTCCCCCGTCAGCGCGACGCTTTCCGTGTAAGCGATCTGGAACAGAGCAAGAAGATCGCCCAGGTGCTTCGACGCCTCGTCTCAGAAGTACCCGTCACCGATGCAGACATCGAACTCGTAACCGACTATGGGACCCGAGCTACCCAGGCGACTATCAGCCTGACCGGAGCGGACCGGCGCAGGACCAGCTTTCGTGGCATGTGCCTCACCACCGAGTGGGCCCGTCTGAGCGAAACGATTCGCAAGGAATACAGTCAGCAGCTCCGCGACAGTCAATTCGTCTTGGAGCTTCACAAACTCGTGGACAACGAAATCAGCTTGAAGAGTGAGGGCGGCTGTAACCGCCGTTTGGTCGATGTAATCTTCAACCGACCCTTCACCGAAGTGGTTTCCGACCCCGATGACGTTCAATTAAAGGAGACACAACGGAAGTTGGCTGAACAATGCGTGGCTGATCTGCAAGCCCGCAAAGACGAACTCGCCCGGAAGCATTTCCAACAGAAATGAGATCACGCGGCACTGAGCTTCTGGTAATTGCGCCGAGCGCGACGGCGCATCGTCGGCTTGAGGCTCTTCTGATAATCCTGGAGGGAGAAACAGCCGTAGATTTTCTTCACAAGCATTGTGTTAACTTGGTTCGCCAGCTCTTCGATCACAGGCTGTTCGAGAGGCTTTGGAACGGTAATATTCTTCTTGCGGAGGAACCCTAGGTAATCGACAATAATTCCACAGATGAAAGCTTTTCGGTCAACATCCGGATCCTGAAAATTGCAGAGATGCTGTTCGAAGATCACATACAACGGATCCAGTGAAGGTTCTTTCGACTTCCGCGTCGATGATTTCATGTGCCCGATAACCTCTCGTTTGATGATTCGGAAGATTAGGAGCTCCGCTTGAGCACCAAAGACAAAAAGCCAGATTTCTCGAAAAGCAAAGAATTTCAGAAGTTTAAGGAGCACCTAGAACTCGCCAAAAGGGTGTTAATTACGACGCACTCCCTACCCGACGGCGATGGCCTCGGCGCCGAGACGGCTCTTTTCCACTACCTCAAGCGTGCTCGCAAGGCTTGTCGCGTCTACAACCCGGACCTTCTTCCCAAGAGATACCGGCTGTTAGACCCGAAAGGATGCATTCTCCTGGGGCCAGGCGAAATCGAACTCTGGGACACCTGCGATCTCTGGATCATCGTCGATACGAACGATCCGCGACGCCTCGGCAAGCTCTGGGGGGAACTCTCCCTCCGATCCAAGAAGATTGTATTCATTGATCACCACCTCATGCCGGGTGCTATGCAGGAGGCGGCCCTCCCCCCTCATGCCACGGTCCTGTCGGACCCCAAGTCCAGCAGCATCGGCGAGTTCCTCTACAACATCTTCGCCGAACTCAACCTCGCCAAGATCAATAAGGACGTCGCCCTGGGGCTTTACGTGTCGGTCATGACGGACACGAACAGCTTCCGCTACGGACGAACGACCCCCTTGGCTCACCGGATCGCAGCCGAAATGCTCGAACACGGGGTCAACCCCGAGGAGACCTATCAGGCCATTTACTCCTCGAAACAGCTCTCGCACCTTCACCTGCTCGGCCAGATGCTGCAGAACGTCCGCATCTCCGCAGGCGGAAAAGTCGCCTGGATCGAACTGGGCGCCGACCTCCGTCGCAAGCACAGCGCCTCCTCAGACGACACTCAAAGCTTCATGAATCTCCTGCTCCTCTTGAAAGATGCGGAAGTCGTGTGCCTCTTCCGCGAAGAGGACGACGGACAAATCCGCGTCTCAATGAAATCCAAGGGGCAGATTCCAGTCAATCGCGTCGCCGTCGAACTCGGCGGAGGCGGACACGAGTTCGCGGCCGGAATGGCCCTCGCGATCCCACTGAGCACCGCGGTCGAAACCGTGGTGAAGCGGATCGAGTCTCAAATCGAGCAGCACGAGAAGTTCAAGAAGTAAGATAACTGATAGTTTCGGTTTAATATCGGAACTTGGTAAGCTGCATTTTTAATTAGCGGCTACGGGGAGGATTGGACTATGTTGCCCCGTAGCAGACGTCCTGTCTACGAATAGAGGGGGAATGACCGGCATATGGAAAAAGAGACAACTCACAGACCAAACTTAACGTATTGGCAGATCGTCAATATGAGCATCGGGTTCTTCGGAATCCAACATGGCTTTGAAATCCAATTCGCGCGCATGAGCTCGATTTACGAAAAGCTCGGTGCGAAACCGGATGAAATCCCGCTGCTCTGGCTTGCCGCTCCCGCGACCGGCCTGATCGTCCAGCCCATCATCGGTTACCTGAGCGACAAGACGTGGATTCCCAGCCTGAAGATGCGCCGCCGCCCCTACTTCTTTTTCGGCGCCATCCTCGGCACTCTGGCTTTGTTCCTGATGCCCGATTCGTCGTCCCTGTGGATGGCCGCCGGCCTTCTGTGGGTTCTCGATGCATCGCTCAACATCACGATGCAGCCATTTCGCTCTTTCGTAGCGGACAACCTCAATACCGCACAACGCCCGACCGGCTACTCCTATCAGAGCTTGATGATCGGCCTCGGAACGATTCTCGGCAACTACATCGCATCCATCAACATGGTGGAGATGTTCCCGTCGCTCGCGGCTTCGGGTAAGACGCCGATGCACTACTCGTTCTACCTGTGCGGCATCATCTTCCTGATCTCGGTGATCTGGACGACGTTCTCGACTACGGAATATCCGCCGGAGACGACCGCCGAAGCGCCGAAGAAACGCGGAAGCACTTGGCAGATGATCGTCAGCTGGTTCAAGGAAAGCGTGGACTGCTTCGTGAACATGCCTCCGGTCATGAGCCGGCTGGCCGTCATTCAGGTCTTCACCTGGATGGGCTTGTTCTGCATGTGGATGTACTACTCGGTCGCAGTCCCGTACCAGGTGTTCGGCGCTACCGATCCGAACTCGGAACTCTATGAGCAAGGTGTCCGGTTCGCTGCTCACACGACGATGATCCGCGGTGTCGCCACCCCGATCTTCGCTCTGCTGATCCCGTTCTTCGTGAAGTTCCTTGGCCGCGCCTACACTCACATGTTCGCGCTGCTGCTGACGGCCATTGGCTTGCTCTCGATCCCGCTCATCCATGACCCGAAGTGGCTCTATCTGCCGATGATTGCGGCAGGTATCGGCTGGGCCTCGATTGTCGCGATGCCATACGTCATCCTCGTCGAGTACCTGCCGAAAGGTAAGTACGGA
>CAYOWB010000006.1:41629-47129 GCA_964407515.1 uncultured Bacteriovoracaceae bacterium
CATCCCGCCCGAGCGCAACGGGATCTACATGGGCATTTTCAACATGTTCATCGTCCTTCCGGAAATCATGGTCTCGCTCGGCGGCGTCGTCATGCGGCTCCTCGATAACAACCGCGCCTACGGCGTGGCCCTCGGGGGTGCGTTGATTCTTGTTGCAGCGCTCATTACACCGACGCTGCGCAAGTACGAACGCAACGATCGGCCCCAGGCAGCGTAAGCTCCATTTCTAGGACCAAGAAAGCCCCCTCGGACTCCGAGGGGGCTTTTTTTTGCCCTGTGTACTGCATTTCCTCTGACCGCGCAGCGAACGCGTCATCCGGACTCCCTGTCCTCCTGGCCAATCCCCTGCCCTGTGTTGAGTCACCGCGAGGGACTTCATTTTGTTACACAGTCTTAATTATTTTCCCTCATGCATCGACGAAGAATTCCTTGCCGTTTTATTAAAAATTGCTATTTTGCGCCCACTTTGGGGGAGAGCCAGTGCCCCGAATTCAAACAACGGCATTGGCGATGGACCGAATGAAAGCTCGTCAGACTTTCAAAATCCTGTGCACCACAGCACTCAGCATGCTGCTTGCCTTTTCAGCGTTGGCAGCACCAAAATCCGACCGTACTGTCTATGTCCATCTCTTCGAGTGGACATGGAAAGACATCGCACTCGAGTGCGAAAACTTCCTCGGCCCTAACGGATTCGGCGCGGTTCAGATCTCTCCTCCGAACGAACACGCAGTCCTTCCCAATCGCGCGTGGTATCAGCGCTATCAGCCCGTCAGTTACCAGATCATCAGCCGCAGCGGAAATCGCGCGGAGTTCGCCGACATGATTCGCCGCTGTAAAGCGGTCGGCGTCGAAATCATCGCCGACGCGGTGATCAACCACATGACCTGGGTGAATCGTTCAGGCCAACCCAAATACGGTAACGCCGGCTCTACGTATAACGAATACGAGTATCCCGGCACCTACGCCCCTTGGGACTTCCACCGCTGCGGACGCAACGGGGATGACTCCATCGCCAACTATGGCGACCGCTGGGAAGTTCAGAACTGCAACATCACCAAGTGCGCCGACCTCCGCACCGAGACGGATTACGTCCGTGGAAAGCTCGCCGACTACCTCAACGATCTGTTGAGCCTGGGCGTAGCAGGCTTCCGCATCGATGCCGCGAAACACATGCCCACGGACGACATCCGTGCCATCTTCTCGCGTCTCACCAAACCTTTTTACGCCTTCCAGGAAGTGATTGACCCGCGCACCGAGCCGATCCGTTCCGAAGAGTACTTCCAAAACGGTGACGTGACCGAGTTCCAGTACTCCCGGAAGCTCGCCCACGTCTTCCTCAACGGCAAGCTGAGCTGGCTGCAGAACTTCGGTTCCGACTGGGGCTTCATCCCATCCAACAAGGCGGTCGTCTTCGCCGACAACCACGACATTCAACGCGGACATGGCGGAGGCGGAACAGTCGTCACTCACCGTCACGGCCAAGTCTATACCCTAGCCAACGTCTTCATGCTGGCCTGGCCTTATGGCTACCCTCAAGTCATGTCCAGCTACCGCTTCACCAATGACGAACAGGGCCCGCCCTCCAATGAAAAGGGGGAGACCAAACGCGTCTACGAGGCTTCCCGCAACCTTTGCGGCTCGGACTGGGTCTGTGAGCACCGCTGGCCAGCCATCGCCGGAATGGTCCAGTTCCGCAACTACACACAGTCGGCCCCTCAAGTCTTGAAGTGGTGGTCTGATGGCAATAATCGCATCGCGTTCGCGCGCGGAACCCGCGGCTACGTCGCGATCAACAAGGACCCGAACGTCCTGCGCCAGTGGTTTGATACCGGTCTTCCTGCCGGAACCTACTGCGACATCACGACTGGAAAGTACTTGCCCTCGAGCAACACTTGCACGGGAAAGACCGTCATCGTTCAGCGCACGGGATGGGCAGAGCTGACCGTCGATCCGAACAGCGCGATCGCCCTCCATGGCGGCGCCAAACTGCGGGAAATCGCCGCGTACCGCTGATCATCATACAAACTGGCATCGAACCGGCAAACAAGCCGATAACGAGCTGGCTAGCTGCTGAGAAGAAGCCGGCAGGGAATCCAGCATTTTCTGCGAATACCAGACCGAGTCAGACCAGTCCTTTACAGTTGCAGCCCCCAGATGTGTGCCCTCTCGTCGGGCCGCGAGTTTCACCTGTGAGAGGCCAGGATGCGCTCGGGATTCTCACTTGTTCTTTCCTTCGCCGCCTTCAGTTTCGTCGCTATTTCCCCCTCTTCGTTTGCGGGAAATCTTCCTTGCGACAATGCCCGGTTGGATAACGATGTCTACCTCGTCGGAACAGGACACGACTCTTTCAACCCGTTTTATCGCAGCCCATTCGGAGCGGTGAAATCTAGCCAAGGGGCCATCCAGCTTCGATTCCGCACCTGCCGCAACGACGTTCACTCCGTGAAGGTCCGCGTGTGGGACTCGATCGAAGCGCGCGAGATCTGGTACCCGATGACGAAGGAAAAGACCGAGCAAGACCCCAGCATCGGCGCAGTAGACTACTGGCAGCTTCGCCTTCCGATCCCAGCTCATCCGGACATCCTGTATTACTTTTTCGAAATGCAGGACGGCGGCACAAAACGCTGGTACGTCACCTCTGATCGCAAGTTTTACGTGGGTGGATGGGGCCGCTACACCGCCGAATGGGACCCCATGCACAGCTATCAGCTCACCGTGTACGACAAAGACTTCCAAGTCACGTCGTGGAACAAGGGAGCCCTGTTCTATCAGATCCTTCCGGAACGGTTCCGTAACGGCGACCGCAGCAACGACCCGATCAACGGCATGGAAAAAGTCTTCGGGAAGCCTGTCCGCAAGATGGACTGGAATCAGCCGCTTTGTGATCCGCGCGGACAGACTTGCCGCCACGAAAGCGACAATCAGTTCTACGGAGGTGACCTCGACGGCGTGATCGAGAAGCTCGACTACCTCGAGAAGATGGGAGTCGAGGCGATCTACCTGAATCCGATCTTCGAGGCGCAGACCAATCACCGCTACGACACGCAGGATTACTATGCTGTAGACAAGTACCTCGGCTACGTCGAGACGTTTAAGCGCTTGTCGAGCGAGGCGGAAAAACGCGGAATTAAACTGGTCGTCGATGGCGTATTCAACCATGGCTCCGCCGATAGCCCATACTTCGATTTATTCAACCGCTTCGGCCAGGGAGGCGCGTGTCAGAATCCGGCATCACCGTTCCGCTCCTGGTTCTACTTCCCGCACCGGACGAAGCCGCCTTTCGACCACAACCGCCCTGAAGTCATCATGTACTGCAAGGACACCCAGGGTCACCTGAACACGACTTACGAGTCGTGGGATGGCTACTACGAACATCCGGTGTACAACACCTCCAACCCTGCGCTCCGGCAATACTTCTACAGCGGACCGAACTCGGTCGCTAAGTACTGGCTGAAGAGCGGAGCGTCCGGATGGCGTCTCGACGTAGGCGGCGAGCTGGATCCCGGCTACGCCGTGAATCCGAGAAACACCTACTGGGAAGAGTTCCGTCAGGCCGTCAAGGCCGTAAACCCCGACGCCGCGATCATCGGTGAACAATGGGGTAACGCAAGTCCCTGGCTGATCGGAAACGAGTGGGACAGCGTCATGAACTACCGGTTCCGCTCCGCGGTGTTGAGCTGGATGGCTGACGGCTGCAACGGCAGCGGCTGCTACAACGGCGTATTTGAAGACGAGGACAGCAATCCCTACTCGGACAGCGGCGCCATCGGCCCGATCACTGAGTCGATGCTGAGCCTCCGACTGAAGGGTATCCAGGAGAACTATCCAGCCCCCTCGTGGCACGCCATGCTGAACCTGCTCGGCAGCCACGACACGGCTCGCGTGATGTTCCTCCTCAAGAAGGTTTCCAATAACGACCCGATGATGGCTCATCGAAAATTCCAGTTCCTGTCGCTGTTCCAATACACCTATCCGGGCGCTCCGATGGTGTACTACGGTGACGAGGTGGGTCTTGCAACCGACAGCGTCTGGTACCAGGGCCGCTGGCGCGACGACCCATACTGTCGCGCTCCTTACCCGTGGGCGGACGAAGGTCTTTCACCGGACACCGGACTCCTGTCGCACTTCGAGAAGCTGGGACAGCTGCGCAAGGCTAGCCCGGCATTCAAGGACGGCGACTTCGACGTGACCTTGATCGATGACACCCGGCGACTCTTCGGATTCAAGCGTTCCAAGGGGAACCACAAGGTTTGGGTGGTCCTGAACCGTAACACGGCTGAGATTCCTTTGGTCATGAGCTTGAACGACACGATTCCGGACGGAACGGTCCTTGAGGACGTTCTGAACGGAGAACTGTTCGTGGTGTCCGGAGGCAGAGTGAACCTTGGAACGATCAAGGGTCTCTGGGGTCGCGTCCTCCTGCCGAAGTCGCAGAAGCGTTGACTTGAAGTGTCGAAGCGACATTAACGCTGCGCATCCGTAACATCGGTGCAAATCCTTGTGTTTGCTAAAAAAACACTTGGCCGGTGCATTGCGCTAGTTTAAAAACTCGATACGAACGGTAAAGATAATCCAGACTTGACTCAATGTAGGAAAAACTCGAATGCAGAAACAGCAGAAGTCGTCGCTTCTTTCGCTCCCTGGTGCAGTTCGTCCGATCATCGAAAACGTAAAGCCTGAAGTCAGCGGCGGCCGATATGCCGTGAAGCGGATCGTGGGCAAGCCCGTCGCCGTGGACGCCACAGTGTTCATCGACGGACATGAGATCCTCGCCGCCGAAGTTCTTTACCGACACCACGCGGACAAACAGTGGAACAGCGCCCGTCTCCTTCCCCATCCCCGCAAAAAGGATCTTTGGAACGCCACCTTTACACCGGAGAAGCTGGGTGAGCACCTCTTCACGGTGCGCGCCTGGATTGACCGCTTCGCCAGCTGGAAGAGCGACCTGGAGAAGAAGCACACCGCCGGACAGGACGTCTCGATCGACTTCCTGATCGGTGACAAGATTTTCAAGAAAGCCGCGAAATCGGCCAAAGGCAAAGACTTGGCCACGCTGAACAAGCTGGTCAAGCTGCTCGCCTCCACAGCGAAGCAGGATAAGAAGGTCGCCGAAGTCCTGAAGCCTGAAGTCACCGAGCTGATGAACCGTCATCCGGACCGTCACCTCGCCTCCACCTACGAACGCGAGTTGCGCGTGAACGTGGAGCGCGAAAAGGCACAGTTCTCGACGTGGTACGAGTTCTTCCCTCGCTCCTTCGGTAAGGATGGCAAGCACGGTACCTTCAAGGACTGCGAGAAGATGCTGCCCTACGTGGCGGATCTGAAGTTCGACGTCGTGTATCTGCCGCCGATTCACCCGATCGGGACTTCGTTCCGCAAGGGCAAGAATAACTCCCTCACCGCGGGGCCGAACGACCCGGGCTCCCCTTGGGGCATTGGTAACGTTGAAGGCGGTCACAAGACCGTTCACACGCAGCTGGGCACACTGGCCGACTTCAAG
>CAYOWB010000007.1:0-5760 GCA_964407515.1 uncultured Bacteriovoracaceae bacterium
ACGGAGATCACCCCGGCCGGACCGTTCTACCCGGCCGAGGACTATCACCAGAAATATTTAGAAAAGAATCCCGGTGGCTATACGTGCCACTACCTCAGGGATTAATCGGCCGAAGGCGCGTCGAGTTCCTGGTCGAGATCCCAAGGTTCCGGAGCGTCGCATTCTTCGGATTCAAGTCCCGGCACGTACTCCGGCATCCGCACGCAGACGCCATCGACGCAGATATCAGGCAGGCAATCCGCGTCGGACTTACACTCCCAAGCCTGAGCGGACGCCATCATTACGAACGAAGCCATCAGTACAAACATGAGCTTTCTCATGGGGGCGTCTTACCTTGAGTCGGTCGTTTTGGGAAGGGCGCCATGAGGCTTCGTGGATCGCCCGATAGGCCGCCCGCCAAGCCGGCCGCGTGAATCCCACTCGCGCCGTGCGGCGACGGTCAGAGGCTTGCATGCTGTCGGTTCATGGATACCAGGGATGCTGCACATCTGATTCGAGATCATCATAAGAAAATCAGGGGCTTGTTCACGCAATTCTTCGCGTCGGATGCTCGTGCCCATGAGACCAAGGAGGATGTCGCCCGCCAGCTTTTCAATGAGCTGGAAATCCACGACGCGCTGGAGCGAGAGGTCTTCTATCCGGCCGTTCGGCGTGGTTCGAATGAAGAAGAGCGTGGTTACCTCAGTAATGGCGAGAGTCTCCATCAGGAGATTCGCGACATGATGGGGCACATCCGCACCATGCCTCCGGATGCGGAGGACTTTGAATCCCTGATGGATGACTTGCGGCAGAGCTTCGAACTGCACGTCGATTTGGAGGAGCGGGAGATCGTTCCCTGGACCGAAATGTACATGAGTGAGCAGTTGGAGGTGATCGGGCAACGCATGTGGGACCGGCGAGCGGAGATCGAAGCGCTCCCCCGGTATCGGAACGTGATGCCCGAGGGGGTCCAGATGCCCCATGGTGGCGAGCAGAAGCGCAGGCGTGTCGCTTAGTTTCGCGGACTTAGACACGGGTCCGGTCCACTATGCCGAAATTCCGCGGGAATCGAGCCGAAGTCCTGAGAATTAAAGAATAAGTCTAAAAAATCCGATGAGGTGATGTATGGGTCCGTCCTCGGTTCCCTCATCACTGATCGCCTTCTTGCTCGCGGCTGTGGTCGCGGGGCTGGGCGTGGATTGGCGCGATCGCGGCTATGATTCCGATCCGCGTGGGCGAAGGGGGGTGCCACGGGGAAGACGTGTTTGAGACGTGCTCTCGATACCGTCGTCAGAACCGATGAAGTCCAGGTCGGCAAGGAGGAAGCTCACCGTCAGTTCAGGGCGGCCTTGGAGAAAGCTTTCCCGAAGTCAGAATGGAAACAGGACCTGCTCTTCCGGCTCTGGCAAAGCGAACTCGATCAGGGATACCGCCTCGCCGACCTGAGCCGTGCCTGGTTCGCGGATGGCTCTGAGCGGGCGCGCTTGCCGTACCTGCTTCATCTACCGAGAGAAGTGGTGAACACCGTCATCGCGACGGCGAAAGCCCGTGGTTTGAAGCCGGGGCACCGCTATCTCGTAGTCCCACTGAAATCCCTGGCGACGACGGTGATCAAGGATCCGGCGCAGCACGCCTTCCTCATCGTATCGCTGGGCGCGGGTGGAGTGATTACGGATGTGTTGAATCTGAATATTCCCGATCCGTTATTGAATAAGACTGATCCTGCCGAGTTGAAGTCCGATGAAGTGTACGTGATCGTGAAGCTCGCCTCCGGAGAGGTCAGGGAAGGGCGCGGCGGGGGGACCAACGCGCAATTCGCCAAGATCATCTCGGAGCTGAAGGCGCGGTCGCCTGCCAGTTATGTGGTGGTCGATCTTTCGAGCGAAGCGGGTGTCAACGACCAGAACTATCGGGCGCGTGTGGAATCCATCGTGCGGAGCCAGGTAATCGGAAGCGGCAAGAAAGTGAAGCGGATCATCGTCGCGTCGCACGGGTCGTCGGGGCAGTTAGGCGGCGATCGGGGAGGTGAGGACGTTTACTACCGCCTGAGTGACTTCGCCGACGTGCTGGCGCCTCTGAAGCCAGCGCTGACTTCGGCTTCCGAGGTCCACTTCACGGGTTGTGATGTGGCGGCCGATGACGGCGGACGTATTGACGTGGACGAATTCGCAAGAAAGCTTCTGCCTCCTGGCGGGATGGTCGAGGCGCCTGCTTGGACTTACTTACGCCGATGGCCTGAACTTCCGTGGGACGCTGGCGCGCAAGAATCATATCCCGTATGTCGACCCGGCGGCCAAAGCGGCGGTGCTCCTGGCGCCGCGCGAGACTGAGCTCCTGTCTTTGCTGTTTTACGGGACACTGCATGCCGGAAGGGCTTATCTTGAAGGCCCCGATGCGGACCTTCGCCCGATCCTCGATTCTCCGAAGTACCAGTATCGTGTCCGCGAGCGTCAGGCCGACGAGTAAAGGTTGTTGAGTGCCGCGCGGACTTCCTTGCGCGAGAACGGTTTGGAGAGGCGGACGTCGGCGCTCTCGAGGCCCGGATAACGATCCGCGCCGAGCCCTGAATGAATGCTTCCCGTGATGACCATGATCCGAAGGGATGGAATCTGAAGGGACCTTGCCGCGAGAATGAGGTCGCTTCCTCCCATGCCCGGCATCTTGAGATCCGTCACCAGAAGATCCACGTTCAGAGTCTGCATTTTATGCAGAGCCTCCTCGCCATCGGACGCTTCGAGGACCTGAAAGCCGAGATCGGTCAGATAATCTCCGACGATCTCGCGAAGGTCCGCTTCGTCATCCACCACAAGCGCGGTTCCGCCGTATTTGCTCTCTGTCAGAGCGACCGACTGGGCGACAGGGCGGATGACCGGAGCCCCCGTGACGCCGGAAATCGGGACTCGCACGGTGAAACAGGTGCCTTCTCCGGCTTTCGACTCGAAAGAGATGTCTCCGTTCATCTCCTTGATGATCGTGTAGACGATGCTCAAGCCGAGGCCCGTGCCTTGACCGACCGGCTTAGTCGTGAAGAACGGCTCGAAAACCCGGGGTTGAACAGTGTCGGCGATTCCGGTGCCGTTATCCCGGACTTTCAGGACGAACAAACCGTTCTCAACGGAGGTGTCGACCCAGATGCGCTGAATAGGTCTTCCCCGGACGGCATCCCGCGCGTTGTTGGTAAGGTTCAGGATCACTTGCTGGAACTTTCCGGGGTCTCCGGCGATGCACGCGTGGGGGGCTGAGAAACTGCGTTGGAGCAAGATGCCGTCCTTGGAGTACAGCGCGTCCACCAAGGTCAGTGACTCGTGCGTCACTGCGTCGGCGGTAAAGTTCTGGTTCGGCTCGGTGTTGCGGTATGTGTGCGTCTTGAGACTGAGGATGATGCGGGTGATGCGCTCGACACAGTTTCTGATCTTCGTTCCGTGATCGCGGACAGCGGAGGCGGGCAGGGTGTCCGCGCTGAGGCAGAGGGCTTCGGCTTTGGCGTTGATGACCGCAAGTGGATTGTTGATCTCGTGAGCGATACCGGCCGCCAGTTCGCCGATGGCCGCCATTTTCGATGATAGATAGAGCTGCTTCTGAATCTCGTCCTTTTCGTACTCGACCCGCTTTGTTTCCGATAGGTCGGTACAGAAGGCGACATACGTGTTCTCCGGGTTCCGGACCACTCCGACCAGCAGAGGATGCTCCACTCCGTTTTGGTCCCGCAGGCGCACTTCTCCGGAATGCTTACCGGTATCGCGGAGGGCCGGCAGATTCGCGCGAAGCTTATCAATCTCCGCAGGCGAAAGAAACTCGGTGTAACGGCGGCCACGCAGGTCGCGGACGGGTAGCCCAAGGAGCGCGATCGCGGCTGGATTGCAGTTCAGGATGGAGCCGTTCTGATCGAGCACGAAGATCGCTTCGAGTGAGTTGTCGATGTAGTTACGGTAGCGTTCCTGGCTGCGACGGAGCAGTTCTTCACGCTGGCGGATGGTTCGGGCCATTCCATCGAAGTGCAGACGAAGCTCGTTGAGTTCTTCGATCGGCCCGTCTTCCTGGGGGTCTTCGGGACGGAACTTGTATGACCCGTCGGATACCAGTTTCGTGTGTTGGATGAAGGTGCGCATCGCCGCGACGACGGGGCGGGTGAGCAGTGAAAGGACGATCAGGGTGGAGAGGAAGGCGAGTACGGTGATGATCACGACCAGGGTGATCAGGCGATACAGAGGCGCCAGGATGTCCTTTTTCGGTTGGTAGATCACAATGGTCCAGCCGACACGAGGAATGAAACGGGAGTAGGCGATGGCGGGCTGCCCGTCGTGATTGACTTTCGTGCTTTGGGTGATGTTTGGACTCCGTGTTTTGATTCTGTCGAAGAACGGTTCCCGTTCGCGCATTCGGCTCTTGGAGTCCTCTGAGTGGAGAAGAAACACTCCGGACGCGTCGAGAACGGCCAGTGAGACTCCGCGGCTATCGAAGAGTTCGCGCACTTCCTTGAGGAGCAGTGACAGGTTGATGTAGGCGACCTCCGTTTGGTTGCCGTTCCTCCGCGCCAAAGCGATATTCGGCCCGCCATTCAGCGCTGAAGGCAGGATTGGACTCCAGATCGGCCAAGACGCCTGTCGTGAGTCGATGAAGAAAGTCTCGTGGGAGAGGTCGAGCTCCAGATACTCCTTATCGTGGGGAATGGACTTGCGGACGATCCCGCGGTGATCGAGTACCAGGAGCCTCTGGAATTCCGGGTAGAGTCGTGGGAAGACGCGTGCCGCGGGTTTGTGCTTGAAGTGCCCGACTGCATCCAGCAGCGGAGGGAGAGCTTGCTGAATATCGTCTAGCCGCCGATCGACCAGGCGTGCGGCGAGGTCCATTTGGATTTCATTTTTATCCTCGATCAAAGTGGTGAAGTCGAGTCTCACTAAAAGAGGATCATCACCAGGGTGAGCGCCCCGGCAAGGGCGCAGTAGATGGAGACGCTTCGAAAGATAATCGATTTGAGCGGCCTGGAACGGGTCATAGCGCAGTCTCCATCAGTTCGTCTTCCCTGTTGCGGCGATTGCTTCGCGCAGAACCTCGAAGGTCTCGTTGCTGAACAGGGATGCGAAATGCGCTTGCGCTTTTAACTCATTCGCGTGGACGCGGATGAAGTCTTCGGAATTTCTGCTGATGAGATCCCCGATCAGGATTGGTCCGGACTGGGTGCGACTGCAAAGGATCATCAACAGCAAAACGAGAGCTGAGCCGGCCGTCTTCATGTGACGGATCTAAAAATAGGGTCGCAGCCGTTCATAGTCAAAAAGGAATTTTGAAGAATTGCGCGACGGGAAGGAATTCACATTTCCATGACATTTGGTGTGGCGTGAAAAGAAGGAGAGGAGCGAGTTTCGTCGCTCCTCTCCAGGGGACATTACGGATCCTCAATCTGGCTTATTCAAGCGCGGGAGAGGGTGACGGCGACGGAGTGTCCGTCGGGCTCGGTTCGGCCGTCGGAGTGGGCGTCGGGGTCGCCAGCGGGCCCACCGGAAGGAGGAGGACCTTGTCGACTGCCTGGACTACGCCGTTACTTGCCTGCACGTCCTTGGAGACGACACGAGCATCGTTCACGAAGAGGTCTTCACCTTCCGTGCGCAACGCGACGGTGGAGCCCTGAAGCGTAGTCAGCTCGGTGATTCCCGACAGATCATTCGAGAGGAATGATCCCGGAGCCACGTGGTAGAGCAGCAGCGCGCGTAAGGCATCCGGATTCTGTCCGAGAGCGTTCAGCTGATCCGCGGGGACCTGAGCGAAGGCCTGGTCAGTGGG
>CAYOWB010000007.1:5774-9863 GCA_964407515.1 uncultured Bacteriovoracaceae bacterium
GGTGGACCGCAGCGTTTCGGTCAGGCCTGCCTGGTCGAGCAGCCGAAGCAGAGTGGTGAAATTACCGGCCGCCTGGGCGGTCGCGATAATGTCGTTCGCCGCCGTCGGGGTCGCCAAAGGCGATTCCGTCGGCGTGGGCGTGATGCTCGGGCTGGCTACAGTGCCGGGCTGTTCAACGGGCGTCTGTCCCGCCTGCTGATCGGTCCCGTTCTGGGCGAAAAGTGCCTGGGCCGCCAGCAGCAGGGCTGTCAGCGTCGCCAGCAGAGCGGCTAATGGAAGTTTCGTCTTTCTCATCTCAAAATCCTCCTATGCGTACGTTTGTCGCTTTCGCTCAGACGAATGCAGAAAATGTTCTCAGCCATCAGGCCGCCTTCTTACGATGATTTCTCTGCTTCATGCGTGGAAGCTGCCGGGGTGCCAGATTCTGAATGGCCGGTCCGTTCATGACTTCGCCTTTTGTGTTGAAGCGGGAACCGTGACATGGGCAATCCCAGCTGCGTTCGGCATCGTTCCAATGGACGTAGCAGCCGAGGTGAGTACAGACGGCCGAAACGGCGTGCAGAGCCCCGCTCTCGTCGCGATAAACCGCGAGAGGCTTTCCTCCTGCCCGAATCAGTTTCCCCTGGCCCCGAGGGAGGTCTTCGGCCGAGTGGCCGAGGTAATGAAAGCGATCCTTCACCATGTGTAGCGGATAGTCGACATTCTCGGAGATGAACTCGCGCGCGGAGGCGACCGGCTTGATTCGCGAAGGGCTGTAAAGGCGTGCCCAGGGATTTTCCTGTCCCAGGATGAGTTGCGACACGAGCATGCCTGACAGGGTTCCGAAGGTCATGCCGTTTCCTGAGAAGCCGGTCGCGACGTACACGTGTTTGGAAAGAGGGTTCAATCCGATGAAGGGAAGGTGATCGGCCGGCTCGATGATCTGCCCAGACCATCGGTAGTCCACCGATGCGACACGGAAATGCGAACGGGTATAATCCTCCAGTGACTGAAAGGACCGCGTGGTGTCCACGCGCGTTCCCGTTTTGTGATCCTCGCCTCCGATGATCCAGATCCCATCCGATTCTCGGATGTAATGGTAGGGGTCTTCCATGTCCCAGTACAAGCCGACCGGCGGTTCGCTCCCGCTCAATCGCGCGGCGAGAGCATAGGTGCGATAAGGATAGCAGGTGGTCTGGAACAGGACGCGGTCGTTGCTCGGAATGTTCGTGGCCATGAAGACGTCCTGGGTTGTGATGGTGCCGAACTCGGTACGGACGTGACAGGGCTTGCCGTCTTGGATCTCGAGCGCGCGGCTTTCCTCGAAAACGAATGAGCCGTCACCTCGGACCGCCGCGGCGAGAGCGAGGAGATAACGGCGAGGGTGGAATTGAGCCTGGTTTTCGACCTGCAGCCCGCCGTGCGTATCAAAGGGAAGGGGGACCTCCGAAGTCCACGAGGCCGGCACGCCGGCAGTTCTTGCGGCCTCCAACTCCTGCTTTAGCTCGGAAACCTGGCCTGAACGGGAGGCATAGAGGAAGGCAGGAACCCGTCGAAACGAGCAGTCGATATCGAGGTCGGCCACTAGCTGGCTGATCTGCTCGATGGCCGCGCGGTTGGACTGCGCGACAAAGGCGGCGCCTTCCTTGCCGTACTTGGACTGCAGCGCATAGTAACGGGTATCGACGATCTCAGTGATGTGCGCGGTGGTATGGCCGCTTTCGCCCACCGCGATCCGCGACTGATCCACGACTGCGACTGACTTTCCTGCACGCTTGAGAAGAATGGCGGCCGTCAGTCCCGTGATTCCGGCGCCTACGATGGCCACGTCGACGTGGAGATCTCCGCGTAGGACGGGAAATCCGGGTTGACGGGAAGTGGCGATCCAATACGAACAGGTTTGGAGATTCATGGTGTCACTGAATCGAGCAAGAGCCGTACCCTTGTGGTATCTTTTGGAAAACAGCGGAGGGCCGAAGGTGAGCGGCAATAAATGGAAGTGGGATGCGATTGAAGTGCTGACGGTCGGTTTGCCGTTCTGTGCATTCAAAGTGCTGACCGGATACGCTCTATTCAGAGTCTTCCATGGTGTGCCAGGAGCGGTGATGGGCTGGGCTTTGGTGGGACTTGGCTTCCTGGATCTTCTGCTCAATCTCAACAATCTGGTGACGCTGGTGGTGCTTCACCGGCGCACGCTGTCGGTTTGCACGCTGGCGCTCGTAACCGAC
This sequence comes from uncultured Bacteriovoracaceae bacterium, assembly GCA_964407515.1. Lineage (GTDB taxonomy): Bacteria > Bdellovibrionota > UBA1018 > UBA1018 > UBA1018 > CAYOWB01. Next base: position 7,982 of record CAYOWB010000007.1, read on the forward strand.
CGCTTTCTTCGGTCAGGGTGGGACGAGCTGGGGGTTGCCACCGATGTTCTCCTGTCGTTCTCGCTCGTAGCCTTGATGGTCGGAGGGGGATTTCTCCCGGCGCTCGGCATCACGGGGCTTTGGTTTTGGAATCTTTGCGTCGTCTTGAACGTCATGGGAGCCGGGATCAGCCGGATGGCGAGTGCCCTTCGCGGCTTGAGGGAGGAAGCATGAGCCGTGGGCTCGCCTTCCTTCTTACGGTCGGCGTGACAGCCGTTCTGCTCGCGGGCGCCACTGTCCGTGCTGCTTCTTCGTCCGCACCCCTGCGCGTCTTCGCGGCTTCGAGTCTGACCGAGTCGTTACAAAATGTCGCCGATGCATGGGCTCGCACTGGCGGGCGGAAGGTGGTCTTGAGCTTTGACTCGTCCTCGCGTCTCGCCGCCCAGATTGAAGCTGGAGCGCCCGTGGATGCTTTCTTTTCGGCTGATACGGATTGGATGACCCACGTCGAAAAAGCGGGCCGCATCGAGCCGGGATCCCGCCGTGACCTGCTTTCGAATCGGATCGTCGTCATCGTGCCGGCGGACGGCAAGACGAAGGTGGATGCGCCGACGGCTCTCACGGAACCTTGGGTGCGACGGCTGGCTTTGGCGGGTGAGAATGTTCCGGCTGGAAAGTACGCGCGTGCCGAGTTGAAGAAGGCAGGGGTGTTGGAAAAACTGCGTGAGCGGACCGTCAACGGCGACAATGTCCGGGCCGCGCTCCAGTGGGTCGCCCGGAACGAGGCGGATGCCGGCATCGTTTTTCGGACCGACGCGCGAATCGAGCCGAAGGTGCGTGTGGTCTACGAATTCCCTGAAGATCCTGCGCTTCCTATCCGCTATCCCGCCGCGGTCGTGCGCGGCTCCAAGAGTCCAGAGTCGGCGCGGAAGTTCCTCGAGTTCTGTCAGGGGCGCGAGGCCCGTGAGATCTTTCGTAAGGCGGGGTTCCTGTGATGGATCCGGTCCAGGCCATTCGGCTTTCTCTCTGTGTGGGGCTCTGGTGCACCGTGCTGGGCTTTCCCGTCGCGCTGTTCTTCGGTTGGTTGCTTTCGAGACGGCGATTTCCGGGGAGAGTGCTTCTCAATGTCTTTCTCTTCATTCCGTTGGCGCTTCCTCCGGTCGTCACCGGATATCTGCTGCTCGCGCTTTTCGGTAGGACGTCTTTGTTAGGCGGTCTGTTGGGCCGGATCGGGCTTCCGGTGACTTTCAACTTCGCGGGCGCGGTCCTCGCGGCCCTCATCGTGGGATTGCCTCTCTACATCATGGCGGTGCGAGCCGCGATCGATTCGGTGGACCGTCGGTATGAGGAACTGGCGTGGACGCTCGGAACGCCGCCGTGGAAAGCGTTCTCGAAAGTCACCGTGCCGCTGGCGCTTCCAGGAATCGCGGCCGGTGCCGTACTCGCTTTCGCCCGCGCGCTCGGTGAATTCGGCGCGACAGTGGTGCTCGCGGGAAATATGGAAGGCGAGACGCGAACCATCGCGCTCGCGGTATACGCGCTGCTGGATGCTCCTGACGGGATGGCAAAGGGGCGCCCGTTGATTGTCGCGAGTCTCGTGATCTCGTTCGTCTCTTTGCTGGGGTATGAACTCCTGCTGAAGTGGCAGGAACGCCGCACCTCGGAGAAGGGAATGTCATGAGCGCCCTATTCGAGATCGACCTGACTCTGCCGCTTGAGCCTTTCTGTTTGAAGGCAGTGATCCGGTCGTCGGCACGGGGAATCGCCCTGATGGGCCCTTCGGGCTCCGGTAAATCCACGCTGCTGCGGATTCTAGCCGGGATTGAAAGCCGGGCGCGAGGCACGCTGTCGGTTGCCGGGGAGTGCTGGCAAGATCCTTCGTCCGGTGTTCGGGTTCCTGCAT
>CAYOWB010000007.1:9873-11465 GCA_964407515.1 uncultured Bacteriovoracaceae bacterium
CGTGGGTTACGTGCCACAGGATTCATTGCTGTTTCCGCATCTAAGTGTTCGCGAAAATCTCGGTTTTGGTTTGGGCGGCGCTTCGAAGCAGGGCCAGGAGGTGATGGAGACCGCTCGTCTCATGCGGATCGAGGCGCTTCTGGATCGGAAGCCGCGTCAGCTCTCCGGAGGCGAGAGGCAACGGATCGCTCTCGCGCGTGCGCTGTTGGCACAACCGAAGCTGTTTCTGCTGGATGAGCCGTTTTCCGCGCTCGATCGTCCGTTACGTCAAGGCGTGGTGAGTGAGTTCTTTCAGCTGGCGCGCCATCGGCAGGTGCCGGTCATCGTCGTGACACATGATGAGCGTGATGTTGCCGGTCAAGTCGAGGAGACTTGGGCCATGAACGACGGCATGCTGGAGCTTACGAAGTAGGCTTCGCTCCGCCGCTTGGTCCGCCACCGCGTCCGCCGCGTCCACCGCGGCGACGGCGCCGCCGTTTATTCCCGGGATTGGCGCCTCGTTCGCCACCGGCGCTGCTTGCCCCTCTGGCCGCATCCGCATGAGGCTTGGACTCCGTCCGTTGGCCGGACGCGCGTTGCGGGCGGGAGCTAGCCTCCATCGGCTGACCGAACTCGGTCGGAATCTTCTTACCCAGCAGGCGTTCGATATCGTGCAGCAATCGGCGATCGCGAGGCGTGACGAAACTCGTGGCTTTCCCTGTGGCGCCCTGGCGTCCCGTGCGGCCGATCCGGTGAATGTAGTCCTCCGCTTTCATCGGGAGGTCGTAGTTGATCACGTGGGCCACGGCATCGACGTGAATGCCGCGCCCGGCGACATCGGTCGCAACCAGAATGCGGTAAGTGCCGTCTTTGAATTGTGCGAGAGAGCGTTCGCGGTCCTGCTGGCGGCAGTCCGAATGGATCACCGTGGAGTCGTAGAACCCGCGGCTGTGGAGCGAACGCCAGAGGCGCGAAGCGCCGTCCTTGGACCGGGCGAATACGATGATGGTGCCGGTTTCCTCACGGAGCAGGCGATCCAGTTCGCGTGTCTTGGATTCACTCAGGAAAATGAGGCGCTGCTCGACGGTCGATGCGCTCGTGCTCGGCTTGCCGATCGCGACACGATGAGGTTGGTACATGTTCCGGCGGGCAAGCGCCTCCACCGGAGGCGAAAACGTGGCTGAGAAGATCATGGTCTGCCGGTTCTCGGGCAGATCCTGCATGATGCGGGCGAGCTGATCCGCGAAGCCCATGTCGAGCATTCGATCGGCTTCATCCAAAACGACCGTTTGAATGAAGTCGAGCCAGATATTGCCGCGGTCGAGGTGGTCGCAGAGGCGGCCAGGCGTCGCGACGATGATTTGAGGATAAGTCGCCAGCGCCTGCGTATCGTAGCGCATGTCCACGCCGCCGATCAGAACGGCCGAGCGGACGCCTCGAGGCGTCCCGAAGAGTTCCAGAACGGCTTGTGTCTGCTGGGCGATCTCTCGCGTGGGGGCGAGAATCAGTCCGTAGGTCCCTTCACGACCGGCAAACTGCTCTACCATGGGGAGAACGAAGCTAGCCGTCTTGCCCGTTCCCGTCTGGGCTGAGGCGATAATGTCCTGACCGTC
>CAYOWB010000007.1:11491-17745 GCA_964407515.1 uncultured Bacteriovoracaceae bacterium
TCCAGCGCGAGCGGCAGGCATTCGGCTTGGACCGGAGTCGGATAGGCGTATCCCGCCTTTTCGATCAGCTGAAGCGCCTCCGGCGAGAGGCCGAGGTCTTTCCATTCTCTAGGGGCCGGACGGGCGGGTTCAGACGGTACGGATTCCGCGGTAGGAGCGGGAGAGTTCGATTCAAGATTCATGTTGCATCAGGTCTAACACAGGATGACGCGAAAAACACCTACGCATTCGTACGGATCGAAGGGCTTGCAGCGCCTGGTTTCCGGTTATAGGTTGTGGGTTCAATCAGAGAGGCCGCCGGGAAGCGGCGCCAAGACGGGCGCCGGCAGTGGCGCCAAGAGAGTGGCGCCAAGAGAGTGGCGAAGGAATAGTTATGAGCAAGAAGAGTTTCGATGAGCTGATGAACGAACAGGACCCGATGACGGACGAAGAGAAGGGGGAGAAGAAATCCTCCGAGTTCGCCGACATGCTGAACGAGTCCTTCCAGAAACCGCGAAAAAAGCTGTCCGCCGGCGAGAAGATTCGCTGTGAGGTGCTCTCGATCGGCAAGGATGAAGCCTACGTTTCCACCGGCACTATGCACGACGGACAGGTCCCGAAGCGTGAGCTTCTCGACTCTCAGGGCAACGTGACCGTGAAGGTCGGCGACACGCTCGAGCTGTACGTCGTACACGTGAAGGGCAGCGAGATCATTCTCTCGCCGAACAAGACGGCGAAGAATCTCGCCGACGACCTCGAAGACGCCTTCGATATGATGCTTCCCGTGGAAGGACGCGTTGCCGAAGTCTGCAAGGGCGGATTCCGGATCACCCTCTTCGGAAAGACCGCGTTCTGTCCCGTCAGCCAGATCGACACCAAGTATGTCGAGACGCCCGAAGACTACGTCGGCAAGAAGTTCGAGTTCATGATCACCAAATTCGAGGACGGCGGTCGCAACATGGTGGTCTCGCGCCGCAAACTGCTCGACGAGCAGCGCGGAGTGGCCGAAGCGTCGTTCGCGGATGAGCACAAGGAAGGCGAAGTCTTCCAGGGTGTGGTGACCCGTCTGGAGAAGTTCGGCGCTTTCGTCGAGGTGGTGCCGGGCATCGAAGGCCTCGTGCATATCTCCGAGATGAGCTACTCGCGCGTGAACGATCCGCGCGAAGTGCTGGCGGTCGGTCAACAGGTCGCCGTGAAGCTGCTCAAGATCGAGACGAAGGACGGGCGGCTCAAGCTGTCGTTGTCCGTGAAACAGGCGGCTCCAGAGCCGTGGGACAACCTTCCGTCGCACATTCGTGCGGGCGCGATGATCGAAGGCAAGGTTACCCGTTGCGTGAAGTTCGGCGCATTCGTGGAACTCGCCCCTGGCGTGGAAGGTCTCATTCCGCTCGGCGAAATGAGTTACACCAAGCGGGTCATGCGTTCGGATGAGCTCGTGAAGGAAGGTGAGCGCATCACCGTCATGGTGAAGGATCTCAATCCCGAGAATCACCGCATCAGCCTTTCCTTGAAGGATGCGGGAACGGACCCGTGGTCCATGGTGGCCCACAAGTTCCCCGTGGGGACGATTGTCCAGGGCAAGGTGGAGCGGCGCGAGCCCTACGGTTTGTTCATTCAGCTGGAAGAAGGGATCACCGGACTTCTGCCCAAGTCCAAGGCCGCTCAGCAGCCGGAATTCCCGTTCGAGAAGCTCAAGGTCGGGGAAATGGTCGCCGTTCAGATCGGCGAGCTGCGCCTCGAAGAACGTCGCATTTCGCTCGACGTACCGGGAGATCCGAGCCGCGAAGATTGGAAGACCTACATGGCGTCCCAGGGCGCCGGACAGCAGTCCGGGCAGTCGAGTTCATTCGGGACGCTCGGCGGGGCCTTCGGACAGGCGCTGTCCAAAGCTCTCGAAAAGAAAAAGGGCAAATAGTCTTAGGCCGAAGCGGCGGGCGTGATCACCGAGACGGGAGTCTTGGTGCGCGTCCGCTTGCGCGGCTGCGCTTTCGGAGGCTGCGGCAAGGTATCCTGCCGCGCGATCGCGTCTTCCTTGCTTTCATCACCGAAGATCGTGGCGACGAGCGCACCGGGGTGGCGCGTGAGGAGCTCCGGTAACTGCTCCAGGTCTCTTTCTGAGCGGGCCGTGACGGTTACCGCGATCTTTCGTCCGCTCGTCAGCGCCTCGGTCAGGCTGACGATGGCTTGCTCGAGGGCTTTCTCGTTCCCGAGGAGCTTCGAGAAGTCGTCGATCAGAATCACGTCCGACGTAGTGCCGAAGCCGGAGAAACTGTCGAGGTGAGAGGTGCAGTCCGGCATCGTGATGCTGATGCGGGAATGGCGACTCCGGATGCGGTTCGCGATCGCGTGAAGGAGGTGCGTCTTTCCGAAGCCTGGCGTCGTTGCAATGACGAGCGGGTTGGGAGCCTCGCTCAGCTCGCAAAACTGTTTGGCCAGAGAGATGGCCGGCGCCGTTAAATCGTCACGATGGAAGTTCTCAAACGTGCAATTTCGGAAGAACGTGCTCATATATCCGCGATACCATGCGGTCTTAAGGTCACCAAAATGGCGCGGAGCCTTTTTCCTAACCCCCTGAATGGGTTCATGACTTGGGGTGTTACGATACGGTCAAAACGCGGTAGCGGCGAGTGGTTCCGCGGCTCTCGACTTCCACGGTGTCACCCACGTGTTTGCCGAGCACGGCTTCGCCGATGGGCGACAGGGGTGTGATGACTTGGAGGGGGATGCCCTCGAATTGGGTGACGAGACCGCCGCCCTGGGGGACGAGTAGAAAGTCGAGTTGAAGCTTGCCGTCGAGTTCCAAGCGGAAGAACGCTCCAGGCACGATGGAGTCCTGGAGGGAAAGTTGGCGCTTCGGCAAGAAACGAAGGATCAGCAGCTGGCGCTGGATTTCAGCGGCGCGTGCCTGTGCCACGGCATCCTGCGCTTCGGCGAACTGGGAGAGTTCCGAAAGCTCATTGGCCAGGCTGGTCTGCACTTCTTCGATCGCGCGCTGCTTGCGTGTTTTGGTCATCTGCTTTCGGTCTAGCGTATTCCATGCCGCACGACAATCCGTAATGCGAGACGTTAACCGCTTCGCGTCTGGAAGGTTTCCACGAGGAATGTAAGCAGGACTGCGACTGACGTCAGACTCAAGATGAGAACCGCGCCCGCGGCGCAGTCCTTCGCGAGCTTAATGGCGGGGTGTCTGTCGGGATGCAGTCGATCCACCAGCTGCTCCAAAGCGGTGTTGAGCAGCTCCGCCGCGAGCACGCTTCCGACGGTGAGCAGGATCAACGCCCACCAAAGAGCCGAGGCGCCAAGCCAAACGAGGCCGGCCACCGCGAGAACTGCCGCTAAGCACTGGATGCGGAAGCTCGCTTCCGTTCGCCATGCCGAGCTGATGCCTTGCGCTGCGAACTTGACGCGCTCAGGGAAGGGTTGGTTCTTCATCCCAGAGCTTGATTCAGCTAATACTATGCCCGGAGCCGCAAAGATCATGGAGCGTCGAGGGGAACCCGACCGGCAAGAGATCGATTGGCTGTTTGGACTGGCGCTGGCAGCGCTTGCCCTGGCTTTGTTTCTGAAGCTCACTTGGGAGCTGCAGGAGGGCGGAACGCTCTTTCGTTACGACCATGCGCTCATTCTTTGGGTGGCTCATGCCCGTTCAGCGCTGCTCAACGGACCCGCCGTGGATATCACGGCGCTTGGCTCACCCACGGTGACGGGGTTGATCGCTGCCGGCAGCGCGGCGGTTCTGCTGCTCCTACGGCGTCGGCTGGCTTTTCTTCAGCTGTGTGTCGCGCTCAGCGGGGGATCGCTCCTCATGATCTTGTTCAAAACGTGGGTGGCTCGGGCGCGGCCTGTCGAGGTGGAGCCCCTGGTGCGCGTGACAGGATACTCTTATCCGAGCGGGCACTCCATCTTGGCCGCATCCGTTTACCTGACCTTGGCTCTGATCGCCCGGAGAATCGGGCTTCCTGTGCTCGCGCAGGTCACTGTTCTCGCATTTGCGTCCGTCGTCGTGGTGCTGGTGGGACTGTCCCGCGTCTATCTCGGCGTCCACTATCCCAGCGATGTCGTCAGTGGCATCGCGCTAGGGTTTTCATGGGCGCTCTTCGTGTCCGGGGCGTTTCGTTGGTTCGGGAGGCGACCGGGCGCAGCTGCGGGGTTGCATCCCAGGCTGATCCACGGGTATAGCCGTCGTATGGACACTCAAGACCGATTCTTCAAAGGCTGGGCGAAGCCCGGTCCCGTTCCTGCGCCGGCTCCGGAAATCCAAGTGGAAGAGGGCGAAACGCTGGATGCTTTGTGCGGACACTTCCGTATCTTCCAGTACAGGGACGGCCACCGCTATTCGACGGATGACGTTTTGACCGCCTGGTACGGAACCCTCTGTTGTCCGACGGCCGCGCGCGCGCTGGATCTCGGAAGTGGGATCGGTACGGTAGGAATGATGGCCGCGTGGCGCTTGCAGGGCGCGCGCTTCGTGACGGTGGAGGCGCAAGACATCAGTGTCCGCCTTGCTCGCAAGTCGGTGCGCCTGAATGGATTGGAATCCCGATACGAGATCCGACAAGGAGACTTCCGTGAACCTGCGATTCTGAGTCCTGATGAGAAGTTTGATCTGGTGACGGGAAGTCCTCCCTATTTTCCGCTCGGGTCCGGAATTCTGGGGAATCATCCGCAGAAAGTCGCCTGCCGGTTCGAGGTGCGTGGGTGTGTCCAGAATTACTGCGAGGTGGCCGCTCGCCATCTGGACTGGGGCGGCGTCTTCGCGTGTGTGTTCCCGGTCGACCCGGTTCAGCAGCTGGAACGAGTCAAAGAGGGCGCAAGAGCCGCCGGGCTGACGATCGTGCGGCAGCGAAACATCGTGCTGCGCGAGGGAAATGAGCCGCTTCTTGCTGTGTTCGCCATGATGCGTTCCGAGCATCTTCCCGAGCCGCTGCGGGAGCAAACCTGGGTCGAGCCGGATCTCGTGATTCGCGACGCCTCCGGGCGGGCGAGTGCCGAATACATCCGGGTCAAGCTCTCGATGGGAATGCCTCCGACCAACTGATCCCCTCGGAATGCGTCTTGCTCCTTTTCTTCGTTCAATATTCACGAACGACGAAGGAGAGTGACGATGAAGGCAATCGCTATTGATGCATTCGGTGGAAACGAAAAGCTTCAGCTGAAAGAGCTGCCTGATCCACGGCCGAAGATGGACGAGGTTCTGATCAGGCTCAAGAGCGCGGGAGTAGGGCACTGGGATGAGCTTTACTTCAAAGGAGAAATTCCGTCTGAAAATGCTCGATTTCCGCTGGTTGTCGGATGGGAAGGCGCCGGCGTGGTGGAAGAGGTCGGGGACGAAGTCAATCAGTTCAAGCCGGGGGACGAGGTCTATTACTATGACTTCCCGGAAGGTGGAAATAGGGAGGGCGCGTGGGCGGAGCGCGTGTGCGTGCCCGCGCGATGCGTGGCGAAGAAGCCCGCCAAGCTGTCCCTGGATGTGGCGGGCGGATTGCCCGTGATCGCTCTCACGGCCTATCAGGGGCTCGTGAACGGGCTGAAGGTGCGCGCCGGTCAGAGCATCCTCATCACGAACGGCGCCGGCGGTGTCGGGACGTGCACGATCCAGATCGCCAAGCACTTCGGGCTGACGGTAGTCGCGCTTGCCAGTAAAAAGAATCACGCCTTCCTCAAAGAACTCGGAGCGGATCATGTCTTCGATTATCACGAGAACTTCACAGATGAAGTGAAACGGGTGTTTCCTGACGGCGTGGACTGCATCTACGACGACGTCGGAATTCGCGACACGGTCGCCAAAGCGATGCCCACGTTGAAGGCCGGCGGGAAGTTCATGACGATCGTCGAGCTGCACCGCGATCTGGTGCGGAAGGATGTCGAGAGCAAAGAGTTCTTCGTGCAGCCGAACCAGGAGCACCTGAGCGATATCTCGCGGCTGGTGGACGAGGGGAAGCTTCAGATGAAGGTGGATCATTCCTTCCCGCTTCAGGAAGCGCGTAAAGCCGTGGAACTCGTGGAAGGTGGCCATGTGCACGGCAAAGTCGTCTTGAAGATCGCCTAAGGAAGCTCAAACCTGGTTCAGGGTGGTCCGTCAGCGTTTCATTAATGTGGCGGACCGCCTTGTTTCCGTCCTCGAGGGACGCGATACTGGAGCTGATGTGGCCGCTCTGCCGCTTCCTTCGTATCTCTGTCCTTTGTGTACTGGTGATCTTCGGCTCGGGTGTTGCTACTGGCGCCGCCGCGGCGGAGGTTCAGAGCGGCGAGAAATGCTTGAGTGAGGTCCTTTC
>CAYOWB010000007.1:17766-22005 GCA_964407515.1 uncultured Bacteriovoracaceae bacterium
CGATCTATCCCGATCCCGAGCTTCCCGAGTCGCTGGAACTGACGCTGAAAAAGAAGTCGGCACGCGAGTACTTCGCCATCTGCGCGGAGCTTTGGAGGCGAGGATTGGACCAGGAGCGGCTTCGGTCCGTGGTCACGCAATATGGGGTTACCGGAAAGCTCTCGGAGGTGGAGGCCGAGTTCCTGAAGGGGATCCGTGCGAGGCTGAAGCAGCTCCGATTCGCCTTTCAGGGCTTTGATCGGAGCCATGAGTGTCCGGGGGCCGTGGATGAACTGGCGACACGCCTGGGGCACCTGCAGGACTTCATGACGACAGGAAGGGTGGACGAGGCGAAGAGTGAGGCGAGGCGCCTGGGCTCGGAGAATCTGAGTGCGCCCGCGTTGAAGCGGATTGAGGATGCCATCGGACGTTTCAAACCCTCTCCGCGAGGCCAATTCCGGAAGTGGGTGAAGGGGCAGCTGAAGCACTTTGAGAAGGACCTGAAGAAGGACTTCGTGACTCCGAAGGAGTTTCATGAACTCCGAAAGGTAGTGAGTCGCCTGGTCGCCGTCGCCGACGTCATGAAGACCGTGACCGGGGCGCAGGACCTTGAGGTGCTGGATCGTTACCTCAGCACCATGAATGGGAAGATGGGGGCTATGCACGACGACCTGATTCGCAGGTCGGCTGCTGGGCAGCTGGATTACCGAAGCGATTGGATTTTGGTACCTGCTGACATTCGCGAGATGGGGCTTAGGCTCTTGCGAGTCATCAAGTAAGGGCGTCAGTGCTGCTTACTGCGCTGAAGAAATCTCCCGGCTCAATTCAGCGATGAACTGGCGCATGAATTCCGTGCGTCTCCGTGCTTCCGCTCGGCCGGCGTCGGTATTCATAAGATCGACGAGCTTGAACAGCTTCGCGTAGAAGTGGTCCACCATGTATTTCTTGTCGTCGATCGGGCGTGTGCGCGGGATCGGCTCGCCGGGGTGGTAATAGGCTGAGCGGAACGATGCCCCGCTGCTGACGAGTCGCATAACGCCGATCGCCCGGATCGCGTCGAGTCGGTCGGCATCTTGAAGGATGGCGGACTCCACGGATGTCGGCTTCAGCCCGAGGGAAAAGCTGTGTTCGAGGATGACTTGGGTAATGCGCTCGATGTCCTCGGCGGAGTAATCCAGTCGCGCAAGAATGCGGGCGCCTTCTTCCGCGGCCATCCGGCTCGCGGCGAGGCGATCCGGGTGGTTCTTCGGGACGTTGACGACGTCATGAAGAAGCGCCGCCGGAAGTAGGATGTCGAGATTGGCGCCCGCCTCGGGCCCCAGCTTGAGGCAGCTCGCGACGACGCGCTCGATATGCGCGAAGTCGTGACCCGCATCTCCATGCTGGTAGTGCTCCCGTGCGAGCGCCTGGACTTGTTTGAACCGGTGAGTGGACTCAGGTCTCATGAGACCGGAAAGTTAGCCTGTCCGGTCCGGGGCGCAAAGCCATTTCTGGAGAAGTCCCTGCGGGCTTCATTGCCAACGCGTCCCTGACGGGACGGGCCTTTGCGGTGCCGATTTTTCTTGTTGGGACGTCCATTGCGATCGGTATTCCGGGGCTGCCGATTGTCGCAAGACAGTTCCGTGCTGTCCAGAGCCTGCGCGCCACTCGGGAGCGAGGATCCGGTCTTGCGAAGCAGCTTCGCGATCTCATGCCATTGAGCCTTCTCCTCAGGGGTCACGAGCGAAACGGCGGAGCCGCTGGCTCCGGCGCGGCCCGTGCGGCCGATGCGGTGAATGTAGTCTTCCGGGCACTGGGGAAGGTCGTAGTTGATGACGTGCGCGATTCCGGGGACGTCGATGCCGCGCGCGGCGATGTCCGTCGCGACCAGTACGCGGATCTCCCCGCTACGGAACGCGGAGAGCGCGCCGTTGCGCTGTCCCTGCGTGCGACCGCCGTGAATGCGGTTCACTTGGACGCCGTAGGAAAGCAGGTAACGGGCCACGCGATCCGTGCGCGATTGCGTGCGAGCGAAGACGAGGATCGAACCCTGGCGCTTGTTGAGCTCGTCGAGGAGAGCATCGTTCTTCTCTTTACACGTCGTCGAGATCAGTTCCTGCTCCACCTTTGTGGCGGCTTGGCTGACCTGACCGACGGTGACGTGTTCCGGATTGCGGAGGTACTTCTTCGACAGGTCGTCCATGGTCTTGGACCAGGTCGCGCTGAAGAGGAGAGTCTGCCGCTGATTCGGAACGTAGCGCATGATCTCGTTCAACTGAGGGGCGAAGCCCATGTCGAGCATGCGGTCGGCCTCGTCAAGGACGAGGATGCCGCAGTTCGAGAGGCTCACCGTGCGCTGACGGAGATGGTCGCAAAGGCGTCCGGGGGTCGCGATGATGAGTCGGGGCCGGCGGTTGAGCGCCTGAATCTGCTTACGCATGGGGGCGCCGCCGATGATCACGGCCGCGGAGTGGTTCGGGGCAAAGCGGGTCAGGTCGCGCCAAAAGGCATCGATCTGGAGGACCAGTTCGCGCGTCGGCGCGAGGACCAGCATGTTGAGGGCCGGGTTCTCTTGCTGGCGAACCAGGGAGGGAATGCAGAATGCCGCCGTCTTGCCCGTGCCGGTCTGGGCGCAGGCGATCAGGTCGCGATTGGACATCGCGAGCGGGATGGCCGCAGCTTGGATCGGTGTGGGGATGGAAAACGCCATGGCCTCGAGCGCACGCTCGATGGCGTGCGGAAGCCTCAGTTCTTTGAATGAGTTCACTTGAAAAAAGCCTTTCGGGAATTACAGATGCTGACTACTTGGTCCGGCCGGGACTGGCCTGAGTGGACTCGCGGGATACGCGTTCGCAGACTTTACAGAGGAATACCTGCTGATTTTTCACAGTGTGCCAGTTTCCGTCCTTAGTTTGACAGAATTGGCGGCACTGAAAGCACTTCAGCTGGCCCTTTGCGGTTCGCGGGGAGAGAGACTTGGTAGGAAGACTCAATCAAGAAACCTTTTGGCGATGGGTAATCAATCCATGGGAAGGATCATAGGGGGAAACGCCTACGGTCACGCGGTCTCCCACCAAAATCCGGATCTTAAACTTCTTCATTTTGCCACAGAGCCGGGCCGTAACGGTAACCCCGTTGTCGAGCATAACGATGTAATTCCCGCCGCCAGTGGCGTCGGAAACGCGTCCGTCCAATCGAATGAGGTCATCTCTAGACAAAATAAAGTCCGTTTCTGACTCTTGAGAGTCGTTTAATTAGTAGCGATTGCCACCGCGTCCGCCGCGGCCACCACCGAATCCGCCGCGATCTTCGCGGGGAGCCATGGGGCGAGCTTCGTTCACGGTCATCGGGCGGCCTTCGTAATCGGCGCCGTTGAACTGGTTGATCGCGTTCTGAGCTTCCGAGTCCGAGGACATCTCGACGAAGCCGAAGCCCTTGCTACGGCCGGTGTCGCGGTCGGTGATGATCTTCGCCGACTCAACAGTGCCGCACGCAGCGAATTTCTGCGCGAGGGAGCTTTCGGTAGCGGAGAACGGAAGATTGCCAACGTATAGTTTCTTACCCATGAGACCTCCTTAAGGCTGGGAGCCGCTAAAGAGATTTGGGTACTATACCCGCAGACTCGTTTAGTAGCAGAACTAGTGACATTCAAAGATATAGCACAGTCGGATAGTCCTGGACAGGACCTTTTTCGCTGCTCCGTGACAAGCTTTCTAGCTGCTGTTTAAATGCAGTACAGGGCGCGTAATCGTTAAAAGCGGCCGACGTTCGGGGCCATCTTGAGCGTGGCGCCCGTCTTGGCGACCACCTCTTCGACTGTCGTGTCTTCCGCGATTTCCTCAAGCACTAGGCCGCCTTCCGTGACGCGAATCACGGCGAGGTCGGTCACAATGAGGTTCACTTCCTTTTGTGCGGTGAGGGGCAGGGTGCACTTCTTGAGGATCTTCGGTGCGCCGTTCTTGTTCACGTGTTCCATCGCGATGATGACTTGCTTCGCGCCCACAACGAGATCCATTGCGCCGCCCATGCCCGGCACCATTTTGCCCGGGATCATATAGTTGGCGAGGTTGCCTTCCTCATCCACTTCGAGCGCGCCCAGTACGGTGGCATCGACGTGTCCGCCGCGAATAATGGCGAACGACATGGACGAGTCGAAGTAGCAGGCGCCCGGAACCACGGTGACGGGATTGCCGCCCGCGTTCACCAGATCGAGATCTTCCTTGCCGACCTGGGCCGCGCAGCCCAGTCCGATGAAGCCGTTCTCCGAGTGGAGCATGATGC
>CAYOWB010000007.1:22015-23305 GCA_964407515.1 uncultured Bacteriovoracaceae bacterium
AGGGCAGGTAATCCGCGCAGAGGGTCGGAAGACCGATGCCCAGGTTCACGAGTGAGCCGTTTTTGAATTCTTTCACGATGCGGCGAGCGATGCGTTCACGCTTGTCCATACTGTTCTCCTCGGGCGCGCGACGCGCCGTTAAGCTTTCACGATCCGGTGAATGAAGACGTTCGGGATGGTGACGTGATCGGGATCGAGTTTACCGGTCTCGACGATCTCGTCCGCTTCGACGATGGTTTCGTGCGCGGCCATGGCCATCACGATGTTGAAGTTCTTCGTCGCCTTTGGGAGGAATGCGTTGCCCGTCTGGTCGCAGGTGCCGGCGCCGATCAGCGCGAAGTCGGCCGTCAGTGCCTTCTCGATGATGAAGTCGCGGCCATCGACCGTGACCTTTTGCTTGCCCGTTTCAACGGCGGTGCCGATGCCCGTGGGAGTGAGCACTCCGCCGAGGCCAGCGCCTGCGGCGCGAATGCGTTCCGCGAGCGTGCCTTGGGGGATGAGGTCCACCTTCATTTCGCCGGCGTTCATCATCTTACCCGCGACGGGGTTCAGGCCGATGTGCGAGGCGATGAGGTGTTTGACGCGGCCTTCGCAGACCAGCTTGCCGACGCCTTTGTCGGGGTAGCCTGCGTCGTTGCAGATCACGGTGAGATCGCGCGTGCCCTGCGCGATCAGCGCGTCGATCAGCCCGAGGGGCTGGCCGCAGCACATGAATCCGCCAATCATGAGGGTTGCTCCGTTCGGGATATCCCGAACCGCGTCGGACATCGAAAGTATGGGTTTCATGCCTCGGATTCTAGCGACGGGGACCGGAACCTGCAAACAAAAGGTATCGCTCACCTTTTTGAGCTGCGGCGAGTCAGAATGTCCCCGCGCGGTCCTTTTCGCTGCGCCGCGACTCAAAAAGGTGAGCGATACCTTTTTCTAGAGCAGGACGATCTCGCAGACGGACTTCGAGTCCGCGCAGTAGATCTTCAGCTTGGGCGACTTGAAGTGCAGGGACTCTCCGCTGCGGGTGACGAACTCGTCCTTGAGCACGCTCATGAACTCGCGCCAGGTGGTGGAGGTGGCCGTGGAGACGATCGTCCAGTCGCAAAGCGGTTCGTAGAGAGCCAGCGTGCACGTGAGCTGCATCAGATGATCACTCGTCCGGAACTCCTTGATGTCCATTTCGCTCTCGACGTCGAGGGCGTCGTAAAGGACAGCGGCGCGCTCGCGGGTCAATACGAGAGAGTCCGCGAAGGCCGGCTGAAGCGTTCCGAAGAGCCCGAGCAGTACGGTGAGTGTGAT
>CAYOWB010000007.1:23365-29482 GCA_964407515.1 uncultured Bacteriovoracaceae bacterium
TATCTGACGCTGTTTCAGTTCGGAATCGGAGAGAATGAAGGACTCGGCCGCGGATCGGTCGGCGACGGAGGCGTCGCGAGCGCTGACGGCGATGGCGTCGGTGAGGGGGGCGTGTCTTCCGCGAGGACTCGTAGAGTGCCACGCTCTTCGGCTCGATCCGGATGTACACCACAGTAGTAGGGATAATCGCCCGGGACATCGACGGTGATGCTTCGCGTTTCTCCCGGGTTGATCACGCCGCTATCAAACTCCCCGTCAAAAGCGATGATGCGATGATCTTCGGTTTCGTTGTTTTGAAACACCACGGTCGCGAAGTTCGTGACGTCGATCTTCACCGCGATCGGCGTCGGGGTGAAGACTTGCGTCATGTTGATTTGAATATTGGTCGGCACCGTGCCAGGAGCACCCGGAGGAGGTGGTGGCTGGTCGATGTTCACGTTGCTTTCGCCGCAGCCCGTCCAGAAGAACGGAGCAGTGACCGCGACGAATAAGGCCAATACCGCCAGCGAGTGTCCGATTTTCCTGATCTTGAAACGCTCCGTCATCTCGATGTCTCCCGTTGCGGACTCCTTGCCGGTGCAAAGGTGCGGCCGTTTGCTGGTAAAATGTGAAGTGTCGGAAATCATCTAACTCATATTCTGAAAGTTATGATAAGCGACCGGTCGCATGGCGCTCGCTCTCAGTGACCAGCTTCAGGAAATGCGACTTGGGGATCACCTGTGTTTGATCTACGAGACTCCAGAGGAACGGATGGCCGCCATCGTTCCTTTTTTCCTCCATGGGTTTGAGCGCGGCGAAGCGTGTGTCTACATTGCTGATGATCATTCCGTCGAGGAAGTGAAGCACGCGCTGACTCGGAACGGGATTGAAGTCCACGCACAAATCGCCGGAGGGGCTTTGAGGTTCGCGACTCAGCGGGAATCTTATCTGCCCAACGGTCGGTTTGATCCGGATTCCATGATCGAGTTTCTGCGCGGGTCCATGAATGCCGCTTTGGCCGCCGGATTCTCGGGATACCGGGTCACCGGAGAAATGAGCTGGGCCCTCGGCCCAGAGCCGGGATGTGAGCGTCTCATCGAGTACGAGGCCAAGCTCAACGAGTTCTTCCCTGGCAGTCGGTCCATGGCGATTTGCCAGTACAATCGCAGGCTCTTTCCGGCCGAGATCATCCGGGACGTTTTACGGACTCATCCGTTGGCTGTGATCGGCGAGCGCGTTTGTCCGAATCTCTATTACGAAGATCCGAAGATGATTCTTGAAGAGTGTTCGACTGAGAACCGCGTCGATTGGATGATCCGGCAACTGACGCGTTTCCATGCCTCCGAGTACAAGCTCAAAGAGTCCATTCGCGCGCGCGATGAGTTCTTGTCGGTCGCTTCTCACGAGTTGAAGACACCACTGACGAGCTTAAGCATCCAGGTCCAGCTGCTAGGCCGGGAAGCGAAACGCCATCCAGAGCAATTCCCCGTACTTCCGCCTCTGGGCGACAGGATTGAACAGGCCGTGCGCCAGACCAAGAGGCTGGCTTCCTTGGTCGATACACTCATGGACGTCTCGCGTGTGAATCGTGGACGCGTCGATCTGGAACTCGCGCCGGTGGACGTTTCGTCGGTCGTTCACGAGGCGGTGGAGCGTGCGACGGAAGAGGCTAAAGAGAAGGGCGTGGTGATTCACCTGGACCACGTTGATTCAGTGCGAGCGAGGGTCGATCGTCTGAGATTGGAGCAAGTGCTGACCAACTTCCTCTCGAATGCCGTCAAGTATGGCGACGGGAAGCCGGTGTCAGTGGAACTGCGTGCGACGGGCCGCGCTTTCGTGGTTTCGGTGCGTGACCAAGGAATCGGGATCAAGTCCGAGGACCTGGATCGTATCTTCACGCGTTTTGAGCGGGCGGTTTCAGCCAAGAATTTTCCGGGTCTTGGCCTGGGCCTCTTTGTTGCCCATGAGATCGCTAAGGCTCATGGAGGAAAGATTTCCGTGGAAAGCGAACCCGGGAAAGGCTCTTGTTTCGCCTTGGAGATACCATTGGAGCCGACACAGGGGATGGTAGCGCTGCATTGAAGCGAAGGAGGTCTGGTGTGGAGTGACCGCGAGGAGACTGTATTTTCATCATCGATTTTTCAACAAAACGTCTGTCCCGCCTCAAACGCCGATTCCCCCGAGCTCACGGTTCTGTGACACTCCATCAATCCGGTGAGGAGCGTCTTCGAGTCGCCATAGAAGTGAGTTCCCTTGGGTTGTACGAGTTCGACGCCCAGAGCGGTAAACTGCGCTGGGATGAGAAGATCTGTGAGATCTGGGGTCTTCCGCCGCACGAGTCTGGCACCATCGAGCAGATTAGGGCGGGAGTCCATCCGGAGGACTGGCCTTGGGTGGAGAAGAGATTCTTCGATGCATTAAGTCCCGAGGGGGACGGGAAGTACTTTGCCGAGTACCGGGTCGTCCATCTCACAAGTGGCCAGGTGCGTTGGGTGATGGCGACGGGCAAGACTTTCTTCGAACAGGGCCGAGCGGTGAGAATGATCGGCACGTTGAAAGACGTGACTGAACAGAAGCGCACCGAAGCTGCCTACGAAGAAAGCGAAAGGCGCGCCCAGTTCTTCGCGGATGCTGTGCAGAATTCCTCGCAGCCGTTCGCGGCTGGCACTCCCGATGGCCGACTCCTGCAGTTCAATCCCGCATTCATGGCGCTCACGGGGTACACCGCCGAAGAGCTGATGAGCGGGACGACGTGGTCGGAGTCGCTGACCCCGCAGGAGTGGCGTGCACATGAGCGGGAAATCCTGGAACGTCTGAATCGTACCGGTGAGCCAGTCTTTTATGAGAAGGAATACGTTCGCAAGGACGGGACGCGGGTTCCGATTGAACTGAAGGTTCATGTCGTTCACGAAGACGACGGGCGACCGGCTTACTATCACTCGTTCGTCAGCGATATTTCTGAGAGGAAGCGCGCCGAGTCGGCGTTGCGTGCCGGACGGCAGCTGCTGGAGACCGTAGTCAGTCGCATGCCAGCTGCAGTAAGCCTGGTTTCCGGGGACGATTTTCGAGTGCTTCTGGCCAATGCTGTTTATCAGAATATCGCACCTGGCCGGGAGATCGTCGGAAAGGCCGTGTCCGAGATCTGGCCGGAAGTTTGGGCGGAGGTTGAGCCGATCTTCCGGCGGGTCATCGAGACGGGTGAGTCCTACACTGTGGAAGATGCGCCTTTCATGATTCGGCGTCATGCGGAGGGCCCGTTGGAGCAGGCATACTTCAGCTGGTCGTTGTATCGAGTGCCGCTTCCGGATGGGGAGAGGTATGGACTTCTGAATGCCACGTGGGACACGACCAAGCGCAAGAACGTTGAGCTGTCGCTCGAAGCGAATCAGGCGGTTCTGCGGGATGCCGTCAGGGCGAGGGATGAGTTCCTCTCCATCGCATCGCATGAGCTCAAGACTCCACTCACCACCATCCAGCTCCAGATTCAAAATCAGGATCGGATGCTGCGCCGGGTTCTGGCGGGAGAGCTTCCGCAGGAGATCGTGCAGAAGTCCAGCATGCTGGTGTCGCGGCAGCTCGCGCGCCTGACGAGTCTGATTAATGACCTGCTTGATGTGTCGCGCCTTTCGAGTGGAAAGCTGAGGCTGACTTGTGAGTGGACGAATCTTTCATCGCTTCTGGCGGAGATCGTGGAGCGGTATCGCGAAACGATTTCGAACGCAGGGATGAGCCTTGCGGTGCAGATACAGCCGGAAGTCTGGATTGAGGTCGATCGGCTCCGGATCGAACAGGTGGTCGGAAACCTGATCGTCAATGCGACGAAGTATGCGGCTGGAAGACCACTGAAGATTTCCCTACAGACGGCGGGGATGGCTCGCATCGAAGTGAGTGATCAGGGGCCAGGGATCAAGAAGGAGCATCTGGAGCTGATCTTTGATCGCTTCGAGCGCTCGGAGCAGGACCGGGCGGGGATCTCGGGACTGGGTTTAGGGCTCTACATCTCAAGACAGATTGTCAGAGCGCACTCGGGCGACCTGAGGGTGGAGAGCGAGCCGGGCTGCGGCGCGAAGTTCATCGTGGAGCTGCCGCTGGCTGAGCCGCCGGTGTAAGCGCCTGGCTGGACGTGACGTGGATTACACGCATCAGCTCCGCTACGCGGAAGAGTTGGGCGGGGCCTTATCCGAAGCCTCTTACGACTGAGTGCGTGCACAGAACTCTTCAGCAGCGCCGAATAGTTCGGCAATGTCGATGGGCTTCTTGAGAAAGGCGACCGCCTTGTGCTTCGCCAGGGTCGCCGCGCTGGCTCCCGCCGACAGAAGAGTTACTGGAACTTCAGCGAAGCGAGGATCCTTTCGGATCTCGTCCAAGCATTCCTCTCCCCCCATGTTGGGCATGAAGAGATCCAACAGGATCCAGCAAGGCATCAAGCCATCGCGAAGCAGCTTCAGCGCATCGATTCCGTCTTTCGCGCCGACAGACGGGAATCCTTCATCGGCGAGCAGTTCCAAGAGACTCTCTCGGATGCCTGAGTCGTCCTCGACGACGAGAATCGGATGATCACTCATGTTGTTACTCCTTGTTCATGGTGCGTTGAGTGCTGCGTTTTGGGGATTTTCACGGTGAACTTCGCGCCGCCGTCGGGGCTGTTTTCTGCCCAGATTTCTCCGCCGTGCGCCTTCACGATCTGTCTTGAGATATAGAGTCCCAGGCCGAGCCCAGTGATGGCCGTGGGGTTCTGGACGGCGCGCTCGTAGCGTTCGAAGATCCGACCGATATAATCGCGACTGATGCCGGGGCCCTGGTCCTCGACCTCGAGATGCGCAAAGTCGCCCGATGTCGTCAATCTGATGGTCAATGGCTTTCCCGGTGCATACTTGGTGACATTCGAGATGAGATTGCTCATGACCTGACTGAGCCGGAGCCGGTCACCTTCAATTATGACTGGCTCCTGCACGTCCAGTGTCAGAGGGATGTTCGCGGCACGAAGTCCCGGGTGTTCACAGTCGATCGTCTCTCGGAGCAGCTCTGAAAGGTTGATGGGCTCCCGGTTCAAGCTTAGCTTTCCGGCGGAAATCCGGGAAACGTCGAGCATGTCATTCACAAGTGCGGTGAGGCGGGAAACTTGGGCGCTGACCATAGCCGTCGACTTTTTCAGGCGGTCGATCGGGAGATCGCCGCACTCCGCCTTTTTGACCAGGCGTTCCTGGTTTTGAGTCTGAAGCCGAATGGTCGTGATGGGGGTCTTCAGTTCGTGCGATGCGATGGAGAGGAATTCATCGCGGATGCGCAGGGCGTCCCGAAGTTCCTGCTCCATTTCCTTCTGATCATGAATGTTCGTGTTAGTGCCGGTCCAGCACAGGATTCGTCCATTCTCGCCTCGGACGGGATACGCCCGCCCCAGGTGCCAGAGAAAGGCGCCGTCATGGCGCCGAAGCCGGTATTCAATCTGGTAAGGTGCTCCGGTCTTTAGTGAGTGTTGCCACCGCTCGACCGTGCGCTGAAGGTCATCGGGATGATGGATCTGTTTGTCCTTCCAGGCCCATCCCTCTGTCTGCCCGGGTTCGACTCCGAAGTATTCATAATGCCGCTTGTTGTAATAGGTCACGTTGCCTTGGGGGTCGGCAATGAAGGCCATTTGCGGCATGGCTTCCATGAAGGTGCTGAGCCTTTTCTCGCTCTCTGTCAGCGCTTGAGTCGCCGCCACCTGACCGGTGATGTCGCGAATGGTGATGAAACCCATGATGAGCTCGCCGTTCTGGTCGAAGATCGGTGAGCCGTTGTAGCTTCCGTCGAATTCATGGCCGGTCTCGACGCGGCGGACGTGCAGCACTTGATTGCTGAAGCGTTCTTTGCGGAAGACCCGGGATACGGGCCATTCTCCAAAGGCGATCGGACGCCTGGCTTCGTCCCAGGCTTCCCAGGTGGTCGGCAGGTCGCTCGAGGAAATGCGTCCCTCGGTGTCTGACTCAAATCCGTGGATTCGAAGGGACGCGGGATTCTGGTAGATCAGGTTGCCCTTGGCGTCGAAGAGCATGAGTCCTTCGGACATGTTCTCGAGAACCGAGCGGAGGCGTGCTTCGCTTTCATGAAGGGCTTCCTCGATGCGCTTCTGCTCCGTGATGTCGACTGAGATTCCGC
>CAYOWB010000007.1:29492-42674 GCA_964407515.1 uncultured Bacteriovoracaceae bacterium
TCACTCCTTTCTCACCACGAAGTTCCCGGCCCAGGCCGATGATGTTCTTTCGGTCGTCCAGGACCGGGAACTTCGTGGTGAGAAAGGAGTGAAGGATCCCTTCGACCTCGAGAGTTTCGTGAAACGTCTTCGTGTGCTTTTCTTGGATCGCGATAGTGTCGTTCTCACGGAACTGGGCGGCAATAGCCTCTGGGAAGAGGTCGAAGTCGGTTTTCCCCAGGATCGAGTCTCGGCTCTGCCCGGTCAGGTCGCAGAGCATCTGGTTGGCGATGAGCATTTCGCCCGCGAGGTTCTTGTAGTAGATCGCTGCCGGGGCGTTGTTGATGAATGAATGCAGCCTTGCCTCGCTTGTTCGCAGGGCGGTTTCGTACTCCTTGAGCGAGCTGATGTCCAGAATGGCCGCGACACCGCCCAGCCTTTCTCCATTGGGGCTGAGGATCGGGCCGGCGGAGTTCAGGACGTGTTTCTCCCTGCCGTCGAACGCGCGGATGCGCAGCCGCTCGTTCTGAGTCGTTTCTCCATGGGATACGGCTCGGGCGAGCGCCCATTCATGGCTCTGGATGCGCTTGCCGGTTTCCTCGAACCAGGCTTCGTATTGGTCGTACTCGTCTCGGCTGGCGCTCTTGAGTCCCTTCCAAATCGCCACGCCCTCCCGGTTCATGAACTCAAGGTTTCCATCGGCATCGGTGAAGCACAGACCGATGGGGGCGTACTCGAGGACGGCGGCGAGTCTTGCTTGGCTTTCCTCCAGCTTCTGTCGGGCGGTTCTGAGTTCCGTTACGTCGATGGCCGCGCCGTAGTTCAGCCCGTCGACAATCGTGCCGGTCCATCTGAGCCAACGGTAAGCATTGCTTTTTGCACGGAAGCGGTTTTCAAAATCGTGAATGACGGTGGTGCGGCCGAGCTGTTCCGTCTGGATGGAAAGATCTCGGTCTTCGGGGTGAATGAAATCCCAGATGGGTTTTCCGATGAGGTCTTGAGGGGAATAGCCGAGGATGGCGGTGAAGCCTCGGTTGACTCGTTTAAATCGTGATTGCTCATCGAGGACGCAGACCAGCTGTCCGGGAAGGTCGTAGAGCCGGGCGAGTTCGGTGTGAAGGGACTTGAGTTCGGCTTGATCCTCCGCGGAGACGTGGAGGGCGCCGTTTTCCTTGCTGTCTTGCATGATCTACCCAACCTCTACTTCTATCCGAGACGCGATGGAGACGGGCTTCTGGTAAGCACCGTAGGCTCCGTACTTCTGCTCGAAGCGGATAAGGCCGTTTTCCGCCAAGACCTTGAGGTCTCTTTGGACGCTTTTGAACTGGCGGTCGACTCGTTTGGATAACTCCGTAATGGACTCTGGTTTCTCATCACGCACGATTCGCCAGAGTTCGAGGCGTCGGGGGGTGAGGAGGTGTTGCAGATCACTGAGATCGTCTTCCAATGACGCGCCTGTGATTGAAAGTCGTTTGGGGGGAGTGTCGCTCATGGGGGAAAACGACATGCAATAATGGCGCCGGATGACACTTGTGGCTTGCGAGGATAGTGGAAGGGGGACTCAGTGGTTCTGGGCGGTGCCTCGCTGGGTGCCCATTCCTCGGGGTCAGCGAGGTGAGTACGTGGGCTGTTCGCCGGCCGGTTGTACGAGCAGGCCGGGTTTGCAGACTAGGTACGATGCATTCCGCCCATGCGGCTCCAGATGGCCTCTTTGACCGTCGGCCATGATACAGCAACCGCCAGGCTGCGTGGTGCCGAAACGGGGGATCAATGGGTCGGAGGCTTTGACTTGAGGACATAAACTGGCTTCTCGACCCACGGTGGGGGTGGCGTTTCCTGTGCCTCCGATGGGTGCGCCGAAGATGATGAAGGCGAATACTCCAAACAGGGCTCGAGTGAACAGTTTCTGAATTTTCATTTTGGGTCCCCCGGTATTCTTCAGTATGCCACGTCGTGACGGGGAGGCAATGTGTCGTCTTTGACCTGGATGGCTTTAAGATGCCGAATTTGGCGTCCTAGCGCCGAGGCGCGGTGATCACCGCCCCAAGGGGTCTCGCTGGTGCGATTTCAGGAGACGGCGACCTTTTAAGGGGCACGTTACATGTGTGACCTCGGTTGATGGGGGCCGGGTTGGCGAGTCAGGTGTCTTCAATTTTATGCTCTTGCGCCGTGGGGGACTCAGAAGAAGGCCCTGATACCTGCGAACATGCCGAGAACCGACGTTGCGCCGATTGTCTCGGATGCGTCTTGCCCAGTCACAGTTACCTTGCCGTTAAATATTCGGGCGGCCTCAAGGTTGAGGGCTAACCTCCAGACTGGGATTTCAATGCCAAGATAGTACCCCACATTAATCGAGTTTCCTGTAAGGCGTACTGGGCCGCGAAATCCGGGAATATGATCCGCAGAGATCGACGAGAAGGTATCACCCAGGCGTATGCCGGAGTAAACCGGAGTATCGAGCATCCTTCGCCATCCAACGTCGAATCCGAAAATGGTTTGCCTGCGGTTGATTCGGTCAAAGGAGTTCGACGACCCGAGAAGATGGACGGTAGTGGATACTTGTCCGCTCAGAACGTATCCGCCCACGGTCAGCGCTCCGTTGTGAGAGCCGAGGAGCTGAACTCCAAGGTTTCCTCCGGAAACCAATGGAGTGGCACTATCAGTATTCAAGATGAATCCAGGGCCGACGAGCACTCCGAGAAAGTATCGTCGAAGCCGGTCATCGTTAGGTGATAGCTGCAAATTCGGTTCAGTTCTCCTGCTAATCGAAGAGACGTCGTTCCACGAAAGTCGCTTCTCATTGCCGTCTTGAAACTGGACCTGGACGTATTCGCCAATTCTTTGTTCCACTACAGTCCCGTAGAATGCGTCTCCATTCTTCATTTCTATTCGGTCTGAGGCGCTCGCGGCAGACCCGAATAGAAGGATTAGCGAGAAAATGACAAATATCATATTACACTAATCGTCAGTCTCCTCTGAATCTTGAGAGGGGGCCTCTGTGGAACTAGTCTTCCAGGCGGCCGGAATCCTTGTCCCAGTGTCGATTGTCATAGAAGTGAAATTCGAACTGGAGGCGGAAGAGTGTGAGGCTAAGACGGAAGCCGGGATGGTCGCAGTGCCGGTGTACTGTCCACTTAAAGTGAGCGGGAGCCGGACATTCCCAGCGGTAGAGGTTGAATTCGAAGCCCTTATGCTTTGACACTCTGAAGTGGCGGCTTTTGCTCCAGAGAGGCATTTGAGCCTCCTGAAAGTCATCTGGTCCGATATCTACGTTTCCGTGTTTCATTACTCATCATCGTATCTGGCGTCTGCGTCACCTTGGGTCACGCCGCGTTGTCCTTTAGTGTCCATCGCATTGCCTAAAGTGGAGGTATGACCAAGAGTCGTGCGATACGCCGCCATGAAGCGAAGAAGAAGCAGGAGAAGCGAGTTAAGTATCTGAGTTCGGTCAGTGGAAGCGCTGCCGTCTCCAAGAAGCTGAGTGGTCGTTGCAAGGACACTCACCCGGGCTGCGGCTGTCAGCGCTGCAAGCCCTGGAAGCACGGCAAGGAACCGTCGCTAAAGCCGTCTGAGAGGCGAAAACTCCAGGGTGAGGAAGAATAGATCCGGCTTTCGGTCAGTCCTAACTCGGTGTTTATGTTCGGTTCTTAAATTATGAACATTCTAATGTTCTTAAGTCGGTTGCCCGAAAAGTATGCGATGGCCGGAAGAAATGCTCAGGTGGCGCGCATCTATACGATTCTCGATCTCTTGGAGGGTGCTCCTCACGGGCTGACCGTCGCGGAGCTTTGGGATCGAGTGAAGGACCGGGGACACGAGGTGAGTCGACGGACGGTGTACCGGGACCTCGAGGCGTTGAACGACGCGGGATTTCCGCTGTTTAGCGAAGGCGCGGATGAGAGCGCCCGCTGGAAGCTGGAGAGGGATGCGCGGGTAGCGCAGTACCTGGTGCTCTCGGCTCGTGAACTGTTCGCATTGTACCTGGCGCGTGAGTCGCTGATGTCACTGAAGGGAACGGTGTTCTATCAGGACCTGGTGACGGCGTTTGGAAAGATCGAGGGCAAGTTAGGTGCGAAGGGACGTGAGTATCTCGAGGAGTTGAGTCGAGAGGTGCGAGTGGACTCCTTGCCGAGATGGAACTTCGGATTAAGTGCCGAACTCGTGGATACGGTACGCGCGGCCGCTGCCGAGGGGCATGTGATGGAAGTTACGTACCGCTCCGCTCATACGGGAGGGAGTGAGCGGCGGAGGCGCTTGGGTGGGCAGTTTGTCTACTTGGCGAAGGGCGGGGTGTACCTGGTGGCGGAAGATTTGGAGTCACACGAGGTCAAGGTGTTCGCGCTTGCTCGGATGCGAGATGCGGTGATGACTGCCGAGCCGTATGGTGGCGTCGCCGTAGATCCGGAGAGGTTCTTTGGGGATTCGATGGGAGTGTTTCGCGGAGGCGCTGCGGAGAAGGTGACGTTGGTGTTCTCGCCGCCGGTGGCATGCGTCGCAGAAGGTGGAGACGCGCAGGGATGGAAAGGTCCGCGTGGAGCTTCAAGTGGCGCTCACTCCGGAGTTGTTGCAGTGGGTGCTGGGGTATGGCGCGGCGGTGGAAGTGGTGGGGCCGGGAGAGTTGCGCCTGCAGGTGGTTGAGGCGGCAAAGAGAGTTGTTGAGGCTTACTCGCGGAAGCGGGTGGCGTGAGGGGTTCGCTATGGTCATCAGTGGAACGTTATCGCGGGATGGGAATTATTGGGTGGCTGAGATTCCGCTCCTAGGGGCTGTGGCGAGTGGCGACTCGCCCGATGCGGCTTTGCGCGCGACCGAATCGTCGGTTCGCCAGATGGCAGAAGAACACTACGAGTGGAAGGACTTCGTGGTCACCGTTTCTGGAGAGGGTGAGAACCAAATTGCACTGCGCTCAGACGATCCTGAAAAGCTGGTAGCGTTGGTCCTGAAGAGACGGCGGCTGGAGATGAATTTGACTCTCGTGCAGGCGGCTCAGTTGATTGGATCAAAGTACGCGAATTCCTATGCGGCTTATGAGCAGGGGAGGCGAATGCCGACCGTGGTGCAGTTCGAGAAGCTATTGAAGGCGATGGATCCGAGTTTGGAGTTGACCTGGGGGATGACTGCGGCGGGTACTGCTGGGGCGGAGCGGAAGGCAGCCTAGTGGAGGAGTTCATTCCTCCGAGACGGTCCGAAAGGGAAGAAGAAGCAGATTTTTGAGGGTACTTTGCGCGTTAACGGAGTCGAAATCGACGGAAAGGTGATGGCGCTGAGCACTGCCGCCTTGCTGTGCATAAAGAAGGCGGGAGGTGACCGTCCGACGGCGAACGGCTGGGTGATGTGGAAGACACAAGATGGAGTGACTCTGGCAGATATCTACGGGCAACTCCTTGCTGCTTAGCCTTTCGTTACCTCTGCGCCATCTGTTCCCAGTTGAATTTCGACTGCGTCTTGTGGGGCAATTGTAGCGATACAAGGTTGGCCCAGGCCTTGCCACCGTCGCTTCTCCCAAGGAAAGACCACCAATATAGGGGCCTGTCTCTGGTAGGGAAACCACCGTTCGCCGATGCCCTTAGCGAGGGCGCACATGCCTAGCTCTGCCCACTCGGGATTCACCCCGTAACGGAGGAGTGCCATGTAAGCGACGAAAAGTGCCGTCCAAATCAGAAGGCGGATGAGGACACGCTTTCTGTCGGTCATGTCTCCACTCTGGCCGAGGGGTTTGTCAGATGGGGTCAGAAGTAAGCGAAACGGACACAATTGAATCGGTGGATTGTCCCGGGGTGTCGCGTGATCCGATTAGAATTAGCGGCCATGTGCATTCGGCGGTGTCAGCTGTCATTCTCCCGTGTATTTCGTCGGTTCCGTACTCTTGTGGCTCGGGTCCGGCGTTTTCGGGCCGTCCGAATGCTGTTGTTTCTATCTCTGCCGGATAGCTGGCGGTTGATGCGTGGGTGTGGGCTCGGTGCCTATGCGGTGTGCCGGTACCTTTTTACGATGGGGATCTGGAACCTGAGAAATTGGGAGATAGCGACGCAGTCTCTGCTTGGAGCGCTGGGGGGAGTACCGGGCTATCTGTTCGAGGTGAAGTTTTTTTCTGCCTTAGCGGTCCGAGATTGTCTGAGTGGGCAACTCGAATACAGGACTGGAGAGAAGACTTCGTTGGACCTGTTTCTTCCGAAGGCTGGAGTCGCGTTGGAGCTGATGTGTGTTGCGGGGCCTCCGGGGCGAACGGCGCCGGGGACTCGGAGGCATCGATTAACGCCGAGATATGTGGTTCGGCGGGTACGACACAAGATGAGACTGAAGAGTCTTGCTGCCATTCCAATGCCGGTCGTTCTTGTCGTGGACGTAAGTCGTGCGTCGTGTTGTCGGCTGTCGCTTGCGGATGTTACGGCAGGGCTTCGGCATACATTAAAGGCGTGGGAGTTTAAGCGGAAGCAGGGGGCGGTAGTGAGTCCCGGGGTAGGCATCGTGCTGGTCGATATGGCGGCTCCGGACGAAGAGTTCCTGGTGTGGTGCGGGTTCTCTAATCAGGGAGTTGAGGCGAAGTGGTGGAGGGTGGCGCCGGCGGTATTTCGTCTGAACTCGATGCAACTCGCATTTGAGACGTAGCGGCCAAGCTCCGATGGGAAGGGGGCTTGATCGTACCCAAATGTCACGCGCTCCGATTAGAATCGGTGGTGATGTGACGAATGCACTAGTAGTGCGTCACTGACTCGAATCAGGATAAGCATAAGTATCCCAGAACTTGTCATACTTCTCTTGATTGCAGCGCTGACAGAGCACTCGGATATTACTAGCGACTTTGGATGAACCTCCCTTACTAAATGGCAGAATATGATCGAACGCAAGGGGCTCGTTGTCCTTGATCAGTTTGCCGCAGGAAGGGCTTTCGCACCTGCGTCCATGATTCACAAATCGCTCCCACGCCGCCTCTTGTACGGCCGCTGGTATAATCCTGCTATGCTTTCTTCGTCCGCTCGCTTTCAAAGTGATCTTTGGCAGTCGTTCCAAATACCTTGCTAGCGCATCAAACTCACGATCCTCGGAAAGGAACGCTTGAAATTTAAACGACCACTTCTCCTTAGGCGACGGCCGAAGATCGGAAACAATCGGGGAGCCGAAGAGAAGGAACTCCGGTTCCAGAAAGAGCAGGGCGAAGTTCTTTCTGTTGAACTGAAGATAGAATACAGTCTTCTGTGCGTAAAACACCCACACCCCGTCTGTCTTTGTTATGTTACATTGAAGAGCCGGATTAGCCTCTACGGCAGACCAGAGGCGAAAGAGAAACTGCGTGATCCGCTTTAAATAGGCCTGATCGGCCTTCTGGAGTTGAGCCAAGACCCGAATCACCGACGTCTTCCGATCCGATCTTCGAGTTCGCTTCATATCATCTACTCCTTGAGTATAACGAGCCGAGGTCACTAATCTCCACGGGAGAGCAGAATAAGTGTATCGAATTTAGTCCAAAACGACAATACTTCATAGCTTGTTATCGGCCGCTGAATGATCCGGACACATCTGGGGGCTGCTGACCTCTAGTGACACTCGGGCAATCAATAATCCCCGCGTGAGGACGTGATGCCTATTGATCGATCGGATATCGCGCACTGCGAGTTGGAGCGAGCAGAGAAACTAGGGCCGGGGCCCAAACTGTCTGTCTTGTTTCAGGGGTATGCGTGGGGAGTTTGTCTTCAGTCATGGTCAGACAGCAGACGGTTAGATCGGGTTTCTGCCACTATTCGTTGGGCACGTGATCCTGAGGTCATTGCATCTGCTGGCATTCCCAGATCCTGGTTCATGCGGGCACGGATCTCAAGAGAGATGCAGGATGTGTTTGGCGGCTTCCTTCGCGCCGTCCGGACGCAGTTCGCCTTTCTTTATCCCGGCGATCTTGAGCTTTCCGAAATGCTAACCCGAGAGGTGTGGAAGATCCTTATGTCGGTGTCGGCGTTTGCCGTCAAACGCTGCGACCAAAACTTACGAAAGGTCGTGGATCACTACCCCCCGGATATTCGCTTTGAGGTCTATAAGCTCCTTGCCTCTGACGATACTGATCACCGCTTAACACAGCTCGTGGGGGTTTGCCCTGGCGCGGTCACGTTTGGACTAGGAGCGGAAGCGAGGCTAGGAAAAGCTGGCTCCGAAATTCTTCACGGCATGGGCAAGGCTGCAAAGTCCGGTCGTAGTCTCAACCGTACTCTTGATGAGGCGGTTGAAAACTGGATATCGGCCTGCCGTGCCGACCGAGCATTCGAGAATAGTCGATTATCCAGATTAGGACTCACTTCGTACGAACAATCCACCAAAGTACGCCCAAATCCGACGATGACGACAGCCTTAGGGAGTAGGTACTCGCATTATGCCTGGCAACGTCTATTCGATTTGCGAGGGGAGAGCCTTCGCCGGGCACAGCTGACTCAGCGTCTCCTGATCCGACGAGCGGGACCATCAGTCAGAGCGGATCATCTCGTTTTTCCGGGGCCGACGCAGTTTGCTCCGGAGAATATTCCCTCTGATCGGTGTGAAAATGCGATCTGGTATCAGCTCGTCACCTTGGCGCAAACGGTGATTCGGCCTGATCTTGGAGAAGAAGATAGGATTCATACCTGGGAACAATGGGTGCGGTACGCTTCCCGGTACGCGTTGACGCTTTATCGACAAGCGGGTGGTCTTAGGTTAGCTACGCGGGTCATCGAAGAAGTGCGCGACTACATCAACTGTCTCGGTAGGTCCCCCCCCGCTTGAACTTAGGCCCGACCGGTTGCTTGCTCGCACTCGGCTCTGGCATCAGGAGTTGCCGATGGATTACGGACTGACTCCAGCCGAGGTTCAAGCGGTTTTCCCGTCAGTAGCGCTTCCCCCGGACACAGAAGAAATCAAGGTCACCCACCTTCGAACCGGAAGGTCCCTGCTGGAAGAGGGCAGAGAAATGCAGCACTGCCTTCCGATGCGGTTAGGGAGAGCAACCCGTGGAGAAGCCGCATACTTCTCAGCGTGGGTAAAAGGAACTCGAGCCACGATTGAGCTTGAACGCATCGGACAAACCTGGGCCGTAGGAGAGGTGAAAGGAATAGGAAACTCGGATCTCACGTTTACGGAACAGAGAGCGGTTCACGACTGGGTTCTCAGGTTTTTGGAGACCAACGAAGGAGCCGGTGGGATGAAGAGCGGGCACATCCGGAGCATTGCGACTATTGGGTGCTCGTGGTCCGTGGGGAGAGGGTATAGCATTGCGTGATTATTTCGCTTGGCGTCGGTTTCTCTTCTTCCAGATCAATCGCCTGACCTTCTCAGTATGTTGCTGGAGGTCTTCGGGAGTGCTGATTTCCCATGCGGCAACACGAGTCCCGATGATCCCCATGCGGTTCTTGAAGGTTGTATCGGTCGGGCGATTTTTATCTTTACGATTTTCCCAGTCCAGGAACTTACGCTTTTTCGGCTTCTTCTTAGCGTATTCCCAGACCGAAAGGTAAAGGGGCCCTTCTTCCTTATAGCGCTGAGGCGGGGCTTCGAAGCCTACCCAAAACCGAACTTCCCCTTTCTTTTTCTTCGTGAAGTCGTAAGGATTAAAGTAATAGTAACCGTAGCCACGGTATTTCTTACTTTCGAAGATTTTGTAGTCTCCAGCAGCCAGGCTAAATCCATCCTTGCGGCCTAGTTCCCACCACAGGCGGTTCAGTAAGAGCGGGCAATTGATCGATAACTCGGGCCGGTGTTCTGATGTGAGCTTTTTGCGTATGCCAAGAAGGATTCTCTTTACGGAGTCTAGAGTCTTCCCCTCCTCGCACTCTCCATAGATGAATTTTTCAACTGCCTTGTCGCATCCTTCCGGAAGTATCTTTTCCAGTTCTGACCAGCGAATCAGTTTCGGTTTAGGTGTTATGCACTCAGCCGGTTTCTCCAAGGCGATCAATACGTCGATTTTTTCTTCCTTAAGTGCGCAGAGTTGCTGTTCGGTGAATCCTGAAAACACCTTCAGTTCGATCGTCTTGAACCGCCTGCCATCAAGAACGGCGAAGTCCGCTCGATACGTGCCGCAGTCCTTGAGCGGGACAGGGTGTTCCATGTCAAATGTTGCAGGTCTATCCGAGATATCGACCAGTTTCAGGAAACGCTTCCGGAAGCGGGAGTCACTGCGTAGATAAAAGTAGACCAGGTATTGCAAAGTGCGCTCCAGTCGTTGCTGAAAGCGCAGTTCTTCCTTCTTGCCGATTCTCCGGTTTCCCTGATTGGCCATAGGGCAAGTGTAGCGCGGACGAGCGGTCGGTCAACGTTAAAGAGTGGTGGAGCCGCCTGCGTGAGCGCGCACCGAATGGCGACCGGACTTTCTTGCAGTAGTCGCGGTACCAATCGATCATCGATCTTCTCATCGCGGCATTCTCAGAAGCATCAGTGTTACGCCCACGATCCTGGGCGACTCGTCTTTGTTTTCGAAGTGGTCTTGGATCTTCAGGTATAGGGAATCAGACTTGTCGTAAGGCAGATCGAGATACAGGCTGCCCTGGTAGGGCGCCTCGATCAGTCCCTCGTCCCAGACGTCAAAACACTCAGAAAACGGAACACCGTTTTCGTTCAGCCATTGGATGGCAGACCTCCGTACGTCGCTGTCGTTCTCCCGTTTAGAGAACTTGAGAAACAATACCTCGCGCCTTTTTCGTCGGGCAATCTGGTCGATTGAGTCGATTAGCCTAGGCATATCTTTCCAAATTCCGCGATTCTCGTTCACACGGGGAGCTGCCTCTTCTGCTGCTCAGTTAGATTGTCGAACATCGTGTACTCTCCAAGCCAGGCGAGCTTCACGGTGCCTTGTTCCCCATGACGGTTCTTCGCTACGATGATTTCCGCGATGCCGCGGCTCTTGCTCTGCGGGTCGTAATAGTCTTCGCGATGTATCAGCAGGACGATATCCGCGTCCTGTTCGATCGAGCCGGACCCACGCAGGTTCGTCAGCTTAGGGCGATGATCCTTCACCTGCGCCAGTTCGGACGGCCGGTTGAGTTGTGACAGGAGTACGATGGGAACTTGCAGTTCCTTGGCCAGCTCCTTCATCTGTTTGCTGATCTCCGTGAGAGTCTGTACTTCACTCGCGCGGGCCTTCTGCATCAGAGTCGACGGTCCGATGAGCTGAAGGTAGTCGACGACCACGAGGTCAAGTCGCTTCTGCTGTTGCATCAGGCGTCGGCAGCGGGAGCGGATATCGACGACCGAGAGTCCACCGCTCGGGTCAATGAAGAGGCGGGATTTGGATAGGCGGTCCATGCCAGCAGCGAGCTTCTGGCGTTCATGGATGCTCAGCTGGCCGCGTTTGAGACGCCTGGAATTGATCCGGGTCACTCCCGAGATGAGGCGGGTACTCAGTTCGAGGTCCGACATTTCAAGCGAGAACAGCGCGACCACGCATCGGTGATCGAGGGCGGCGTGGAGGACCAGCGACTGGATGAAGGACGTCTTGCCCATGCCTGGACGGGCGGCGACGACGATCACCTGTGTCTTCTGCATGCCTCCGATGAGCTGATCCAAGTCGGAAAAGCCGGTCGGTATTCCGATGAGGTCGGTATCGGTGGCAGCATTCTCTTCGATGTGGCTCATGACACCGATCATCGACTCGTGCATCGAGAGGAATCGGTTGCTGTTCTGCAGCTCGCTCAGCTTCAATATCTTTTCTTCGGCCTCGTTGAGAAATGCCTGGAGGTCTGGGACGCCTTCGTGGATCTTTTCGATGAGATCGGTGCAGGCTTCTTTCATTCTGCGAAGGATGGCTTGTTCACGGACCAGTTTGGCATAACGGAGCGCATTTCCGGCGGAGAACGATTCATCGAAGATCCTCGTGAGCGTCTCCGTCCCGCCGACCCACTCGAGGTCCCCGGTGCTGCGCAAGGCGGCGCTCAGGGTGATTAGGTCCATGGGTTCCCGCTGCTCGTGAAGGCGAAGTAGTGTCGAGAAGAGCAGCCCATGTACGTCGAGGCAGAAGTCGGCTGCATCCAGGCCGATTTCGCGCACTTCGTCCAACGTATGATTATTCAGGAGAATAGCGCCGATGACGGCGCGCTCGGAGGCAAGATCGTACGATACGGGTATGTCGTTCATAGTGTGTCGTATTAGATAGTCAAGCTGGAGAGGATCGCTTCCGCCCTGAATCGTTCTAACATTCCATATAGTTCACGTGCGCTTGCGGATTGCTGAGTGACCAGTCTCCGGAGTGTGACTGGTCGCAACCGGAGCCCGATCCTCTGCGCCAGTGACTCCACCAGACGTTCACGTTCTTTTCCTCGAGGGTGAGTTAGTTCGACCGTGAGGCTGCCTGCGACGCGGCTCTTGAGACGAGGGCTGAACCGGAGCGCCTTTGGTTCCTTATTTGAAGTCATCACGACACGGCCCCGTCGCCTCCTCACTGCGTCAACCGCCCAGAGAAAGAAGTCGGAGGTGGCGGCCTTATCCTGCAGAGACTCGACGTCGTCGACCAGAAGGAGGTCCAGTTCTTCAAGACGATGCCTGAGTCCATCAGTCCTCGCCGCTTTGAGTGTGTCGATATAGACGTGGCAGAGTTCGTCCGCTGTGAAGTGGAGCGTCTTGCTGCCAGGATTGTGGATCAGGAAAGCGTGCCGAATTGCGTGAAGGAGGTGGCTCTTCCCTGTGCCCGGTTTTCCACGGATGAGAAGCGAGTGGAAAGATCGCGGCCCGCCCTCCGCGAGATTCCGTGCGGCTGCGACTGCCAGCTCATTTGACGGCCCCACATGAAAGGACTGAAAGGAAAACAGGGGATCCGCGGGGGCCCCAATAATTTCTTGGGCGACGATGTCAGACATTCGGGTACTCCTTAATTCTGGAGTTATCCTCTCATGTCCGATGGACATTACTTGTCCATCGCTCTGGCCCTCACTTCTCCCGCTGTAGCTGGCGGCAGCCGGTCTTCAGAACGCCGACGATCTCCCTCCTGAGTGCCTTGGGGTGCACGGAGGTCAGTCCCTCGCTCAGTCCGGCGAGGAGTCGAACCAACGGGAAGCTGATTGGCATCTGAAGTTCCACTCGCCAGGTGTTCTCCGCCTCGTGGATCAGCCGTTGCTCAGGATGGAGCTCGTTCTCTTGAAAGAAGGTGCCAAGAATATCGGTCCCCCGAAGGGTGATGCGGACGGGAGGATTCGAGGCGCCGCCGAAGCCGGCGTAGGGCTCGCGCGGAGGCGCAAGCTGGCGCTTGCTCGGGCGCG
>CAYOWB010000008.1:0-3218 GCA_964407515.1 uncultured Bacteriovoracaceae bacterium
GCGAAAGGATGCCTTCACACAAGCGGCCCAGGACGTCCGCGTCCAGGAATGAAGGAGATCCGCCGCCCAGATGCAGTTCGGTCAAAGGAATGCGAGCCGAGGACGAAGTCCGTCCCAGACGCTCTAGATAAAGGTCAAACTCGCGAAGAACGCTGTCGACGTAAGGGGCCCCGACCGCCGCGTTGCGCGTGACGCGGGTGTTGCAGCCACAGTACTTGCAAAGACTTCTGCAGAACGGGATGTGCGCGTAGATCGAGGCGCCGACGTGCTCACGTTCCGCCGCGCGCAGCTCCTGGTCGAGCCGCGCGATCCACTCGTCTTGCGAAGGCGTTTCCTGCCAATACGGAACAGTCGGGTAGCTCGTGTAACGAGGCCCCGGCACATTGTACTTCCGCAGCAGTTCTGTGAGGCGCGGGTTCAGGCTCATGAAGCCCCTCCGGAGTCGCCAAAGTACTCCTTAAAGAGGCGGACGAAAAGCCGAACGTTGTCTTCGGGCGTCTTCGGAAGCACGCCATGTCCGAGTCCGCCGATCCACCCTTGTCGTGCATGGGCGGGAAGTTCGCGGATGCGTGAGAAGTAGGCGCGCAGACGCGGCTCAAGGCGGCAGTGATCCAGAAGGAGCCAGTTCGGGTCGATGTTGCCTTGAATGGCGCACTGGTCGCAGTGATTGCGCAGGACCTCGACAAGGTCATGATTCCAGTCGACTCCGAGGCAAGCGACCGGAAGCCGCGAGACGGCGGCCCAATGTTGTGGGCCGGTGCCCTTGGAGTAATACGTAACCGGAGTCTCCGGGCAACGTGCGCGAAAACGCGAAATGAGGTCGCGGAGCACGGGGATCACCTGTTTGCCATAGTCCACGGGCGACACTTCGCCCGCGCAGGTGTCGAGGATCGCGATGGTGTCGGCCCCCGCTCGCGCTTGGATCGCCATGTTCTCGGCGAGTAGGTCGAGAAGCCGATCGGTGAATCCTTCGAAGCGTCCATCATGCATTCCGGCCTTGGCCGAGGCCAGATCGCCTTGGTGCGAACCTTCCACGGCATAGAAAAACAGGGTGAGTGGACCACCCACGAATCCGATGAGGCCCTTGTCACGCGAAAGCTTCTCGCGCGTCAGGGCTAGCGCTTCACCTTGGAATTCCAGTTCACGAGCCAGTCCCGCTCCGCCTTCGCGGAGCTTGTGAAGGTCCTGCGGTTCGCGCAGATACCAGTCCAGGCGCGGACGCTCGTCGTAATGCAGCCCCATGCCGAGCGTTCGCAGCGGAAACAGAATATCCGAGAACAGAATCGCGGCGTCGAAGTCGAAGTCGAGCACCGGTCCCATCGCCACTTCGCATGCCAGCCAAGGGCGTTCACAGAGATCCAGGAACGAGTGCCGTTTGCGCAGCTCCTGGTAGTGGCTGTGATACCGCCCGGCCTGGCGCATGAACCACACGGGAGGACGTTCCGTGTTCTTCCGGGCCAGGGCACGTTGGAAGCGGTTCATCGGATAATCAGTCATGTAAACGACACCAGTCCTTCCGCGAGCGCATCGAGGTTCGTGTCGGTGTGAGCCGTGGAGAGGAACGAGACTTCGAATCCGCTCGGAGCGAGATAGATGCCGCGCTCAAGAAGTCCGTGGAACGTGCGGGCGTAGAATTCCTTCTGCTTGGCCGGAATCGCGTCCGGGGTGCGGATGGGCTCATGTGCCTGCGCGGTCACGGTCCAGAAGATCGAAGCGAAACGCTGCACGCGCAGGGGTGTCGCGCGCCCGCGGGTCTCGGCCTCGATGCGCGCACCGAGCTGTTCCACGCGGCTTTCGAGAGCCTGGTAAGGGCGTTCGCGCAGGAGCTTCTTGAGCGTGGCCAAGCCGGCCGTCATCGCGATCGGATTCGCGCTGAGCGTTCCCGCCTGGTAGACGGGGCCGTTGGGTGCGATCAGGTCCATGAGATCCGCGCGGCCGCCATAAGCGCCGACGGGAAAGCCACCACCGATGATCTTGCCATAGGTGACGAGATCCGGCGTCAGGCCGGTGCGCTCCGCCATTCCGCCGAACGCCACGCGGAAGCCCGTGATCACTTCATCGAAGATCACGAGAGCGCCATGAGCACGCGCCGTGGAACAAAGCTTCGGGAGGAAGTCCTCGGTCTGAAGGAGAAGTCCGTTGTTGGCCGGGATCGGCTCGACGATGACGGCGGCGATGTCTTTTCCGTGCTTCTCGAACGCCTGCGTGACCGCGGCCAGATCATTGAGTGGCACGACGATCGTTTCGGCGGCGGTCGACTGGGATACGCCGGCGCTGTCGGGCGATGCCATCTCAGCCAGTCCCGAGCCCGAGCGAACGAGCATGGAGTCGACGTGGCCGTGATAGCAACCGTCGAACTTCAGGATCTTCGAGCGCCCCGTCGCCGCGCGTGCGAGTCGAAGGGCCGCCATGACGGCTTCGGTTCCCGAGTTCACGAAGCGCACTTTCTGAACCCAGGGCAGAGTGCTCGTGATCAGCTCGGCCAGTTCGAGCGAATAGGGCTCCGCCGCGCCGAAGCTCCAGCCGCGATGCAAAGCGGAAGTGACCGCCTCGCGCACCTCTTCATCCTGGTGACCGAGGATCAGCGGACCCCAGGACATGCAGTAATCGACGTAGCGATTGCCGTCGACATCGATGAGTTCCGTACCCTTCGCGGACTGAATGAAGCGGGGAGTGCCGCCGACGCCCTTGAATGCGCGGACCGGCGAATGCACGCCACCGGGCGCCACCTGGCGCGCGCGTTGGATCAGTGCTTCGGACTTCGTGGTAGGACGGGACATGTCAGGTTCTCCCTTCGGCCTGCGCGAGCCATTCGCGCGCGGAGCGGGCTCCGTAAGTGATGATCATCGAAGCTCCGGCGCGGACGAAGCTCGTCCACGCTTCGGCGTGCGCGAGCGGGCCGTTGATCAGACCCTGTTGCGCCATGAGCTCGATCGCGGCGAACTCTCCGCTCACTTCGTAAACCGCCCACGGGCGGGGAATGCGCTTGGAGAGATCGGCGAGGATGTCGAGGTAAGGCATGCCGGGCTTCACCATGAGGATGTCCGCGCCTTCCTCGGCGTCACGAAGGGAGCTCAAGTAGGCGTCGCCCGCGCGGGACGGATCGATCTGATAGGTGGCGCGATCCTGAAGTCCGCCTCCTTTCGGAGCGGAATCCGCGGCCAGCCGGAAAGGTCCGTAGAACTTGGAGTGGAACTTGGCGGAGTAGCTCATGAGGA
>CAYOWB010000008.1:3250-3531 GCA_964407515.1 uncultured Bacteriovoracaceae bacterium
GCCGCGCGCATGGCACCGATCCGGCCATCCATCATGTCGCTCGGAGCGACACAGTCCGCGCCGGCTTGCGCGTACTCAACCGCCGCGCGGGTCAGTTCCTTCACGGTGGCGTCGTTGATGACATGATCGCATGCCTCTGTCATCACTCCGCAGTGGCCGTGTTCCGTCGAAGAGCAGAGGCAAACGTCGACCGAGAGGAAGATCTCCTGCCCGAAGCGCTTGCGAAGGGCCGAGATCTGCCGGGAAGTTTGCCAGAATCCAATCGGCAACCACCAGGTCAC
>CAYOWB010000008.1:3541-5442 GCA_964407515.1 uncultured Bacteriovoracaceae bacterium
TGTGGCTGAAGTCGAAGTTCTTCAGCGCTTTGGATCCTGGAACGCCGAAGAGCAGGAACTTGTTCACGCCCTTTTCCAAGTCGCTCTCGACTTGCTTCAAGAGAGTGTCGGACGTCTCACGGTAGACACCGGTCAGGCCGGGGACTGGTTCGCGCGAGGAAATTCCCTCGACCGCGAAGAGCGGCTGGATGAGCTGTTCTTGAGAGACACGGCACTCGCGCGTCAGCTCGCGCACGGCCTTGCTCTGGCGCAACCGCCGCAAGGACAACGAATGAGTCAGGTCCTGAGCCATTTTCTCCACTCCTCGATCGATGGAAACACCAGCGGATCACCGCCTCGTTCACGCAAGTGAGCCGCGGTCTTGCCTGCGCCGCAGGCATGCACGGCGCCGGTCGGCGCTGATGCTGAATAGCGGTCGTACTGCGAACCGCTGCTCCAGTAAATGTGAGTCGCCTCTTTAAGGGCCGCGATCGCCTCGGCGGTATCCGCTTCCTCCGCTTTCGGCGGAAGCAGGCGATAGGTCGCGAGCGTGCGGCCGCTCTTCCATCCTTCGAATCCCGCTTCGTGCGTGAGGACGATCCAGGAGTCGAGTGTGGGCAGGCCGAAGAGCGGTTCTTGGAGCATGGGGGCGAGATAGTCAAAGCCCAGCTGCTCCGCGCAGCCTTCGACCCAAAGTCCCTTTTGCGCGAGCTGAAACCAGCTCGCCACGCCGGAGGTCCAGATCCGGGCCGACCGCAGTGAGGAGACCGCTTCCTTTTCAGCCATGGCCGCGCGCCAGTGTGCGATGAAGACCGCGCGACCGGCGAACTCCACACCGTAAAGCGCGCCCGAGATCGGCTCTTCGCGCGATTTGTCGCGCCAGCGGTTTCCGTCCCAGGGCTCTATCGGCTTTTCGGGGTTTCTCGCCTTGGGTGACGCAGGACGATTCCACTTCAGCTCATCGACGTAAGATCCATCGGGCTTCGCTCCGCGAATCCAGAGAAGATCACCGAGTTCCGGAGTCGCCGTGGCCGTCGCGCCGAAGCGTTGATGGCAGCCACCACCCGCTTCACGCAGGATGGCGCGTTCGGCCTCGACATGAAGGGTGATGAATCCGCGCGATGGCGGCGCGAACGAAAGCGTCTTCCGCGCGGCACTCCACCGCGAGGGCGCCCTGGCCGGGCGCCGCCGGGCACTCCGAAAGGGGCAAGATCATTCCCCGAGTCCGGTCGAGGAGCTTCTTCAGCTCCATGCGCCCCTGCATGTCGTTCCAAAGACGAATCAGACCGGCGGCCGCGAGGACCACGGCGTCGAGATGTTTTTCCGAGCCCTCCTTCTCATGGAGGCGGGCGAGGCGCGTGTTGACGTTGCCTCGGATCTCGATGAACTGAAGTTCGGAGCGGCTCGCGGGGAGCGCGCGCTTCAGGAAGGGCGGGATGTTTTCCAGGCGCCGCGGAGACGACGTGCCGATCTTGAGCGTCACGCCCCGGGCGAGTTTGTTCTGAATGCCGGGGCCGTAGATGACGACGTCACGTGAGTTTTCCCGGCGCGGGATGGCGGCGCAGAAGAATTCCTTCGGGCGGTCCAGGCTCAGGTCTTTCAGGGAGTGGACGGTGAGATCGGTTTCACCCCGGTGCAATGCCTCGTCGAGTTCCGCGACGAAGAACTCTTTCCCTTCTACCTTGCTGAGTGGCACGTCTTGAATGCGGTCGCCCCGAGTCTCGATTCCGACCAGTTCCACTTTGAGGCCGGGATTCGCCGCCTCGATCTCGGTCGCGACGGCGCGGCTCTGTGCGAGCGCGAGCAACGATTTACGAGTTCCCAACTTCAGGGTGCCGCGTTCACCACGGCGGACGGCTACCATCTAGAACCTCATGAAAAAAGCGCCAGGTCTTCCCACCCGTGCCGGAGAGTGACAGGCC
>CAYOWB010000008.1:5465-15249 GCA_964407515.1 uncultured Bacteriovoracaceae bacterium
CTCCTCACAGGCCTTCTGAGCCTGCGCGAGCCGCATGGGACGTTCCTGGTTTTCGCGATTCTGGAATGCGAAGAGATCGTCGAGCGCGTAAAAATCCGGGACCTTGGTCCATGCGCCGCACTTCGCGCGGAATCCGCCGAGATGAACCACCGTACGGCGGAAGTCGGCATCGCGGTTGCCGAGATACCAAGCTTCCATGCGTGCGGGATCTTCTTTCGGGTCCAGGGGAATGCACACGACGACGTGTCGAGCCTCTTGCCACGCCAGAAGCTCCGCGGCTTTTCCACCCGCGACGATGTCGACGCGCGCGCCCTTTTCGAGCGCGAGCAGGTCACGCAGCTCCTGCGCGTTTTCAGGAGTGCGGTTCCAAAGCAGAAGACGATGCTGGGTCAGGTATGGAGCGATGGAGCGCGCCAACTGACCGGCGCCGACGATGAGGATGGGCTGGTCCGACGTCGGGCCATGGCGCTGCAAAAGTTTGCGGACGATGCTGCCGTAGGACGCCGGGCCCATGCCGCGCAGGTGTTCCGAGCGGATGACCTTCGTGTCCTCGAAAAGTTTCATGATCCACTCGCGGAGTTCGGCGACGAGTGGGTTAGGGCGAGTCTCGGACTGCGCTTCGAACGTCTTCCACGCTTCTTTGGCTTGGCCAAAGATGTCCGCTTCGCCGGGGATCGCGCTTTCGAGTCCCGTCGTGACGCGGAGGAGGAATCGATACGCCTCCGTTCCACAGAACAGCTCGCTCCCTGCCGGATAGGTCGCAGCCGTGTCGCCGAAGTCATCCAGTGATCCCACCCAGATGCGGCGCAAGCAGGTTTCGAGATAGAACGCGCGCGCGAAGGATTCGGGGACGATGCTATCGACGCCTTGCGAGCCCTCCGAGCGTGCCTTCGGAAGATGCACCAGGCGAATGTCTTGGAGCCTCATCGTTTCGTTAACCTACAACGGATCAGGCCAAAAAGGTTACCAAAAGGTGGCCCCCACCTTATGGTATAGCGGTGCGTCATGCCGGCGGCTTGGATGCATGCGAAGGCGGGATGACGCACCGTGTTCCAATGGGTTGGCGGATACCTTTTGGTTGCGTCAGGCTAGGCAGCCACGCTAACGCTGAGTCATGTCTGAAAACCTGCCTCCTCTGATCGTTTTCGCCGACGGCGCCAGTTCCGGAAATCCAGGGCCAGGCGGCTGGGGCGCGATTATCGCGACGCCGCAAGGTCACGTCACCGAACTCGGCGGGGGAGATCCCGCGACGACCAACAACCGCATGGAGATGACCGCGGTCATCGCCGCATTGACTCGCCTGCGTGATGTTCCCGGGACGGTCAACGTTTATACCGACTCCGTGTACGTCATCCGCGGCATCACCCAGTGGTGCTACGCGTGGCGCAACAAGGATTGGAAGACGGCCGACGGGAAGGACGTCGCCAACGTCGAGCTGTGGAAGCAGCTCATCGCCGTCGTCGCTCGCCGCGGCAAGGAGAACCGCATTCAGTGGCACTTCGTGCGCGGTCATGCGGGGATCCCCGGAAACGAACGAGTCGATGAAATCGCCGTCTCGTTTTCCAAAGGCCGCCGCATCGATTTATACGATGGGCCGCTGCTCAGGTATTCCGTGCCCATTCATGATTTGCCCGAGGATACGTCGCTTCCCGAGATGAAAAGTCGGGATCAGGGCGAGAAGAAAGCAGCCTATTCCTATCTCAGCGTCGTCAACGGCATCCCGATGCGCCACGCCACCTGGAAAGAATGCGAAGCGCGCGTGAAGGGACGGCCTGGCGCGAAGTTCAAAAAAGCGATGAGCGCGGATGACGAGGGGAAGATACTGCGCTCCTGGGGCGTGAAGCCCGAAAGCGTGCGCTGACCTCGTCGCCGGGGTTCACGCGTACTGCTGGTCGAGCCGCAGGTCCATGCGGTGGACCTTTTCTACGCGCCGACGGTGCCGGGCAAGCTCCGAGAAGCGGGACGTGATCCAGTGAGCGACCACTTCCTCCGCCAGCTGCTCGGCAATCATATTCGCCCCGAGGCACAGCACGTTGGTGTCGTGATCCTCGATGCTCATCCGGGCTGAACTGAGGTCGTGACAAACCGCCGCTCGCACCCCCGGAAGTTTGTTAGCAGCGATACAAGCTCCCACGCCGCTTCCGCAGAGGAACACCGCGCGTTGCGCCGTTCCCGTCCGCAGCGCTTTCCCGATGGCCAACGCGTAGTCCGGATAGTCCACCGGTTCCCGGGAGTTACACCCGAGATCGATGACCTCGTGATTCATGGATTCGAGAAGGGACATGATACGTTCTTTGAGCCTGAAGCCCTCATGATCGGACGCAATCGCGACCCGCATTCGTGGATTTCCTCCGATATCGTCCGTTGTGCAATCACGGGACCAAGTTTATGATCGGCGCATGTCCAAGTTTGACCCTAATGCAGCAGCGTCGGCAGATTCCGGTATTTTCGGCCTTCCCTTCACCGAGGAAGAGTCGGCCATCATCTATATCCCCGTGCCTTGGGAGGCGACGACCTCTTACGGTGGCGGAACCTCGGATGGGCCGGCCGCCATCCTGGAGGCGAGCAAGCAGGTCGACCTTTTCGACCTCGAAGTGGAACGCCCCTACGAGTCCGGGTTCTTCATGACGGAAGAATCCGAACAAATTCGTGCCTGGAACCGCGAAGCGCGGCAGCAGGCCGAGGCGATCATTGAAGTCGGCGGCGCGATTGAAGGCGATGCGCAGCTCGAGAAATCGCTGACTCGCGTTAACGAACTCGGCACGCGCATGAATGATTGGGTGCGCGAGCAGACCCGCCGTGTCCTGGATCAGGGAAAAATCGCCGCGATCGTCGGCGGAGACCACTCCACGCCCTACGGCGCGTTGCAGGCCATCGCCGAGAAGCACAAGTCATTCGGCATTCTGCACATCGACGCGCACTCCGATACACGGCAGGCGTTCGAGGGATTCCAGTGGTCGCACGCGTCGATCATGCACAACGTGCTTGAGAACATCCCCCAGGTGTCGCGTCTCGTGCAGGTCGGCATCCGTGACTTCTGTGAAGAAGAAGACGAGTACTGCCGCAAGCAGGGCGACCGCGTGTCCGTGTGGCACGACGAGAGGATCGCTCAGAAGATGTACTCCGGCGCGACGTGGGATTCGCTCGTACAGGACATGATCGCCAAGTTGCCCAAGGAAGTTTGGGTGTCGTTCGATATCGACGGCTTGGACCAGCGTTATTGCCCGCATACCGGCACGCCCGTGCCCGGCGGACTCGAATTCCATCAGGCGACGTCGATCTTCCGCGCCATCGCGCAGTCCGGCCGCAAGATCATCGGCTTCGACCTCAACGAGGTCTCGCCCGATCCCACCGGCAAGAGCGAGTGGGACGCCAACGTCGGCGCCCGCGTCCTCTACAAGCTCTCGGGCTGGACGCTCGTGAGTCAGGGAAAAAGAAGGTATCGCTCACCTTTTTGAGACTGGGTGCGTTATCGGTGCTCGTCTGGGTTGAAGCAGCTTTCCATCAGGTCTTTTGACGGTGGGGCCAGCTTGTCGCCGAGATTCTCGCAAATCTTGGATAAGCGTTCTTCCAGTTTCTCCGCTTCCAAAAAGTCAGCTTCCTGAAATTCGAAGTCTTTCGAGAGTACCCTTACGGGGCAAAGTCTACTTTCATTGTTCACCTCAACGGCAGCAATATTGTATTCCTTACCGATACTGATCCGGATCGAAACAGTGGTTCATGAGTTCTTCTGACGGCGTGCTCATCTTTCCCTCAAATTTTTTGCAGATCTCAATGATCTTATCCTCAGCTATTTTGGCTTCCGAAAAGTCCGCTTCAACTAACTCCTGGTCGTTACGTGGAAATAGCTCAACACGAAGACGCGTTGGTCCGAGTTGAATTGTGACTATCCTGCAACGTTCAAATAGTTTTGTTAGGTTCCGGATGTCCGATGTTGCAGACTCTGTCGAAGCAGTAGTAGAGAACTCCACTAAACCGTTGAGCGTCGCTGGCTCATTCCGGTCCCGAGGGGCATATCTCAGGTATCTCAGTCCCTTAGTTAGACGGATAAGTTCGTTGATCGAGTACGGGCCAGTATTCTGCTTCATTTTAAAACACCAATGGACCTTTCTGCCAGTGCGGCATCTCGCGGCAATTGGTTGATGACCAGCTCAGGCATGCCGCCGA
The DNA here is from genome assembly GCA_964407515.1 of uncultured Bacteriovoracaceae bacterium. Taxonomy (GTDB): domain Bacteria; phylum Bdellovibrionota; class UBA1018; order UBA1018; family UBA1018; genus CAYOWB01. Next base: position 9,633 of record CAYOWB010000008.1, read on the forward strand.
GTGTGAAGCCGCCATATCTAAAATACTCATTCGCTGTTCTCTCCATTCCTGATGGCAGCCGTGGCCTCATAGAGAAGTCAAATGGCAAATCCACTCTAATTATTTCTCTACCCGTCCACTGCCCTGGTTTAATGCCAAGGCGCTTTTCGAATACTTGAGCAGTCCCAAGGGCCTCCTGTAGTAAGCGATCTGCGGCCGCCCGAGGGAGAACGTAAAGACCGTCTGGAGCTCCTAGTACTCCTTTGCCGACGACATATTCTTCGAACCTCTCTTTGGCGATAAAGTAACTCAGCCCGTCCCTCCCCTCCGCAATTATCGCCAGCTTGCCGACGTTCATCTTCTCCTTAAGTCCATATTCGGCGAGTTCCCTGGCAAACTTTGCGTCACTGTACTGTGCGAGCTTATTGCCGAGGTAGATCGCTGCTTCGGCCTCATTCACTAATGAGCGAGTCGAGAAACTCGGGATGGAGGCGTCCATCATCCTCAAGCCCACGAGAGTCGCAGAATTCAGCGACCCTTGAGCGGCTTTTTGGACTAGCGGAGCCAGGCGTTCGGCATTGCGAATGGCGGCATCGAGCGCCTTTCCTGTGGCACGTCCCGCTGCGCTATCCGCAATTGCGCTGACTAACGCTTGTTGTTGGATGGAGGTCGCTCCAGCGCCCCCTGCTAGCAGGCCGATCAGTGTCTGGGTGAGGAGTTCTCCAGTGGCTCGCCCCTTTTGTTCGGCTGTCCCAGCGGATAGGATCCGAACATAGTCGATAAACGGCTCGAGTGCGCTTCCAATAAAGCGGACGGGATTGTCACTGAACTGCCTCATGAGCCCGTTTACGATCCGCTCTGCAACCGTAATGTCGGTGACGAGCGTCTCCGCGAGGCGGGATACATCATAGAATCCCTGGTACACGCCCTGGGCGAGTCCGGTCATGAAGTCGTAGGATGCCTTTACAGTAGTATATCCGAGATCAAACAATGCTTTCGCGGCATCGATCTGAGCGGCATCTTGAGCCCATGCCGCCGCGGTGTTGATCATCAGTTCACCTGAGTTGAGCTCGCGTTCTAGATGCGCCTGCGCTTCCGTGCTCAGCTGAGCCGCAATATCGGCACGAGCGAGCAACAGGCGGCTCTGCTTAAGCATGGATTGCGCGAGTGGGCGGCGTGCTTCGATCAGACGGAGAGCGCGCTGGTGCTCTGCTTGGCTGACTACCGGACGGAGATTACGGCTTTCATCATCGAAGCTCGCGACGCCCGGGCCAGGAAGTGATTGCTCGAGCGTCCTCGCAGTCTCACGGATCGATTGTGTGATTGTACTCAAGGAAGCTTTGGCGGAAACGAGCTGAGCCGCCGAGGATCGCTCCATGGCCAGACCTGTGTCGAAGATTCGCTTCCTGAATACCTTGAAGTCACGTGTGGAGTCGTAGGACTGCAGCTTGTGAGTAATTGCCGCATCCAAGCTAGGGTTAACGTCATGGAACGTTTCCCCTTGCTGGTAGATCATTGAGCCGGTGAGGATGAGCGCATCGGAGGCCTTCGCATGAGTAGGGGCCGCCGTACTCATCAGAAGGGAAAAGATGAGAGCTACCCTGCGGATTAGCGTTCGCATCTTGTCTCCTTTGCGCACCAGTCAATGACTGCCGCCAGCTTCTGACGTGCGTGCACTAAACGGGGTCCCAGCTCTTGAATGATGGCTGTATCAAATGCGTTCAACCACACGTCAGCCTGCCGAGCCGCTTTGATATGAATTGAGGCTGACTGAAAGTCCGAGACAGCGATGCGCATTCTTGCTCGATATGTGTCGGATTCCAGTCCTCGCAAGATGGTCATGGCGAGGCCGCGCTGTTCGAGGCGCTCAGAGGCGATGAGGAGGCTTCTGCGCATGGCCTCGCTTTCGAACTCTGACGTCAATACGCCTTGGCGCTTATTCTCTTCGTACACCTTGTTCATTGCCTTCGCGGCCCGTGTGAGCGCAGAGTTCAGTCGTACACGGGCGGCGCCGAGAAATTCCTTGAGTGAAACGAGTGCTGAACCTACTTCACTCGTCGATTTTACTCTCAAGCATGAGTCGCGAGCGATGGTAGCGCGCTCCATGGCGCTAGGCATCTTTTCCTGAATGATGCGCTTCGCCTCGTCGAGGGCCCGCTTCTCATCGTCAGAGGCAAGGAGCCACTCGACGCCATGCTTGAGATCGCCGAACCATTGTTCGATCATGCTCCTTCCGTCAATCTGCGCTCCTGAGCCCCCTCCTGCCGTTACGGCCACATAGAAGTCAATGTTTCTGTTTCCCATGGCTCCGGCGACCGCAGCAGCATCGACTGGAGGAGGCACGAAGTCCGGACCCAGTCGGGAGCAGAGTTCTTCCGTCGCCAAGAGTTCGCGTTCGATTTGTTCAAGAGCGGAGTCTGACGTGGATAACGTGTCGATGTGCCTCAGGTAGTTGTCGAGCACTTCTGTCACCGTCTTTCCAAGTGGCGCTTCAAGTGCCTGGACGGCTGGGAGGGTTGCCATCACAGTAGATCTTGCTCTGTCGGAAAGCGCTCGGATCGTGCGCTCAAATGCCGCGGCTGCGCGCGCTTCAGCGTCCACGGTGACCATTTGCCGGAACTCCAAGGCTGCCTCGTTGCGGGCCCAGTCGCGAAACTGCTTTTCGTTCTCAAGGCAGGCCGTGTTGGCGATAAGTCCTGCGATGGCTACCGGCCAGACAAGACGCTTACTGATTGGCTGCACGGAAGTGATCTCCTTCCTGCCCGACTAGCATTGCCTCATCAAGCGTGTCGTAACCGAGTGCCAACGCCGCCAGTCTTGCTTCTTCGATGCCCTCGTCTGTGAGATAAGTCGGGGCGTGAAGTGATTCCGCGAGCAGATCGAGAATCGCATTGCCTTCGCGGGTTGTTCGATTTCGCAAGAGGCCGACGGCCTCATCCGCAATTTCCCGACGCTCCTTGAGGTCCAGGCTGGCCGACCGGACTCGGTCCAAGAAGTCATTCAGTCCGGAAGATTCAGGAGAAACAAGCCAAAGTCCGAGCGTTCGTAGGTTCACAGCGCCTTCCCGCAACAGACGGCCTACCTGTTGCTCGGCTTGACTCCAGAAACGCCTCAATCGGATGGTTGCTACCCTTTGGAGGAGTGGCGCCTCGACGTTCTTCCTAACGCTTTCCAGGGCGGAAATCCGGGGATAAATTTCGATCCCGCGACGAGACCAATCCGTCACGAGATTCATGCAGACGACGCCGCGCAGGGCTTCCCTCAGATCTGTTGAATTCGGATTTGCGTGGCCCCCGTCCGCCTTGGAGCAAAGCTCCGGAGAGATGATCTCATAGTCGATGTCGATCCTTTGTCCGTCCGTTCTCGTCGTGCAGCACGCGCCACCGTGAGCCTGATTCTGAAAGAAAGAGAAATTGATGGAATGGCCCTGTGCGGAAAGTATTGCGCCGTCAAGGGCGTAGGGCCCGTGTCTTGTCTGCTGGTTTGCTACGCCCCATTGGCCGTCTAAAGCAGGGATGTCCGCGCCGACCGTGAAAGAGCTGCCATTCGAGGTATAGGGGAGAGCGAAGGAGGCACGACCCCAGAGAAAGGTGAGCTCCGGATCTCCGATGCCAGTTACCTCCAGCCGCCCGGTTCCGGAGATCCGCGTAAGCGAGGTGTGATCCGAGTGGCTTCCGAATCCGCCTCTTGAGTGTCCGCCCCGAGTCCAGGTCCACCAACTGGCGGTGACTCTTCCGCTTGGACCAGATCCGGGAAGCATGGATAGGCCGGCCTCCGAGTTTGAGTCCGTCTCGCCACCGCCATCGCGGGCAGTTCGAGCTCCGCAGCCGTTCTCAATCCTTTCTCCGGACCACATAGGAGCGATTCCTTTAGGATTGGGGCCCATCAGTCCGATCGCGATACCTATGTTTAGGGAGCCGAGCGGGCCCGGGGAGGGAACGCGGCAAACGGCGCCACCGGTGAAGTTCGTGCGCAATTGCGGTACTGCCCAAGCTGGCAGAGCCGTCATTCCGGCCATGAGAAGGGCGAGCTTTGCTCCAGCTGACCTCATGCGCCGTTCTCCTTCACTCGAGCGATGAATTGCTTCCTTAGCTCGCGATCCAGACAGGAAGCGAGATAGGGAATGTCCTTCACCTTGAGATGGCTTTCCGGTTGCCGAGCCAGGATTTGGCCCACGCGACCGCAAAGCATGCGTCCGAGCATGGCGTTTTGGAGCGGGCTCGCTTCCGGAAGAAACCGTTCATTTGCAAGGTCGGCGGATTCCTGGAAACTCCGGATTAAAGTCTCCGCATTCATGGGGACATTGAAGGCTAAGTCGCGAAGCCATTTCTCCCTCTCGCTCCAGCCGGACGTATCCAGGGTGGAGAGATTCTTCTGGAGAGATGGACAGCGGGCTTCGCGAGCAGGCAGTAGGGCCAGTGCCACCATCGCGATCCAACCCCGCGTGCTTCGGTCTTTGGTAAATGCGGTCCGAATCTTGTCACAGGGGAGTGCTGACGGATCCTTTGCCCGGATTGCAGTAGACACGAGTTCGATCGTGGAAGGTTCGATGACTGGGACGGCTTGGGGCGGCTTCTCGCTTCCCATAGAAGATGAGGGTGGCTCGGCCTGGCGTGACGTACATGCACTCAAGATCTGTAGGGCGAGGACTGCGGCGATGGTGGGCCGTAAGGCTCTCATGGGGCAGGTTTATAACTTAAGCGGACTAAAATAGTCAAGTAATCGATTGACCGAGCTCGCCTGTCTGAACTACTTATAATAACGTGAGAATTCTGCCTCGATTGTGTGTGATTCAGGAGGAATTCTGATCAATTTTCCGCGTGAACACCAGATGCCCCGCCATGCCCAGCACTCCGGCGCCCACACAGCCCGCCCAGAGGACTCGCGCACCGAAACCGCCGTACACCCAGGAACCGATGGTCGGGCCGACCAACGAGGCTAAGCCCCACGACATCATCTGGAAGGCGCCCTGGTAACTCCCGCGCAAGGACGGGGGCGCAAGCTTCGCGACCGTACTCATTACGAACGGGTTGCCGATGATCTCGCCGAGGGTCATCACCGTCATCCCGATCACGTAGACCGCCACTCCGCCAGCGAAGCCGTAGATGCCGAAGCCCAGTCCCGTCAGCAGCGCCGAAACTGCCAGCATGTAAGATGGACGCCACCCCTGAATCAGCGGTGCGATGAACGGTTGAAGGACCACGATCAAGACGCCGTTGAGCGCGAGGATCAGTCCGAACGCCGTGGCCGAGACGCCGTGATTTCGCATATCGCTCGGCAGAGTCACGTGGATCTGGAAGAACATCAGCACAATGAGTAACGAGAGAGAAGCGAAGCCGATCAGCAGCGGATCGCGAAACGGGACGGAAAACCGCACGCGTTCCTGCGACGTAGATCGCTCCGGCCGCGACTCAGGGATCCAGCGCCAGATCACTCCCGCGAAGATCACGCTCGTCAGCGCGTCGAGATAGAAGAGGTACCGGTAGCCACCGAACCCCGCGAATATTCCGGCCACCGCCGTGGCAATCGCGAAGCCCAGGTTGATCGCCCAGTAGAGCATCCCGTAGGCACGAACGCGATCTTCCGACTTGATGAGGTCCGCGACCGCGGCCGAGACCGCCGGTCGATACATCTCGCC
>CAYOWB010000008.1:15281-18529 GCA_964407515.1 uncultured Bacteriovoracaceae bacterium
CAGAACGTCGATTCCAGCACAGCCAGCAGCATGACCATCACCGCGCCCATGATGAGCGAGAGCATCATCGTGCTGCGACGGCCGAAGCGATCCGCGAGGTAGCCTCCCGTCGGAGCCGCGAGCACCGCGCCCGCTCCGAAGAAACTCGCCACCAGTCCCGCGTACTGCACCGAGAGCCCGCGCCCCTGGGTGAGGTAGACCGCCATGAACGGCACGACGAACCCGCCCATGCGGTTGATCAGCGTTCCGGTGAGCAGCACGAAGAAGGTCGCGGGCAGGCCGCGCACGATGGCGGGGAGTCTCATGAACTCAATTTAGCACTGAGTGGCTAACGGGCTAACTTCTTTCCGTGCGCTCTATCGATCATTTTTTCGAGGCAGTCCTTCGTAGGCGTGTCCCTACAAACCTCATCTTTATTTGATGAGGGATCGGAGGAATACAGCTGGATCGCTTTTCGATAGAATTCCACTGCACGCTTGGAGTCACCTAACTTCGTCTCAAAGAAGCGCCCGACCCAGTAATGACTGAACGTGCTTGTCCGATGCCGAGGAGTCTTCAACATCTGCAAATATGCAGCTTCAGCTTCTTTTGTTTTCCCTGCATTCGAGTAGATATCGCCAAGAACAGAGTAATAGCTTGCCGGATTGGACTCTTTATCAAAGACAGCATTCAGAAGGCGAAGTGCCTGATCCAAATTACTGGCGGTGACGTTATCCTTGGCGCAGTTCAGTAGCTGTAATTCCGCCTGCATCGCTCTCTTCTGGATTTCAGTGTATTCCTTCCAGAAGTCGGGCGGGCAGCTATCTTGGGCTATCGCAGGAGATAGAATCAGAAGAATCGATGCAAATAAGCTCACAGGGACCCATCCATGTCTCTGCATTGTTTCCACCTTCCTAAAATATTCCTTTATTAGATTATTGCTCCGAGCGACTATTGGCAAGACGCATGAAAGCATGGCGAGGCGAAGCCAGCTGAACTGCCTCATCTCGAAAGGAGTCAGTATGAAAGCCGGAGTTGTTCTCGTCAGTTTTCTGCGACGTTATTTCTCTCTTCGGTGCGTGCCGGGGAGGTGACCTGCTCTGACGACCCTTGGATGGATTACCGACAGGCGCGGAACGAGTCGCTCCAAAGGAGAACGGATATCCTGAACTGCGCCGTCGAGAGCGTAACGCGGAAGACATTCGAGAGCGCGAAGAGGGTCCTCGATGATTTGGAGGATCCACGTTCCGCAAGTTATGCGATTAGTCTTGCAAGCATGTACACAAAACTCGGCCGATTCGAGGAGGCTGAAAAGACGTATCTTGCCTTCCAACGCACGGAGGCCGGAAAGAACGATTCTATGGTTTATAACTTGGCTGGACTCTTCTTCGAGGAGCGTGGCCGATACTCGGAGGCGGTCTCGCAGTACGAGAAGGCCATACAGGTCTTCCTAAGAGATCAATCGCCGAGCAAGAACATCGTGTGTAGCGACCACACGGTGAGTTGTCTCCATGCCGCTATCCGACGAGTCAACGCGAGGTCGTCTGACTGCAAGACAAAGCGCATGCCCTTTGACATTCGCGCCTGCGCGAAAACGCTGGCAACCGATCCCAATCTCATGAAGGCGGCGACCCATCACTGCACCTGTGTTCTCGGCCATCTCTATGATCGACACTCTTGCGCTGAATTGGATGCGATGGTGAAAAATTCCCCTGACGCGCGCGGGAAGGCGCTCCAAGAGGCAGAGAAGGGTTGCGAGATGGCGCCGGAGCTCAAGAAGACGCTGGGGAGGAACTAATTGCTACTCCCAGAGCGGATCGATCCAGATCGCCGGCATTCCCTCAAGCTTCAGGTCCCAGCGGTTATCGGATCGATAGACGAGGAATCCTCTGATCGTTGCACTGCCGACCTGGCTTGGCGCCTTGCCCAGTGTCTGAGTACTTAGAGAGAATTCCGTTTCCGCACCTTGTTGTCCCTCCAGCGTAGCCTTAAGCGTCGGTTTGCGCTGCTCGTCGAGTTCATTGCCTAACTGAGACTCCACCCGGAAGATCCTCTTCGTTGCTCCGCTGACATCGTCCTTGATCTCGAACAGGTCCACCGTGGTGTTGAAGTTGTCCGTGGAATGGTCAAGCGCATTGAGGAACTTCGAAGCGACCTCACCGTTCACCGGTTCTGAAGAGTATCTCGATCCCATGCGAGCTGATCGCGATTGCCTGTAGATCCGGGTTACTTGGCTTCCGTAGACTGAAAGTCCGTTCTCGGCGAGATCAAGTCGCGCGTCCTGGCACTCGCCTCGCGCGCGACCTGTGCAGGTCAGGAGAGCCCAGATTCCGCTCTTGGCGTCGATACCCAAGGAGACGGGCACTGTTCCGACGTTGGGAGTCGAGTACTTAACGGTCTGCAGTTCCGACCCCATGCCTTTGAGTCTTAGTTCGATCTCGATCCGTTCTGGTGTCACCTGAAAGGTGACTCCCAAGATCCGATCGGTGAGTGGCGTCTGCTCGCCGGCACTGGGAGAGCCGGACGCAATCGGCGCAGGCTGGACGGAAGGCTGTGGCGTCGGCAGACCTTCAGAGGCACTCACGGATTGTACGGGAGGCTGACTCTCGCTCGTTTCCGGTCTGTTACAGCCGGCCAACCCTAATGTGAAACTGAGGGTTATTGCGACCAGAATGTTAGTCGTAGCTTGTGACATGATCACTCCAACCTCACTCCCGAATCCGGGATCAGACCGATACGGCTCAGCTCGAAGGACACTCTGCCGTCCCTTCGTTCCGTTTTTCCGGCCAGGGAAACCCTCAGCTGCTCACCAGAAGCTGTCTGAAGCGTGACGTTGCGAGCAACATAGGTGCAGTGGCGGGGCCAGACGGGGAGATAGGCCTTCTTGAAGTAATGGGGGCTGGCGCGATCTGCGCTCAACGTCTCTGACGGGCCCTTTCGCTCGAAGATCAGCGGTGTTGAACATCTCAGTTCGACCGGAATGCCATGGGCCGGGCCTCCTGAATACGTGATCTCAAGGATCGCGGAACTCGGATTCGTAAGGAATCGGACGGTCTTCTTGGCGTCATCGATCGTTTGAGGGATCAATCCGGGAGAGATCGGGATGCGAAGCTCCAGGTGGGCACTGGAAAGCGTCGGTTCGCCTGAGGTGTCGCCTGACCCGGAAGATTGCCGCCCAATCCGGAAGGCCGACTCCACGGAGCTACAGCCCGGCATCACCGGGGCGGTTCTATCAGCGGAGGGATGCGGGATCACGACGGAGCTTGTGG
>CAYOWB010000008.1:18539-23059 GCA_964407515.1 uncultured Bacteriovoracaceae bacterium
CCGTCTGCGGTCAGGACAGCCTGAAAAGAAGCAGCGTTGCCGGCGTGAGTCTCATAGCGGGAAGAGAGTGCCGTATCGACTTGGATGGATCTCCCACAGGAGTCACCGATCGCTGAAATTTCGGAGTCCGCCGATTCCTGATCGGCGGTAGGGGACTCCTGTTCTGGGTATCCCCCACAGGCGCCTACACCTAAGAGGAGGCAAAAGGCTACAGCCGGGGAGACGAAACGCTTGAGGTGGCTCTCGATCTTCATAGGCACGAGGGTCCTTTCCCGCTCGCCGGATGAGCAAGGCCCGTGCCTGATCAGATGACAATTGGACTGTCGCGGAGGCCGAAGACTGTCTAAGTTATGGGCAGACGTTTGCGAGTTGACCGCCGGCAGGCCCGGAGTCTGCTACGCGCTCCTAGGCACGATTCGCAGATGCCGCCTCTTCTTCATGTCCGATCGGGCCGCACCATAGATGATCGCGCCAGCTGCCGTCGCGGCGGCGAGGGCGAGGTAGCCATACGAGGGGCGGTCCCTCTTACCGGCGCCTCCGATCACGGTCGTGAATCGAGGACGCTCCGCCACTCGAAGCATCGCCTTCACGACACGCTCGGGCCGGTAAACAGGAGGGAACGGCTTGGGGCGCACGCCGAGTTCCGTCTTCGCGTGTTCGAAGAACGGTGTGGCAATTGCCGCCGGTAGGATCGTCGAAATCTTCACGGGTGAACGGTGATGCATCAGCTCCTCGTGGAGTGTCTTATAGTAACCATAGAGCGCGTGCATGCTCGCGACATAGGCGGAATGAAACGGGACACCGATCTCCGCATCGACGCTCAGTGTGGCGATGATCTGCCCGCCCGAGCGTTCGAGATGAGGTAGAGCCGCCAGAACGCCATGCACCTGGCCGAAGAAGTTGACGTCCATTACACGACGCGTGTCTTCGAGTGAAGTGGCCCAAGTCTCGGCGTACACTGCGATGCCGGCATTGTTGATCCAGATGTCGATGCCGCCTGACCACGTGACGATGTCCGCGGCTGCCCGTTTCACCGCTTCGAAGTCGGCCACATCCAAAGTCACAGCATAAGCGTGTCCGCCCCGCGATCCGATTTCTCCAGCAAGCGTCGCCAGCCCCTCGCCGTTCTGGTCGAGGAGTCCTACCTTCGCTCCTCGCTCGACGAAGGCCAGTGCCGCCAATCGACCGATTCCCGTGCTTGCGCCCGTGATGACGACCGTCTTTCCGTTCAGTGTGTTCATGAAAGGAGGGGGAGCAATCGATGTGCCTTTGGACCGAGTCTTGAACCCCCTAGGGAAAATGAGGAGATCCGCAAGAGCCATGGATCCAGACGTTGCTCGGCTGGCCGCACGGCCGGGAGAAGTGATTGCGCCGTCCGCAGCGCGGGGGCTTCATACCGCGGGACTTCGTTCCGAGCGCGATGCATGGGTTTACGTTCCAAAGAATTACGCCCCCCGGCGTGCCGCGCCGTTCATTCTCATGCTTCACGGAGCGGGAGTGGAGGGCAGTGACGTACTCCCCATGTTGGACGAGCAAGCGGAAGAATACGGTTTGATCATCGCTGCGCCGGCCTCAGTCGGGCCGACGTGGGATTTCCTCACTGATGGGTTTGGTGACGATGTGGAGCACATCGACCGTGTTCTCAGTCACGTGTTTACCCATTTCGAAATCGACCCGCGGCGAGTAGCGATTGCGGGCTTCTCCGACGGTGCCTCCTATGCGCTTTCGTTGGGAATGAATAACGGCGATTTGTTCACTCATATGATCGCCTTTTCACCCGGCTTCATCGCGCCACCTGGCCGGCACGGAGAACCGCACGTCTTCGTGAGCCACGGAGTTACGGATTCCGTCCTGCCGATCGAGAGCTGCAGTCGCCGGATCGTGCCCGCCCTGAGCCGCGTCGGATATGACGTGAAGTATGAGGAGTTTCGAGATGGGCACAAAGTGCCTAGCGCGATCGCTTCGTCGGCGGTGAGGTGGTTTTTGGGGAGGTAGCGTTGACGTCGCACAAGTGGTCTGCAATGGGCCCTTCCGCTGTTCTTTTAGCAATTCGACAAGGTGGCAACGAACAAGCGATGTCAATTTTCAGGCGCAAAAATTGATAATCAAGTTGTCCCATTGAATAGGCTGAGTGCTAACATGAGAAGATGAGCTTTTCTGGTGCCAGTGTAGCTCTGGAAACTAAGGAACCCGGATTCCAGTCGAGGCGGTCTTTCGATAGAGTGCTGTCAAACATCCTCCTTGTGGCTTACGGGCCGGTGATTGCATGCACCTACATTTCCATTCATAAGCTGTCCGATGGCAAGCCGGTGCCCTTGCTGGGCGCAGCGAGTCTATTGGCGGCAATCGTTATCGCACCTTTTGCAAGAAAAGAGCTTAAAGAGGTGCTGTTCTCGCGTCCGTTTGTAATCCGTTCAGTATTGTTTGCTGGGGCGCAGACCCTGTTGGTGGCTGGTTTCATCCAGAGTAGTGTTAGCGCCTCGCTTGCTATTGCGATGGCCGGTGTCGTCGTCAGCTTTCTCCTTCACAAGGTCAAGGACTGGATCAGTAATAGGGAGCGGATCACAGGCTATGCAGTCGCAGCCCTGGCTATGACTGCAATAGGCATATTGCAGCTGGCCTCAGGTGCCACCGTATCGGTTCTGGCATTTTTTGGGGGGATACTTCAAGGAGCAGCGTTCTTCCAGCTTCATGCTATTAGCCGCAAGGGAGTATCACCTTTAGCTGCCCAGGCTCCCGTGCTGTTGATTACCGCCGCATTCGCGTTGATACCGAGCGTAGGAAGGGTCAATTTCAGTACGGTCTCCCTTTTGATAGCTGCGGTGCTCATTATCTGTTCGCAGCTTCTGGCGTTCGTCCTTAATCGTCGATTTGATGGTGCGACGGCTTCCATCGCTGCGGGCACCCGGGTACCCGCGTCCATCGTATTGGACCACCTGTTTTTCGCAGTACCAATAAGCGCAAGAGTAGGTATGGGGGTCCTTTTGGTGTTTGCTGGTTTCATCGGCGCCAATAGGGCAGGACGGAGAGGTAAACGATAGTGTACAGGCGAATAATCAGCAGTATTGTAGGGCTCATTAGTCCGACGTTGCTTGTCTCCTTGGAGTACCAGAGCATCATTAAGCAGCGCGAACTGGCACTGCTTCGGAAGGCGATCGTATTCTTACCTTGCGCCTTTGCACTGATCTACCTCAAGGCGCTTTTGTTAAATGATGGAAATAAGACGAACTATGAAGACTGGCTGATGTATCGCCTTAGCGCTGTCCTGATCTGTGGTGTTGTTGTGGGAGTGGGGCTAGCTCTCCGTCGCTCGCTAGTCGGCGTCAAAGTGCTCCTTCTGGCTTTCGGTGTTACTGTTGTTGGAATTCTGGCCTATGGCATGACGCTTGGGTATTCATTTCGGAGCCAATGGATGTCCTTCTTCTCTGCGCCCATTTTCACAGTGGCGACCTTAAGCCCCTTGGCTGCGATCGGTATGCTCGCGGGTGCCCTGTCGGTGTTCTCGCCAATTTGGCTGTCTTTCCATGAGGCTCGTGCGGTTTGGACCGAATTCGAGTATGTCAGCTTCCTCATCTTAGGCACGTATTTCTTTCGCAAACTGTGGATAGACAAAGCTATTGCGGAGGCAGCGTTGTCATCTGCAAGGCTACGAGAGATTAGCCAGCAACAGGAGCTCTCGAATCAGCTGAGATCCTTTGTCCCTCCTGTGCTCGTCAGCAAGATCGAAAGCGGGTGTCGACTCACGGGGTCAGTGATTGCATCGCTGGACAACGTTTTACGGCTGAAGTCCGCTTATGTGGCCGTCTTATACTCGGATCTTCGGGACTATAGTAGAAGGTCTAATGACCTAGTGTACGTCAGGGATGTGGTTATCCCGTCCGCCTCCAGACTGGTGAATTTGGTGGAGAACAACGAGGGCATAGCGCGACTGATCGGTGATGGATTTTTTGCTTTTTATTGGCTTGATGACGCGGAAGAAGCGCTGATTCGAGCAGTCCGCGATGCGTGGCTGGCTGCTGATGCGGAGTTCGAAGAAGTGTCTCGTCTCAATGGCGGCGGGCAGTTCAAACGCTACTTTACGGTAACATTTGGTCAGGCATATGTCGGCAACATCGGATCGAATTTTCACAAGGACACTAGTATTCTTGGTAAGCCGGCAAATCTCGCGGCTCGAATTGACGGACTGACCAAGGATCAGAAGGTTGCGAAGTGGATCGGAAAGCGCCCGCACTTGCTGTTTTCGCATGAGGCCAAGGAAGCGTTTAGCGCTTTGGCACCAACCATAGCGTTCGAATCTTTCGAGTTGGACGAAGCTGGGCTTGCTATTCGTAGTTATGAGTCTGAAAAGTGGGTCCACCTACTGCCGATCAATGACTCTAATCGTGGCGAGATGGCTAAGCTTCTCAAATTGAATAACCTTGCTGGACTTGGAAGGGAGCAGAGATGGTAAAGCGACTAGGTAGCGAGTTATCGCAGGAATCTCAGTTTTTGCATAACCCGTTCGTTCCTGCTGAGGTCCG
>CAYOWB010000008.1:23069-32888 GCA_964407515.1 uncultured Bacteriovoracaceae bacterium
CTGACCCAGTGCGGGCTCGCATATCGTTCGATGGGGGAAATGAATGGCTGGATGCCAGGGTATGGCGATACTCTCCTTTTGGTGTAGAGCTGATTAGTAGCGGCCTCAGTGTCAACAAGGGGCAGAGTATCGACCTGAAGCTAGAGATCGCCGGTTGCATGTCCAGATTTGGCGGATTAGTGGTTGCTGATCGATACACGGATGATTCTGTGGAGCTGTTTGGGCTACGTCTTTTCTCAAAGATCACTGCAGATGATCCCACGATGGAAAAGCGCGGAACGATGCGGTGGCGTTGTTCGGAGGCGTTCTTGCCGACAGGGACCGCAGCGAACCCAGCGAAGTTCAATGATTATATCTTCTTTCGAGTCGAAGACATTTCGGCGACGGGAATGCGGATTGTCACGTCGATGCGAAATAAGCTGTTGATGCGCGGGCAGAGGCTCGAATCGACTTTGTCAGTACCTTGCGTTGGCGCTATTCAGTGCAACTTCGAAGTAAAACGTATCGATTTTTCAACTCACGCCGAACGCGATTATATTGTCCTTGGTGTAGAGTTCCTTCGGCGCGATAACTTACTGCTCAAGGTGCTTGCAGAGTACCTCCTGCAGTTTGGAGAAGGCGTTACAGCTCAATCTTTGGTCAATGACGGGTTTCCGCTGAATAACGCATTCCGAAGATTCGACTTTTCCTATGTGAAGACAGAGAAGGAGTATGACGAGGTTCTGGAGCTCAGATACCGATCGTACCAGGCGGCTGGGAAGTTGGCGGAGAACGCTTCTCCCAAGTCCATGTCCGATGAATTTGACGCTCGCTCGCGAATTCTGATCGTTAAGCATAATGATAAAGTAGTTGGATCTGTGCGTGTGATCTTTCATGAGGATTCGGACCGTCTAAGCTATGGAAGGTACTTCGACGTGCCACCAGAAGGACTGCCACCGAAGTCCGAATACGCCGAAGCCTCTAGGCTCTGTACGGACCCGACGTACCGAGGTGCTGAGATTGCATACCATCTTGTCGAGCACATGGTGTTAACCACGGTGCAGAGTGGAAGGAAGTACATCGTATCCGGTGCTGCCGGAAGTCTCTTGGATCTATGGAGTAAATGCGGATTCAAGCGCTTGGGAATCAACTATCGTAGCCTTGACTTCGGTGGAATGCCGCACGAGCTGATCTTGATGAACACTCATGAGGTAGCTTTGGGCAAGGGAATTGATCTACGCCTCTGGAATAGAGTGTTCGGACGATTGGTCGTGTATATGCTTGAGAATCGTCTCGTATCACCTACGCCGGCCGATATGATCCGTATCAACACAGTGAAACTTGCAGCTAGGATTGGCCTTCTTCGTTAATGGGAATGTCCACCATTGTGTCTGCGAGTAGCTAAAGGACGAGCGTCCGGGTTTCTCGGCTCATTAGGGAGTAGTTCGCTAAACTCTCGGACCCTGGCGTGAATCCGAGGGGCTCTATCGCTTCGCTGTATTGCGATCAGGCACGTGGGAGAGACCCCGCTGTTAGGATTCTGACAGCGCATTCGCGGCAGTAGCTGAAGCGAGCGGAAAAGTGCCTTCTGAAGCAGATATTTGGGGATGTGAGGAAACTGACGGCGGCTGTCTAATCGTTGGTGAGCGTTCGTGTGTACTGGGATTGGATACACCGAGAGTTGCTGACTAAGAAGTAGTCAGGCTGTCGGCGCCTATTCTTCCGGTGAAATGCGGTCGAATGATCGCGGAAGCTCAATCGTCACTCTAGTGCCTCTATTGATCTCAGACTCGATTCGCAATCTTCCGCCCCAGGCTTCGGTCTGGACCTTGGCATGGTAAAGCCCGAGACCCTGGCCGCCAGGCTTTCCTTCGGTGCGACCCCGTGTTCCCACCTGAGAAAGAACGTGTGGCGACATGCCTTTGCCTGAGTCCATCACACTGACACACACTAAGTCGCTCATGACCGAGATCTGCACGGTAACGGTCCCAGAGGTGTCAATGGCCTCGACCGAGTTGTTGATGAGGTTGGAGAGTGCTCGTTGGAATTCAATGGGGTCGATGGGCGCTTGAGCAGTCTCAGCGGATGGCTCGATTATGGTCTCGATCTGCACTTCTGGCCTGTGTCGGTATTGAAGTCTTTTCTCGGATACGAGCGCTTCGGCTAATGGCGCAAGCCTGTGGGGCTTCAGTCGTCTGTTCGACCGATTTAATTCGATAGGCTGTTTCTCGTTATTCACGGGTGGCCTGTTGGCGCGCAATCGATCAGCAATAGCCTGAATCCGGCCGATTGCATTTTGGAGTAGCTCCCGCTGGGAGGCCGAGACCTCAGGAAGACTGCCTTGGACTGCTTGGAGTGCCGCCAGTGGGGATCGAATGTCGTGAGCCACTTGTCTTGCCGCTTGGCTCGCACCCTCTGCCCTGGCCAGGGTCTCCATTTCGCGGATCTGTCTGAATAGCTGTGAGATATATACGAGCGCTACATAAACCATGATGATGCGTGAGGCAGGCAGATAGGGCACCATCAGCATCGTTAGGGTGTCGCTCAATAAGCAGACCGCCATCAACAGAAATAGTGCGTTCCTGTTTTCGATTGCGACGAATAAGAGGACGATCGCCAAGAAAAGAAATGCATAAATGAACCCCCAGCTGAAGAAGGGGCTCAGCTCGAGCACTGCCGCGAAGAGGACTAGGAGGCTGGTGTGAGAGATGCCCCTGATGCGGTCGCGGATAGTTCCCTCGGCTAGGCGGCGTAGCCAGGGCGCACCGCTGGTTCGGGCAATGAATGTCAGGCTGGGGCCCATGAATGCAACAAAGCTGAAGAAGTTTGAGATTCTGGGAATTACTGTGCCGCCAATCTCCACTGGCAGAAGGTTCTCTGTGAGTCCTCCGTGTATCATTAAGATGAATCCGATCCAGAACCAGACGTAATGATCGAATATGAGCTTGGCGGGCCGACTGTCCAGGGCTCGGCCGAGAGTGTGCCGTGCGACGAAGAGAGTGAAAAAGACTCCGCAAAGCAGTAAGCCGAGAGGACCCTGAAAGAGTTCTGCGAGCCGTTTAACGCGGTCAACGGAGGCCGCTGAGCCGATCACGGCAGGCCCTTGAGTGTATCCATACCGACGAAAAGAGGAATTTGCCCAATTCGTGATGAGTAGATCGCCCGTGCATTGGAGCGAAGCCAGGTCAATGGTGCGATAGGTGTTGAAGTCGCTGATGGTCGTGCCGCCATTGGCTGGAAGAACATCGACTGATCTCGTGCGGTCTGAGGCGCACTGAACGCGAGTGGTCCTAAGGATGATTCCGAGTCCCAGGACTTTTCCTTCAGAGTCCCGCAGGAGAGCTTCCGGAATCCGATAAGCAGTCCGACAGGTCATGTCTTGTCTCGGAGGCTCTTCGCACGCTTCTTCAAACTTCCAGAGGGGGCCGATGGTCTTAAGCGATTTTCCGGAGAACAGGGAAACGTAGTAGGGGGCAATGTCACTGCCGTATGAGAGTGTGACAGCCAAGACGAAGAAGAGTAGGTAAGGGAGCGCTTTTCTGGATCTCATTCCTAAACACTGTTCTAACAGTCAATGATACCGGCATTTTCAGTGGAAGGAAGCGAAGAGTGCCGCGGCTGTCGCGTCCCACCTCGCTGACGACACTTCTGCTGGTCTGATTCTCACTTAGACGACGACAATTTGGAAAGCGACGCATGGCTGCTAAAGGACTGCCGAAGAAGGCCCAACGTCCAAGCCTAGAAGTCAAATACGTTAACCGACTCGGTATCCACCTGGATTGAAGACCCTGGTGCGAACAGCACGCGCCACACTTGAGCGAAACGCGTCCATGGGCCACGGAGCTCTTTGTCTACCAAGGCGTTGGGTTTACTGTCCATGCTTGGGGCACGCTTTAGGCTTCGGCCTTTCAGACATTTCTCCATGAAGAGGGAATGACCGTGCTCTGTTGAGAAGTGCATGAGCCGTTTTTCTGCTAAGGCGGTCGGCAATGCTGTATTTGAGTAGCTGTCCAGCACAGTTAGGTTGCGGGTCAGTTCGACCATCGCTTTATTTCTGGCTCTGAGGTGGTCGGGGCCAGCGGAAAAGCCATAGATATACCGGCCAGTTTTCTCAGATCTACCATGTAAGAGTGAGACGCAAATCCCTGGGAATGGCGTTAAAACTTGGAGTTCGTCATCGCCGATGACCCTGCATGGCAGCCGCTCGTTCCACCATTCGGAAATAGCCCAGCGCTCCAAAGCCTCTTTGTGTGCCAGGTCTCTTACGGCACGGCAGGTGATTCCTGGAAAAGCTGCCATTCCTGTAGTGCTTCGATCAGAGTCAAAGCCATATTCATGCTTGTTCGGACGCTCGCAACTCTGGAAGAATGCCCACCGTTCAATGGCTTCGGAAATAGCGATGTGACAGGCGATCGTCCTGCTGGCATGTGTTCCGCTGCCTTCAGCATTTCCATATATGACTCTTCTCTCAAGCCAGGCGGGTCGTAAATCCGGCAACAAGGCGGCCGATGCATGAAAGCAAGGTTGCCCGTTCACCATTGTGCCAGGACCGACGATGATGCGGTCAATGGGGCCACCTTGCTTGCTGCTTACGTTACGGTACTTGATTGGTGCAAGACTGATGGGCATGGTGAGCGCTATCTTTGGCCAATCCAATGAATAGCTGCAGGTGGAAGGACAGTGTTCAGCATGGAGAAGTCGTAGTGAGCCTTCGCCCACATGCCTCCAGCAAAATGCATCACGGGCCAGATGATTGCGTCATCCCATAGGGCTTCATTGATCCTCTGGAGATCCGGCTTTACTTTGGATAGCTCCATAGCCGCGCGGCCTGTAGGATCGGGAAGCCGGATTCCTTCTTTAGACTTAAACATGAATCGCACGTCGGCTTCGGGGTCGTCGATCAGGATGCCAGTGACTATACTTACCAAGTCATTGGTGTAAGAAGGAAGGTTTGGAGCAAGGTCCGCGATCATTTGCCGTTTAGGCCCGAATTCGTCTCTGAATCGTAATCCCAAGCTCGTCGCTGCGCTTGATAGTGCAGTAGTGCAAGCTGACAGGAATGGAACGTCCGGGGCGAATACTCGATAAGAGACGTTTTTGCCTTTTACTCTTGAGAGCGCGTCAGTGACCGTAGAGTCGGTTGATGGTTCTCGAATTCCAGGGATCGCCAGAGGGAAAAATGATCTGGTGACATGTAATCCGAGTCTCTCTAACTCCGTGTAGAAGGCCTGACGGAGTGCCTTTCGTAATTCGGCATCATGACAGACACTTTTCTTATCGGTCCAGGATTGACACCGGATGAAGGCGATATCCGACTCCGCTCCACCGTAGAAGATGTAATTCTGTGCTGTGAGGTCTTCTTTTGATGCCCCGATGACTAAGTCGGAAAGGAGCCTTTGTTCCTTATCCCAGATGATTGCAACTGACTGGATTGCTGAAGGGTGACGCAGAGAGGTCGGATATTCCTTACGAAGCTCTAAGAGCACTTCGGAATGATCCCATTTTGCGACCTTGTATGGTCCGGAGGAAATTACTGATCGTTCACACTTCCAATCGCCGGTATCTCTGTCAAAGCACTGAGGGTGAATGACCGAATAGAGACCGAAACCGATTGTATCTAGTAGTCTAGGAAATGGTTCACGGAACCGAAGAGTGATCGAAGAATCATCGTGGCTAATACCATCCGGCTCAAGCTTATCGAAGAATCCTGCCTCTGACCCTCGCCTTTTCTGGATCTGCATCACTCGGTTCCATGAGGCGATAAGGTGTGAAGGCTGAATTTCCTCCCCTGTTTCGAATGTTACTCCCTTCCGAAACTGAAAACTCCACACCCGGTGGTCTTTGGAAGCTTCCCATTTTTCTGCAAGAACACCGAGGTATTCGCCTTTGCGATACTGGGTAACCAGGCCCGAATACACCGAGGTAAAGGCAATATGGTGAACGAACGCGTCGTAATGGATTGGGTCAGATGAATACGGAGGTTCCATCATCCAGAGTCGAGTCATAGCCGGTTCACCAGTCTTCCTTGAATGCAATAATAGGAACAGCACGCCAAAGGCGGCTAAAAGAAATGTCCCGACCACTATCATCCTGATAAGCTTAAGTGCGGGCATTCTCTCCGTTGGCTTGTTGCTAGACTTTATTGCTTCCCATGGGGACGTCTCTGCTCACTTCGATATTTGAGTTTAATGTATTTTCATACCGATCGGCCAGACTAACGAATCCGAGGGCGATAAGGACTGTGACCATTAGACCTTTGAGAAGTGATTTCATTGCATCCTCCGAGGCCGGTGGAGCCTGACATAAAGTGGACCAAAGTGCAATGGTATTGGCAACTATGCGAAATCGTAGAATATGTCGTTATGGAGGATGTCCCGGGCGGATTAATGGGCTAGTTGAAAAATCTTTGGCCCTCTTGCCGTTGCTCTTGGTCTCTCTTTCGATGGTCGCGGGGACCGCGTGGTACCGCTACTACCTCAGGGAGAGCGCATGGCAAATCGCAAAGGCTTTCGAGAAGCAGAATATTGCTGAAATTGACTCCGGAGATGTCCTTGCGCTGTCAACGCGGCTCAACGCAATGAGTGAGTCAGTAAACTGGGTCTGTATTTCTGTGACCCGCAATGGTCACCAGTTCATGAGGCAAGCGCGAGGCTCTTGCGGCAATGGTGTTTTTCAGCAGTTCGTATTTCTGAATTCGTCGAATCATCAAGGTATAAGAATTGAGTTCTCTCTTAGGCTTCCGAAATCTCTGGAGATCGCAGCTATCGTATTTCTTTTTCTGCAGAGTACTATCTTGCTGTTGCTTGTGTGGGGAACCCGACAGTCCGAGCGCATTCGGCATCAAGGCGAACGCGCCTTGTCCGACCTCGCCGCACAGGTGGCGCACGACATCCGATCGCCAGTGGCTGCACTCGAAGCCGTTCTTTCTAAAGATCGGTCTATCCCAGGGGCAGATCGTGAGCTGCTGCATGCAGCGGCCACTAGAATCCGAGGCATTGCCGATAGCCTTCTGCGGGAGTATCGCTCCAGAAGCTCAGCGTCGAGCTCCAAAGGGGGGCCGCCACATGCTCATGTCGCTACGGCCCGGCTTCTCTATCCGATCATCGAGTCTTCGATTCGAGAGAAGTGTGCCGTGTACAGTCCTGGAGGTGCGAACCGGATAACACTCTCATGTGATCAATCGGCACTGAACTGTTTTGTGCGGGTTGATCCAGTCGAGCTAGGTCGCACGATCTCGAACTTGCTGAATAATGCCTTGGAGGCTAGTTCATCGGACTGCCAAGTGAGAGTGGTTCTCGCTGTCAAGGGTGTGAATGTATTGGTGTCGATCATTGATGAGGGTAAGGGGATTCCGGCTGAGCTTTTGCCTCGTCTTTTCAAGAAAGGAATGAGTATTGGGAAGGATTCTGGGAGTGGCTTGGGACTCTATCATGCCAAGGTATTTTCGGAATCAGCAGGCGGGAACATCGGGATATCTTCAACAGAGGGTGTGGGTACAGCTGTGACTATTTCTCTGCCAATGGCACCCTCGCCAGTATGGTACGCACGTACTGACGAGCTGCCTTGTCTTGAGAAGCGGCTTGTCTTAGATGATGACCCGGCGGTGGTTACTCATTGGCAACGTTGGATTGGACTCAATAGGCCGGTGTCTGCATGCAAGACGACGGAAGAGTTCTACCGCTGGCATGCAACAGCTTCAGAAGAGGAGCTGAGGCAAACATTGTTTTTAGTCGATTATCGACTCGCGGGAGAGAAAGAAACGGGCCTTGATGTCATCTCTCGCCTTGGCCTTCAGGCCCAGGCGGTGCTCGTTACAAATGACTGGGACAGTGATGAGCTTCAAAGGGAAGTGGAGAAGCTGGGGATTAAGATGCTGCCAAAGACGCTGCTGAATGCTGCCTCTTCCGTTAATCAGGTGCGCCATGAGTGAGAAATCCGAACGCCCGTGAGTGGTAAGTTTCGTCTCCAGTCGCCCATACTGGTGGATCGGGGAATCGGAGTCACTCTGCGGCTTGTTCGGCGTTGATCAGAAGCTCGTCATAGCTCACACTTACCCTATAGAGGAAATCTCATGCTCGAAAAACTCGCGAACGTTCTAGTGAAGGCTTTCTGGGGCGCCTGGATCATTGGCGCGGTGACGGGAATGGCGGCGATCGCGGGCCTGCTCGCGTATCTCGCGATGGGACGAACGCCGATTGCGGAGATGATCGGACGAGGCATCGGCCTCGCGGGGCTCTTCCTCGGAATCGCTTGGGCGTTCCATATCGAGCGCACGCAGGGGTTGAACGAGTTCTTCACGAAGCTTTGTGCATCACCCGATGTGGACCGTGCTTTGCGACGAGAGGCGCGAGAAAAAGAAAAGACACAGACGAAGTGACTCCGTCCGGAGGCGCCTGATGACGGCGGAGAATGTTACCTGTGTCGATAGGGGTTTCTATGATCTGTGAGAAGTGCGGGAACAAGATCGAGTTGCGACGGTTCTTACTTACTGGGACGTGCCGGCTTTGCCGTGGAAGGGCTACGGTGGGTTCTGGAGTCCGGTTTGTGAGGTTCATCCTCTTGGCGGCTGGCCTTATCTTCATCGGTGAAAACGAGACGCTCAGGCAAGTGGGAATCTGGGTGCGGCTAGCAAGCGCGCTTGTCCTCGTGCTTCTCGTCGATTTGCTATCCTATGCCTATGTCTACCGTTCGCGCGCGAGTGATCCGACCTCTCCTGACGGCGCCTGAGCGGCGTATCCCAACAAGTAAGCGGATACCTTTTCATAGGGCAGAAAAGAAGTGATGCCGGGACGGCGTACCCTGGCGGCTTGTTTCGCCTCAGGGAATGCCCGGAGACTCCGAGCATTCCCTGAAGCCAGTCTTCAGACTGATCACTAGTAAGGATAGGGGTAGGACGCGCCGGGGCAGCTGACGTTGATCACTTCCCACATGCCGAAGCCGTTGTAGCCTTCGCAACGTACGGACTGGTAAGGGATTACATTCCAGGTGCAGGCGGTCCACGTGGTGGCGCTACCCCAAACTTGGCATTGGATCATGCCGCCACCCGGACATGCCGTGTAGGCGTAGCAGGTGTTGTACGACATGCCTGCTTGGGCCGTCGCGCCAACGGTCAGGGACAGAACGGCCGCAAGAACCAACATCAAAGAGAGGATCTTCTTCATCGTTATTCTCCTGGTTTTGTTGATCGAGCCGGGGCTTCCGGCTTCAGTCGCGGCGGAATTTGCAGTAACGGAGTAAAAGGGTCAAGTAGGATTTATTGGTGGTGTAAGGTGCGAATTTGACGGCGGATTGGTCTGCAGGGAGTCCCGCCCGGCTTTCGTCGAATATGCCTCCCGCACTGTGATGGAGCGGCGCGCCCCAATAAGTAAGCGGATACCTTTTCAGTGACTCACCTCCGCCTTTTCGCGCTGAGTCGCAGAAAGGTGAGCGATACCTTTTAAGTGGCAAGCCACCGACCGGCCGGTGCTGATCTCCCGAAGGGGCGGGGTCTCGCGATGGCAGCGGTCGATGGCGTAGGGGCAACGCCCCGCGAACCGGCAACCGGGCTTGAGGTTGACGGGCGTGGGGATCTCGCCCTTCGGGAGGAGGCCCGCGACGGTCGTTCGCGTGCGCTCGACTTTGGGATCGGCCTCCGGGTTCGATTGAACCAGGAGCTTCGTGTAGGGGTGCAGGGGACGGAAATAGACGTCATCGGCGGACCCGAGCTCGACGATCGATCCGAGATACATCACGGCCATCCGGTTCGACACATAACGGACCATCGACAGATCATGCGCGATGAACAGCAGCGTGAGGCCGCACTGCTTGCGCAGATCATCGAGCAGGTTGATCACCTGCGCC
>CAYOWB010000008.1:32985-35709 GCA_964407515.1 uncultured Bacteriovoracaceae bacterium
CGGAGAACTCGTGGGGATAGCGCGACATGTGATCCCGCGAAAGTCCGACCCGCTCCAGCCAGCGGCCGACGTGGTGCGAGACCTCGCGAGGGTTCCAAAGGCCGTGGATCATCGGGCCCTCGGAGATGATGTCCTTCACGGTCATGCGCGGATTGAGCGAGGAGTAGGGATCCTGAAAGATCATCTGAATCTCGCGCGAATACACGCGGAAGTCATTGCTGGTGAATGCCTTGGGCATACGCTTGCCGCGATAGAGGACCTCGCCTTCGGTCTTGTCGTAGAGACCTGCGATGGTGCGTCCGAGTGTCGACTTTCCGCAGCCTGACTCGCCGACGAGGCCGACCACCTCGTTCTCTTGAATCGCCAGGCTCACGCCGTCGACGGCGTGGAGCGTTTTGCCGCGACCCACGGTGAAGTGCTTCTTGAGGTCTTTGACTTCCAGAATCATACGCTCACCTCCGGCGCCCGGCCGCCGAGTGCCGTGGCCGTGTTCTCTCGAACTTCATTCTTGCGGGCGGCTGGCTTCGGCAGCTTCCGCAACGAAGCCCAGTGATGAAGCCAGCAGCGGCTGTAGTGCTTCGCTGATACATCGAAGCGCGGCGGCATCGCGCGTCCGCACACCTTCATCGCATCGGGGCAGCGGGCGTAGTATCCGCAGTGCTGTGGAGGATTGAAGAGATCGGGAGGGCTGCCTTCGATGGGGGTCAGGCGAGTCCGCTCTCCTTCCAGGGCGCTCGGCATCGCCGCACGAAGCCCTTCTGTATAAGGATGCGCGGGCCGATAGAAGATGTCGTCGGACGAGCCACGCTCGACGATCTGGCCGGCGTACATGACGGCCACTTCGTCCGCCATGCTCGCGACCACGCCAAGATCGTGCGTGATCAGGATGATCGACATGTGAGTGCGTTTCTGCAGGTCTTTCAGCAGTGCCAGGATTTGCGCCTGGATGGTCACGTCCAGCGCCGTGGTCGGTTCGTCGGCGATCAGCACTTTGGGATTGCAGGCGAGTGCCATTGCGATCATCGCGCGTTGGCGCATTCCTCCGGAGAACTGGAACGGGAAGAGATTCACGCGGGTCTCGGCCTCGGGAATCTGGACCAGCTCGAGCAGCTCGACCGCCCGGCGGTGTGCGGCTTTCGCGTCCATCCCTTCATGAATCCTCAGCGACTCGGTGATCTGCTTGCCCACGGTCATGGTGGGATTCAAAGAAGTCATCGGGTCCTGGAAGATCATCGCGATCTCTTTGCCCCGTAGCCGGTTGAGTTCGCGCGCGGAGAGACCGAGCATTTCTCGCCCGTCGAGCCTTGCCGATCCGCCGGTGATTCGTCCGGGAGGGGACGGGATCAACCCCATGAGGGCTTGAACGGTGACGGACTTTCCGCAGCCCGACTCGCCGACGATGGCGAGCGTCTGTCCCTTTTCCACCGAGAAGCTCACGCCGCGGACGGCTTTGACGACGCCGCCGTACGTATCGAACTCGACCTGGAGATCTTTGACGTCAATCATTCGGCTGACCTCAGTTTCGGATCGAGGGCGTCGCGGAGTCCGTCGCCCAGGAGGTTGAACGCAAGCACGGCCACGCTGATGAAGAGTGCCGGGAACAGGAACTCGTGCGGGTGCGTGAGGAACGACTGAATTCCGTCGTTGCACATGCTGCCCCAGGAGGGCGTGGGCGGAACGACTCCCATTCCGATGAACGACAGGAACGCCTCGGTGAAGATCGTGCTCGGCACCGCGAAGGTGAAGGACACGAGGATCACGCCCATCGTGTTCGGGACGAGGTGCCGCGAGAGAAGGTAGAGGGGCCTGGCGCCCATGAGCCGCGCGGCTTGCACGTATTCCGATTCACGAAGCTGAAGGACCTGGCCGCGAACGAGTCGCGCCGAGCAAGTCCAGGAGAGCGCCACCAGTGCAATGATCAGGGGGATCACGCCGCTCTCGCCGGGGCCTACCCCGAAGGCGATCCGGAACAGGATCATGAACAGCAGGAACGGGAGCGCGATGACCAGATCCGTGATCCGCATCAAGGTGAGGTCCAGCTTGCCGCCGTGGTAACCCGAGATTCCTCCGATGAGGATTCCGAGCAAGATGTAGAGCAGCGGAGCGAAGAAGCCGATGAAGAGCGAGACGCGCGCGCCCGACATGAGCCGGGCAAGCAGGTCGCGGCCCAGATAATCCGTGCCGAACGGATGAGCGGCGAGGCGAATGGTGTCGCCTTCCTTCGCGTCGGCCCGGAGCTTCTGAGCCTCGGAGATCGGGATCGCCTCAAAGACGTCGGTTTCGAGGCGGGACACGTGGTTCGACTCTTCGCCGTTCAGCGTCGCGACGACCGCGTATTCGAACTTTCCTCTGACGAGATTCAGGCGGTCTTCGAATACCGGCTGACTCGCGTCGAGCACGTCACCGAGCGGCAGGCCCGAAGAGCGTGGATCTGAATCGGTGGTGCCCTCCTCGGAGTGGATGCGGTAGATCACATAGCCAGTGGCGCCAGGGACAACGTCCCACTTCAGCTTCACCACGCGGGTCGTGGCGAGCCCCTCGATGCGGAGGTTGGAAGGCGCTTGGAGTTCCGCGGCGGTTTGCGGAACGGGGGTTTCTTGGGAGGGCTGACGGTCGCTCTCCGTGTCGGAGCTGGCCGGCACAGTGGCCGTCTCGTCCGCGATGACCACGGCTTCCGTTCCGAATGACGGCCCGGAGGAAACGCGCGATAGGTCCTGCGCGGAA
>CAYOWB010000008.1:35742-42183 GCA_964407515.1 uncultured Bacteriovoracaceae bacterium
CGTGAAGACAATCAATCCGCTGATGATCACGAGCGAAGCGACCGATTGCTTGTTCTTCTTGAAGCGCATCCAGACGTCTTGCCAGTAGCTCAAGGACGGGCGCGAGATCGTGTGAACGTGGGCGGTTCTCACCGCGGGGCTGAAGTCATCGGCTGTGAGCTCCAGGGAGTCGATGATTTCGCTCATGCGGCCTCCTTTTCCACTTTGATGCGCGGATCGATGAAGCCGTAGAGGATGTCGACGGCGATCACCATGAACACGAGGTACGCGCCGTAGAAGACGGTCAGCCCCATGATCACCGTGTAGTCGAGCTGTTGAACGGCTTGGACGAAGTAGCGACCGAGTCCCGGAATCGCGAAGACGCTCTCGACGACGAAGCCGCCGGTCGTGATCGCCGCGATGGACGGGCCCAGGACGGTAATGACGGGCAGGATCGCGTTACGGAGCTGGTGGGAGAAGAAGATCCGCGTCGGCGAGACGCCCTTGGCGCGGGCGGTTCTAATGTAGTCGGAGTTCACCACTTCCAGCATCGAGGAACGCATGAGGCGAACGAGGAAGGCCATGGTGCTTAGTCCGAGGATCAGTGCGGGCAGAAGCATGTGGCGCAGGGTGCCCCAGCCGCCGACCGGCAGGATCGTCATACCGGTCTTCTTGTTGACCTCCGTCACGGCAAGTTGTCCGAGGGCCGCGAATACGAAGCTCGGCACCGAGACGCCGAGAATCACGAGGACCATGATGATCCGGTCGGGCAGACGGTTTCTGAAGAGCGCCGTGAGGCTGCCCCACAGAATCCCGCCGCCCGCCGAGATCGCAACCGCGAGCAGGCCGAGGATGGCCGAAACCGGAAAATGCTCGCGGATGATATCGTTCACGGAGCGATTGTGCTGAGTGAACGAAATTCCAAAGTCTCCTTTCGCCATATTGACCAGAAAGAGGCCGTACTGAGTGAGTACCGGCTTGTTGAGCCCGTATTGCTCCTCGAGGTTGGCTCGGATTTCGGGCGACATCGCCTTCGAGCCGCTGATCGGGTCGCCGGGGACCAGGTGCATGGCCGCGAAGGTCGCCGTGGCGATGAAGAGCACCGTCACGACTCCGGCGAGCAGTCGCTTCACGACGTACGTGATCATTTGCCGCTCTCCGTGACGATCCTGGCGCCGGACAGGTCGGGGTCGAAGCCCACCGCGCGACGAACGACGCCGTCGAGACGGTCGGAATGCGTGTATACAACGATGCGTTCATAGAGGGGCAGGACGGCCAGCTCTTCGAGCGCGATCTTCTCGGCGGCGGCCATCGAGTCCATGCGCACTTTCTGGTCCGTCGTGTTCATCGCCTTGCGGATCAGCTCGTCGTACTTCGCGTTCTTCCACTGGCCGCGGTTGTTTTCGTTCCAAGAGCTCATGAGGTCGGCGAACGTCATGGCGTCGTTGTAATCCGGGCCCCAGCCGGCGGAGACGATATCGAAGTCGCCCGAGGTCATCTTGGCGAGGCGTTGCTTGAAGATCTGCTTGTCGATGCGAAGCTCGATGCCGAGCACGTTCTTGAAGACGCTCTGGAAGTATTCCGCTTCACGGCCGGCGAGCGGTGAGTCACCAGTCAACCAGGTGAGGGCTGGGATCTTCTGGAGCTTGAGCTCCTTGAGTGCGTCCTGCATGAGCTTTCGCGCGAGTGCCGGGTTGGCCCGCGTCTTGGCGACCGGGTATTCGCGCCGGAACAGTGTGTTCTTGCCGTTCATCCAGCCGGGGATGAGGCCCTGTCCGGGGCGGGTGCCGGGAATGCCCACGACCTTGGTCACGTATTCGTCACGGTCAAAGGCCGCTTCGATCGCCTTGCGGAGACTCTTGTTCCGCGTGATGCGTCCGTCGCGGAAGTTGAACTCCATGAAGAAGAGCGTCCCGTCGTCGAAGCGCTTCAGCTTGAAGCGCTCCCGCTGCGCGAGGGGCAGGAGGTCGCGGTTGAGGGTGAGGACGAGGTCGGTCTTGCGGTCCTTGAAGAGATTGAAGCGCGCGCTGTCGTCCGGCGTGATGTAGGGCACGTCGATCGCGGCGAGGTGCGTATTCGCGCTGTTCCAGTAGTGGGGGTTCTTCTCCATGCGAAGCGAGGCGCCGTGTACCCACTTGGTCAGCATGAAGGGCCCGTTGTAGACGAGGTCCTGCACGTTGGCGCCGTACTTGTCGCCACGTGCTTTGTGGAAGTCCTCGCGAACGGGATAATAGAGCGCGAACGAGGTGAGCGACAGGAAGTGCCCGCAGGGTTTTTCGAAGGTGATCTTGAGGGTGTGGTCGTCGGCGGCGATTGCGCCGAGGTCGGAGAGCTTCGCTTTGCGGGTGTTGATCGCCTCGGCGTTCTTGATGGGGTAGAGGATGAAGGCGTATTCGGAGGCGTTCTTGGGATCGACGACGGTGCGCCAGGCGTGGACGAAGTCGTGAGCGGTGACGGGCTTTCCGTCGTTCCACTTCGCGTTCTTTCTCAGGAAGAAAGTCGCGCCTTTGTCGCTGAGTTCCCATCTCTCGGCGACACCGGGCGTGGGTTTGCCGTCCTTGCCCCTGCGGGTCCGGCCTTCCATCACGTGTCCCAGGATGAAGAAGCTGTCATTGTCGGTTGCCTTGGTGCTGTTGAGCTGAGGGGGTTCGGTGGCGAGTGCCAGGGTGACGGTGTCTTTCGCCGCGGCGATGGCGTGCGATGCGGTGGCCGTGGTTGCCGCGAGCGTGGATGCTGTGATCCACGCCAGCGTGACGATTCTCTTGAAGGACGCTCCGCTCATGTTCTCTCTCCTTGGTGGCACTTCGGTGCCTGCGCTCCACGCGTGCCAGCGCTTGTGCAAAAAGAAGTCCCACGTTCTTTCGACGTGATTTCGGCGAGTTAACGTCGCGCAGTCCGAAGTTCAGTCTGGAACTGGTGGCAAAACGCTCCTCAAGACGGGGCACAAGGGTGCCTGGCTCCTTTCTCAACCCCTCTGAGAAAGGAGCCAGGCACCCTTTTTTGCCTATCGTCACGGGGGCGAGCGGGGGCGTACAATGATGGGATGGAACGCTTCGCCTTCCGAAGATGGTGGGTGGTGATTGCCGCGTGCGTGGTATCGGCGGGTACCGTGGTGATGACCACGGCCACGTCGAGCGCGGCGCACGGGGAAAGTTCGCGCAACCGCGTGTCGGCGGCGGAGCTGCTGGCAGCGCCCGGCGCCGAAGCGATGAACCGCGATCTGGTGCGCGAGCGCGTGATCGAAGCGCTTCCGAAGAAGCTCCAGACTCTGACCCCGGGAATCAGCACTCGCGCCGAAGCCGAAAAGGCTTTAGGTCGCCCGGCACGGACCCAGGGGCCACACCAATGGCTGTACAACATCGCCGGTAAAGACTTCGACACTACGGTCGTCTTCTCGGGCGAAAAGGTCCGGGCGATCTATCACGACTTCTGGCCCAATCGAATGAAGCTCGGCGAGTTCAGGGCACGGCTCTCGGAAGACCGCATCCGCGAAGCGCGGCGCGAGGCGAGGCGAGAGGCGCCAAATGCCCCGCCCTCGCACGAGAAGGGGCACGGCTTCATCGTGAAGATCCCCGAAAGCGGCCTTCGTCTCGGAGTGCTCGACACGCCCGAGCGACTCGTGGATTACGCTTGGATTCTCGAACCCGGAAAGGACTCGCCATGAGCACCTCTCCAGCCCGCGAAGAACGGGTTTGCACCGAGGTGGCCCGCGCAGAGCCATCCTGTGCCATGAGATATCCGGTCGCCACCGTTCTCACCCGCACCCACGCGCTCATTCTGGCCCTCGCCGTGAGCTTCTTGCCGTCAATGATCGCCCAAGCCGGCGGACTCTGCGCGCCCGGCTTGGAGTGCAAGCAGGCCGGCCCTCAGGTCGTTACGCCGCAGTTCAAGAAGCAGGTGGCTCGCGCACAGGATGTCGTCACTCTCTCCGCTCCGAAGTCGGATTGGAGCGTCGGACCCGAGCAGCCGCTCAATGCTCCCTGCACGCGCAAGGACCCCTTCACCGAAGAGGAGATGGAAAAGCACGTTGCAGCCTATCTCGCCACTGAATCGGCGCGTGAGAACCGGACGATTCACGGAATCGTTCTCGAGAACGAGAACCCGAAGCTGCTGGACCTCTTCGCCCTCCTGACAACGCACGAGGATCCGCTCGACGACGCGACGTCCGCTCAGCGGACTTGGGCCGCCGCTCAGTGGAACCAGGAGTGTCGAAAAGTCGCCTGCGCGATGAAGAAACTCTTCGGAGAGAAGGAAAGCCATCGCCTCCTGTTCCTTCTCACACGCTACGGATTCAATGCGTCTCACTTCCAGAACCGGTATTCCGATCCATGGAAGCCCGAAGAACTCGACGAGGTGCTGCTCGCGATTTCCGACTTTCCAGAAGGGACCTTTCCGCAGGAGAAAAGCAAAACAATCGTTCACTACCGGCGTAACGAACGACAGGCGAGCAGTACTATCGCGGACGCGGTGGTGACGGTGTATCCCGGGTGGGACAAGCTGCCTCGCGGGCACCGACGCAGCGCCATCTTCCACGAGCTGGCACACAATATGTCGAAGTACCTGGGCGGGATGGACGAATCTCCGGAGTGGTACCGCCTCGGTGATTGGGAAAAAGTCGTGACGCCAGAATCGGCGGCATCGGGGCCGGAGTCCGTGGACCTGTTCGGTGGGGCAGTGCCGAGTCTTAAGACTCCTGAGCGTGCGATCTCCCAGTACGGCATGACGAATCCCGGAGAAGATTGGGCTGAGTCCGTCACGGCGGCGCGATACAATCCGGAAGAACTCAAACGCCGCGCTCCCGAGAAGTACCAGCTCATTCGCGAAATGGTTTTCGATGGCCTGGAGTATACGAGTGAGGAGGCTTGTCAGCCGGGAAAATCCCTGCGGCGTCAGCTTTCCGAGAAGGTCCATTCCGAGTTCAATCGCGAGGGGAGTGTCACCCAGGCCGAGCGCGATCGCGTGACGCGAGAGTGCACCCTCCATATTGCGAGATGGATGCGATTCAGGGAAAATCCGCGACACGAGGCCGAGGGGCGCCTCAAGGATTGCGTGAAGAAAGTTCTCTTCAAGAATGCCGCCGAGCGAAAGGCGCGGGAAAAAGAGGTCGGTCTGGCCTTTCCCGAGCAGGCGGTGAAGGGAGTCTCCATTCGAACGGGTGAGCTGCCCAGCACGAAGCGTTCGGACGCGGCTGTTGCTGAGCAGAAGAGGCAAGTCCAGGAGGCTTTGGCCGACGCCATGCTTGCCGGGATTCGCAGCAGCACGAGCCACTTTCAACATTTCGAGCGACGAGCCAAGTCCGAAGGCGTTACGGCCGGGGCCATGTTTTGCAGCCAAGGCTTGGGAGTCATTCAGCTCAACTTCCGGAGGATCATGGAACGCCTGCCGTTTGAGCGCACTCTCGAATACTACGACGAGATCCTGACGGAGGAATTCGCCGCGGATCTCGATCGTGGGACGAAAGACGCCTGCCTTGGCGCCTTTGGCAGCATGAAGAAGCTCGCGGCCCCATCCCGCGAGAAGATCCTGGAAGCGATCTCGCGCTAAAGAGCGTCGCCAAAGAGTGTTGTCGAAGAGTGTTGTCGAAGAGTGTTGTCGAAGAGTGTTTGCGATCCGCACGACACGCGGCTAAAGTCCTTGCACCATGTCTGCTTTCAAGAACGTGCTGATCACAGGTGCATCGTCGGGTTTGGGAAGATCGTTGGCGCTGGAATTCGCGTCGCGCGGGCACGGCGTCGCTCTGGTGGCTCGCCGGGCGGATCTCCTCGAATCCTTGAAGAGCGAAATCGCCGGCAAGCACGGGACACCAGTCTCCGTGCATGCCGCGGATGTATCGAGTATCGAGGCGATGCGCGTGGTGGCCGGCGAAGTGGAGCGCAAGCTGGGGCGAACGCCGGTTTCGGAGTGAGCGGAAACGTGGAGGAGCTGACGCCCGAGGAGCTGCGTCGTCAGTTCGACGTCAACGTGTTCGGCGTCGTGAACTCCATTCAGCCCTTTCTTCCGTCGCTGAAGGCGACACGCGGACGCATCTGTCTCGTCGGGAGTGCGTGCGCTTATCTGACTTCGCCCGGGACGACGGCTTACTCCATGAGCAAATACGCCGTGCGCGCGCTTGCCGAGGGACTCTACGCGGAGCTCGCGCCGTATGGCGTCGCGGTCACGCTGATCAATCCGGGGTTCATTCAGACGGACATTCGCAAGATCGATAACACGGGTGTTTTGCGGGCGGATCAAGCTGACCCGATTCCGGCCTGGCTCATGATGGATCCGCGAGTGGCGGCTCGAAAGATTTACCGGGCGATTCGCGCGCGAAAGCGCGAACGAGCTGTGACGATCCACGCCCAGCTGGGAATTTGGATGGCGAGGTTCTTTCCCGGCATCCTCGCCGCGGTCATGCGGCATTCCGTGCGGCGCTAGTCCGCGTGATGGGACGGGTGAGACAGCCGGCGGTGTCTCCCCCCCCCC
>CAYOWB010000009.1:0-25126 GCA_964407515.1 uncultured Bacteriovoracaceae bacterium
ACGAGGCCGTGTACCACGCGTAGACATCAAAGCGTCCCGCCTTGGGGATCGCGGCCGCGAACTGCGCGCTCGCCGGCACGCCCCCGGGCGCCACGCGTGAGTCGAAGCGGAAGAAGTCTGGCTGTGCGGAGGTCGTCCAGGGCCCGGATTCGACATAGCGCGGCGAACCGTCGCGGTTGTCGACGACGATCACACCGCGCTCTC
Source organism: uncultured Bacteriovoracaceae bacterium (assembly GCA_964407515.1). Classification (GTDB taxonomy): domain Bacteria; phylum Bdellovibrionota; class UBA1018; order UBA1018; family UBA1018; genus CAYOWB01. Next base: position 205 of record CAYOWB010000009.1, read on the forward strand.
GCGGACGATCGTCCGCTACCTCGGCGCATCGCGAAGCTTCGAGATCGCCTATCGGGGCCAGACGCCCGAGGAAATCGTCAACCTGCTCCGCCAGGAGAAGATCGCGGCGGGAGTCCTGATCCCCAGCGGACTTCAGCGCGAGATCAAACGGGGAGGGGCGGAAGTCGTAACCGCATTCGTCAGCGGGACGAATCTCCTGATGGCCAACATCTCCGTATCGGAGCTCAAGACGGTCCTGGGAACGATCTCCGCCGGGATCAAGATCAAGTACCTGCGCAAGACCGGAAACAGCATGAACAAGGCGCTCGCTCTTCAGGCCCCCGTGCAGGTGGATCTCCTTCGCCTCAACAATCCCGGATTCAACTACGCGAACTATCTGACCCCCGGCCTCTGGGCCACCGCCATCCAACAAATCCTCTTCCTGATCGGCTCGCTCCTGATCTGTCGCGAGTTCGAGACCGGGCGCTTCCGGGAACTCTGGGAGACCTCGGAACGCAACGTCGGCGCAATCGCCCTTGGCAAGATCGCGCCTTACTTTCTCTGGGCAATCGTCCTTCTTGAGCTGTTCACCCGGGTCTTCTTTCCGCTCTTCGACCTGGACATCCGCGGCTCCGCTTCGGCAATGGTCGCCTACTCCGTCTCGTTCGTGATTGCGAGCCTCTGCTTCGGATTCATGCTTTCCGTTCTTCTCAGGAACTCGGTGAACGCGCTCAAGGGCGTTCTGCTCGTCGCTGCTCCGGCTTTCATCATCTCCGGATACACCTGGCCCCTGAGCCAGATGCCTTTCTTCATTCGCGGGATCTCGTCCGCCATTCCGCTGACGACGTATCTCAAGGGTTTCCGCAAGATCTACCAGGAGGGAGCGCCGATCTGGGAGACACTTCCTGAGATCGGATTTCTGCTTCTGATCGCGGCGGTGACGATGACCATCGCGCTCATCCTGCTCCGCCGCCGCATCCGGGAGGAGGGACTGTCATGAACACGTTCCGCTTCCGGTTCCTCGCCGTGTTTCGCCGCGAGCTGCATCGAATGGTCACGCACAAGGACCTGCGGACGATCTGTTTCGCGGCTCCGCTCCTTTACGGCTTCCTGCTTTCGTCGGTCTACTGGGACCGCAGGGTTCAGGAAGTGCCCGTCGGTGTCGTGGACCAGGACCAATCCAAGCTCTCGCGCACCTTCATCCGCTGGCTTGACGCCACTCAGAACGTGCGGGTGGAATACCGCTACGAGGACGCGGCGACTGCCCTACGCGACATGCGGGACGAAAAGATCAGCGCCCTGCTCTACTTCCCGAAGGACTTCTCTCGCGACATCAAACACGGCAAACAAGGGTTCGTATCCGCGTCCGTGAACTCGGCGAACATCGTCGTCGCCAACCCGGTCATGACTTCGGTCATGGAAGTCGCCGGGACGCTGTCCGCCGGCGGCTTCATCAAGTATTTGAGAAAGACGGGCGCGGTCAGGGAACGCGCCATCAGCCTGAATCAGGCCGCGATCGCGAATCCGCGTCCGGTCTTCAATCCTCTACTGAATTATTCCGACTTCTTCATCCCCGGCCTCCTCTTCGTGGTGCTGCAACAGATCATCATCGTGGGACTTGCCTTCAGCGTGGCCGAGGAACGGGAGAACGGGCGCGGGCCGGAATTGATCCGTCTCTCCGGCGGCAACCGGCTCGCGCTCTATCTTGGAAAGGCGCTTCCCTACGCGCTCGTCAACTTCGGCATCTCGATATTCTTCGTCGCCGCCGTCATGCCGGCATTCGGCCTCGCATTCAAGGGCGCCGCGGGTTGGGCGGTCGGGCTGCCTTTCATCGCCCTGTTCGTGGCGTCGGTAACAGCCTTCGGCGTCCTGATTTCGGCATTCTTCAAGTCCGTCCTGAACGCGTTGATCGCCCTAATGTTCTTTTCCCTGCCGGCCTTCCTCATCTCGGGATTCGCCTGGCCCGCCTTTGCGCTGCCCTCATACCTTCAGTGGGGAAGCTACCTGATCCCTTCAACCTTGTTCCTGCGTGAGTTCCGTCTCCTCGTACTGGGAGACGTCCCGGCGGTTTATCTGCTCGACTCGGCGCTGGCCATGACGCTCTTTACCGCGCTCTGCACCGCCGGGACGTTCTATCTCTTCGGCAAACTCATCGATCGTCACGGATATTGACCCGACCACGGGCTCGTGCTCCCATAGATCTACTGGAGACTATTTCATGAGATACGTTGCACTATTGATGGTATTCGGGCTGTTCGCTTGCTCGAGCGCCCAAAAGGTGGAGAAGGTAGACACGAACCTCGATGTCAAAGGCACGGTCGCCACGGAGCAGATCGGTGTCGATGACAAGGGTCAGGCTATTGTTCAGGAAGAAACCGGCGCCGACGATATGCTCAAGAAACAGCGCTGGGCCAACGCCGAGCTGGAAAACAGCCTGCGCCACGAATACGAACAGCTTCAACGCTGCCGGAACGATCTGGCCGATCCGCGACTCGGCGGCAATGGCGAAGTCAGCGACCTCCCGGAAGTCGATTCCGCAATGGACCTCAGCAAGGTGAAGGAAGAGTTCGGGCTGACTGAACAAGGCAAGCTGAGCATCGTGAAGAAAGAACTGTTCACCGACCGGTTGAAGCGCGAGCGCGCGTTCGAGGCCTCGGTCAAGTCGTCCATCAAGATCGTGAAGAAGCATCGCGCGGATTGCGAACGCAAGATGGGCTACTCCCGCGTGAAAGCCGGACTCAAGGCGACCCGCTACACCCGCGACGAGAAGCTCGGTCACGAGTACGAGTCCGACCTGGATGCCGCGTTCCGCAACGCCGAACGTGACAAGGCCCGCTCGACTGCTGCAAAGCAGTAGACCGCGCGACCTCGTTTCTGGAAAATCAGTCGAAGTCCGGGTTCAGCAGATCCAGCTTTTCCTTGATCTGCTTTTCCAGGCCGACTTCCTTGGGCCGGTAGAAACGGCGGCCGACCAGCTCATCCGGCAGGTGCCTTTGCTTGGCCCGTTGTCCGGCCTGATCATGCGCGTACCGATACCCCTGTCCGTAGCCTTCGGACTTCATGAGCTTAGTCACTGCGTTCCGGACGTGCATGGGAACCGGAAGGGCGCCCGTCTTTTTGACTTCTTCCAGAGCCTCGCCGATGCCGACATAACTGGCGTTGCTCTTGGGAGCGAGCGCCAAGTAGGTCACGGCCTGTGCCAGACTGATCCGCGCCTCCGGCATTCCGATGAAGTCGACGGCGTCCTTCACCGCCAGGGCGACTTGTAGCGCACGCGGATCGGCGTTTCCGATGTCCTCACTCGCCAGAATCACCATCCGGCGCGCGATGAACAACGGATCCTCTCCGCCTTCCAGCATACGTGCCAGATAGTACAGGCCCGCGTGCGGGTCGCTGTCGCGCAGGCTTTTGATGAAGGCGGAAACGACGTTGTAATGCTCCTCGCCGCCCTTGTCGTAAGGGATGGGCTGCCGCTCGAGCGCGGACTCGAGCGCACGCTGAACCGCCGCAAGATCCATCTCGCCTTGATTCTGTTCGGCTCCGGCGTAAAGCGACACGTTTTCGAGCGCGGTGAGGGCGCGGCGGGCATCCCCTTCCGACGTTTCAGCCAGCCAGCGGATCGCCTCGGGAGTCAGCTTCAGGAAGCCCCCCAAGCCCCGTTCGGAATCCGACAGCGCCCGCTCGATCACGCGCACGAGATCATCAGCATTCAGCCGGTCCAGACGGATCACGCGAGTGCGTGAAAGCAACGCAGTGTTGAGTTCGAAAGACGGATTCTCGGTCGTGGCTCCGATCAAGGTGATCGTGCCGTTCTCGACATGCGGAAGGAGCGCGTCCTGCTGCGCTTTGTTGAAACGATGAATTTCGTCGACGAAGAGGATCGTCTTGCGGCGACTCATACGAAGCCGCTGGCGCGCCTCCTCGACCTTCTCTTTGATGTCCTTCACCCCCGAGAGAACCGCGCTCAAATTCTCGAAAGCGGATTGGGTACGGCGGGCAACGATCCGGGCAAGTGTCGTCTTTCCACAACCGGGCGGTCCCCAGAAAATCAGCGAGGGAACCCGATCCGTCTCGATCCAATACCGAAGCGGTCGCCCCGGGCCGAGGACCTTTTCCTGACCAATAAAGTCATCCAGGTCACGCGGCCGCATCCGATACGCCAGAGGTCCGGAACCCGGCCCCGACTCCTGAGCTTCGTTTTCGGCGTAATCAAACAGATCCGGTGACAACCTATATTCCTTTGCTTATGCTGCGGGCCTGGGAGTTTTAGAGAAACGGCATGCAGAAATCAACTCGTGTTTCCGCGAAAAGGGTTGGGATTGTCATCAAACGCAGGCAGGAGGAAGCCGCCCGGCTGGCGCTTGAAGTCGCACAGTTCGTGCTAGAGCGGCACGCCATGGTTGTCCTCGATCACGAGAACGAAGCGGCCGCGCAGCAGCTCCTGCAGCTCACCGGCTTGCCGAAGAAGACTCGCAAGGTGCGAGTCGTCCCGAAAGATCAGCTCGCCAAACACTGTGACATCATCCTGGTATTCGGCGGAGATGGCACCTACATCAGCATCGCTCGCCTCACGCGTGGCAAGAGCGTTCCGATCATGGGGATCAACATGGGTCAGCTCGGCTTCCTGACCGAAGTCAAAGCGAGCGAGGCCCTGGAATTCACCGATCGTATCCTCACCGGAAAACCGGTTTCATTGAGCAAGCGGTCCATGCTCGATGTCGCGCTCATCCGCGATGGAAAGAAGATCTTCGAGGGCGTCGCCGTGAATGACGCAGTGCTATCACGGGGCACCGTGTCACGCATTATCGGAATCGAAATCAAGATTAACGGACAGCTGGTCACGCTCGTCCGGTCGGACGGAGTGATCGTCAGCACGCCCACGGGGTCCACGGCGTACTCCTTGGCGTCCGGAGGTCCGATTCTCGATCCGGATGTCCCGGCTTTGGTCATGACTCCGATCTGCCCGCACAGTCTCACACTCAGGCCACTCGTCGTGTCCGACGAATCGGAGATTGAAATGTGTCTCGCGCATAAACCCGGAACCGTCCTGCTCACGCTCGATGGCCAGGAAATGGTCCCGCTCAATGCAGGCGACCGGGTGCTCGTCCGACGCTCGAAAAAGAACTGTCTTCAGTTGATTTCATCGCCCAGCCGGGATTATTTTGCCTTGCTACGCGAAAAGCTGAAGTTCGGATTCCGTGATTAAAGGAGTTTGCCTTGCTCGAAACCCTGACCATTAAGAACATCGCGGTCATTGATTCGGCTGAGATCCCGTTCCGCTCGGGACTCAACATCATCTCTGGCGAAACAGGCACGGGCAAGTCGATCATTCTCGATGCCATTGCCCTGCTGCTCGGTGGGCGCGCCAGCGCGGACCTGATCCGCTCGGAGTGCTCCGAGGCGATCGTCGAAGGCCTGTTCGACACGACTCACCTGCCCTGGCTCAAGGACAGGCTCCATCAGTTCGGCTTCAGCGCGGAATCGGATGAACTCCTCATCAAGCGGGTGGTCAGCCGCAACGGAAAGCATCGCATCTACATTAACGGAGAGCTGGCGACGCTCGCGATCCTTCAGGAAGTCTGTGACGGACTGGTCGATCTCTGCGGGCAACACGAGCATCAATCACTGCTGAAACCTCAAGTACAGCTGCAGCTTCTGGACCGTTACGGCGGCCTGATGGCTCAGACGGAAGGCTTCGCTAACGCCTTCACGCACTATCGCTCGCTCCACAAAGAGCAGGAAATGCTCGCGACCATGGAGGCCGAGCGTACGCAACGCGCGGACTTCCTCCGCTTCCAGATCAACGAGCTCCGCGAGGCGGACCTTCATCCGAGCGAGGACGAAGAGCTGCAGAAGGAAAAGCAACTCCTCCAGTCGGCCGAAGGCCGCGTCCAAGCGGCCGAGGGCGTACGCCTGGCACTCGAGGGCGACGACGCCGGAATTCTTTCCTGCCTGAAGATCGCGGCAGCGAGACTGCGTACCCTGGCGCAACTCGATCCGCGTGCCGCGACGATGTGCGAAGGCATGGATCGCGCCGTGGCCGAGGCGGAAGAAGTGAGCATCGCGATCAACCGTTATCTTGATTCCGTGGATCTTGACCCCGAACGCCTTCAGGCGGTTCAAGACCGCCTCTCGTTGATCGCCAGCCTCCGCCGCAAGTACGGCACCACGGTCAGCGAGATGATCGCGACGCTTCGCCGTCTGGAGAACGAGCTGGGAGGCATCAGCCAGATCGGTGATCGCCTGACCGAAATCTCTGAACAGCTCGAAAAGGCCCAGGCGGACCTGAAGAAGCAGGCCACCAAGCTTTCGGGCACCCGGAAGAAGATCGCGACGCTTCTTGGAGATTCCGTCACCACGGAACTCAAGGATCTGAAGATGGAAGACGCGGAGCTCGCCATCGAGCTTATCCAGAAAGACGACCTTCAGGCCTGGACCCCGAGCGGCGCGGACGCCATCCAATTCGTCATCCGCACGAACCGCGGCGAGGCCGCTCGTCCCTTGAACAAGATTGCCTCAGGCGGGGAGCTTTCGCGCATCATGCTGGCGATTCGCCGGGTGATCTCGGACCGCGGCGGGATCGGCGTGTATCTGTTCGACGAAATCGACGCAGGGATCGGCGGGCAGACGGCGTTCCAGGTCGGCAAGAAGTTGAAGTCTGTCGCGCAGTACAATCAGGTGATCTGCATCACCCACCTGCCGCAGGTCGCGTCGTTCGCGGACCATCACCTGAGCGTACGCAAATCGTCCGAAGGCGACCGCACGGTGACGACAATCGTCGACCTCACCGAGAAGCTGCGGATGGAAGAACTGGCGCGAATGCTGGGTGGACCGAAGCTGACGAAGAAGAGCCTCGAGAACGCCGCGGAACTGCTGGAGATGGCGCGATAGATTGCGTGCGCCCGAGGGATGGGTACTACTCTCCTCGGGGTGCAGCTCCTGGGACAGCTCAGCCTCCCCTCGGTTCTTCGATCGACACTAAAGCTTCTCGCGGGTCATTTCCGGCTCTTCCGGGGACCAGGACACGAGCGAGCCGTGGAGCCGCGGGCAGCCGGAGTTCATGTACTGACCGGTGCGGCCACCGATGTGGAACTTCATTTCGTCGAGATCGTGAGTGTGCCCGAGGATCACGTAGTCGTAGCCTTCGGTAAGGCGCTCGGCCGCGTAACTGCGAAGCGCCACGCGAAGCGGCTCGATGTTGGAGCGGCGGAACGTTCCTCGATTGCGGCGGCTGTGACGACTGCTGGCTCCGCCGATGCCGTCAATCCAACTTCCCGGGGCGACGGCGACAAACGCGCGGATGAGCGGACTTCGGAAGAAGAGCCTCAGCAGACGATAACCGTAATCGCGCCGATCGGCCGTATCGCCATGCGCGATGTAGAAGCGCTTGCCCGCCAGCTGGAGTGCCATTCCATCGGTATGTACCGTCAGGTTTTCAATTCCCCGGAGCGCCCCGCGCAAGAAGAAGTCGTGATTGCCCTCGATGTAATGGAGTGTAATGCCCCGCCGTCCCGCTTCATCGAGCGCCTGCAACAACACGCTGAAGCGTTCCTTGAAGACGGCTTTGTTTCCCACGAAAAGATCGAAGACGTCCCCCGCGAGCACCAAGGTGTCACCCGGCTGTAACCGGGTACGCACGAAGTCGACCAACGCCTGAAGCACGCGGTCGTCGGAACTTTGAATGTGCAGATCCGACGCGACATAGAGACGCATGTCTATGAGGTAGCGACTCCGGAGTTTTTGGGCAAGAGTTTTTCAAGGCCGAGTCCCGCTCAAGAGTGCGGCACGGTAGGAATCTTCAGAATGGTAATCACGCCAGGGCAGGCAACCCAGCGGGGAGTTCCGACCAGGCCGGCGGCGCCAGAAGCGCAGCGATGACCCCAGCAACACATGCAATGGAACGGCCAAGCCTGCTTTGAGCCGCGTCTCAATGAGGTATGGACCGGCTCAATGTGCCCATAGGGTGACTAGAGTTTCTGATCCAGGATTCTCCCGCGGCCCTTGCCGTCGAGACTCGCCGCCTCGCGGACGCGCAGGAATTCCTCACCGGTGAACTGGCGCACGACCGCGCCATAGCCGTCTTTGAGTACCACGCGCAGCCCTGGGCCCGTGCCTTCACGTACGGCCTTCAAACCAAGCGCCCGATTGCGAGCGTCGCCGTCGAAGGATTGGATCGCCTGATCGACGTCCTTCGCCGAAGCCTCGTGTTCCTCACGTTCCTGGCGCTTCTGATTCTGCTCTTGATGCTGATTGCGCGAGTTCCCATCCGCATCCGCCTTTTCACGGACCTGGTTGAACGGACGAAATGTCTCAGACAGAGAGACGACTCGCATGTTTTACCTCGCGCTACCCGCGCCGCCAGGCTGAACCTTCTTCGTTACGGACGACTTGCTGGCCGGCTTGCGCTCGTTGACTTTCGCGCTGGCCACCATGCAGCTGACGGCATCAGCGGAGTCATCACAGACACCCGCGCCATTCGGCTCCATCCGGCAGTTCGCATCGAACTTTTTGACGAAATTGACGGCCTCGGCCTTCGGCTCGCAATGAACCTTTCTCCCGCAAAGCTGAGGCTTCCCCCCCGGGCCGAGCAGTTTGCTCCAAGGCGAACTGAAAGCGCAATGATACTGGGTACGGAGCTTCCAGTCTTCGTTGAGCCTGAGCATCAGCGCAGTGGACTCGCCGGGCGACTGAGTCGCTTTGCACCCGTTGCCAACGAGGGTCATGCGATCAGGAGCCACGGCGCAAGCTTTCGGGTCGGGGAGAAAGTCATAGTTGGTCGGGCAGATGGACTCCGAACTCCACCCCGTCTTCGGCTTGAAGTAAACCCGGAAGCACTGAACTTTGCCCTCGATGAGCTCATAGCCGTAATACTCGGGCTTGGCCTCGCCCTCGTCGGCAGATACCGGTTTACACGCCCCCTGCACGGCCTTCATCTTCTTGTCTATGGCGCCGTTGCGGTAACAATACGCTTCCATCAACTGAGAGCCACGGCCCTCGGTCGCCATCACGCGGGGCTCGTTTGGGTCATTGGGCGGAACGAAGCGGCCGTCTTCGCTATAATGGCCGGAGGGAGGCCCTGCCCAGCTCACAGACGCGACCACAGTCAGCCCCACCATCGGAAACAGTTTCATGAACATGGAACTCCCCTTCTTCACACCTTCTTATCGTCCCTTTCTATAGATGACTTTAACGGGGAATACCGTCCTGTTTTCAGGCACTTAAGCCACAGAATCTTCAAGCTCATCGCTTGGTGGCCCCAGACCGGAGTGTCTAAGCCAGGCTCATAACCAGGCCGAGGCGATCCGCTCTGCCAGCTCTGCCTCGGGTTCACTAGCCTAAAATTCCTCAACTGAAATGCCGAAAGCTTCACTCCCACGCCCCTCACTCAGCGACCGGGGCCGCAACCGTCTCGAAGGATCGGTTCTGGGCCCCGACCACGAAGTAAAGAATCATCGAGTCTTTGAGCTGTTGCTGGGTTGCGACCGAAACGCCGGCCACTGCCTTTTGGCCTGACTTCTTCGCTCGGCTCCGGAGCGGTTTCTTGACCTTCTTGCCTTTGGCGCTCAATTCATCCGGCCCACGAAACTCCTTTAAGGCCTTTTGAACCAATTCGGAATGGGTATCGAGCAAGCCGTTCTGAACAACCGCCTCTCTTCGCTGCGCCAGGACCCTGGAGCTCACGCGCGCGGAAAGGATACCGTAGGAGTACTTCTGACTGCGACATTCGATCTGCGCCCTCCCCGTGGCTTTCAGCTTCTCATACTCCGTCTGGATACAATGGTCGGGAGCGGTCTGCCCACGCGCTAGGACCCGGCAGGCCTCCACATCGGCCCGATCGCGTTCCCGCTGATCCTGAACCTGATTGAGGCAGCGACGTCGCATCTCGGCTTCGATCGACCACAGTTCCCGGCGAATCTCCTGCGCGACTTCTTCATCCGTGAACTCCGCCCTCTCCCGTGAAGAGCGTACCGTCCAGTCCGAAATCAACTGGTATACGACCGAACCGCTCACTGGCACCGCCGCCTTGACGTCAATCCGCGGGAGTGCCGTTTCGCCCGCTCCGCAGACGGAGCACGAAAAGAGCACGCACGCGCAGATGAATGAAATCTGACGGGGAAATATTCGAAGGAGTTCCATACCCCTTCTAGTTTCAACTTAGATGCCAGCGTCAGCCTCAGGATGCTAAAGGATTTCTCTCGGAAACCGGCGTAAGCGGACTCTCAAATCCATCCAGCTGACCACTTCTTCATCAGTCGCTCGGGAAGAGATGTGTCCGTCAAGCCACAGTGTCACTGCTTCGTCCAAACGAATCCCATTCGATCATCTTTCACGACTTCCATGTCTGCGAAAAGTCGCTCCAGAAAGGTTTCAGGAGACTGGGCGACAAGGGCTCCCTGCTTCCGGAGTTGCCGCACGAACGCCGCCTCGTACTCCAGTTCAGCAGCTCCCTGACCCGAGGCCCGCTGAGGCTCCATCAGCCCATCCGTCACCAAGACCACGGAATCACCTGGGGCAAGCTTCCTTGAAACCGACCCCTCGTGGGTGACGCTGTAACTCATGAACGGGTCTTCGCCTACCCAGGAACCGACTGCCTCAACCATCTCCACCCGACCGTCCGCCCGCCGAACGAAAACCGGAGGCATGCCGGCGCTGGCATACTCTATGTTCCCGGTTATGGAGTCGACTACGAGCACGGCGAGCGCGAACTGTCGCTCATTCTCGAACTTCGAGGTGCGATCCAGGTGCTCCAATAGTTCGTGCGCCTGAACTCCGGGCCGACGACACATCTTCTGGAACCCGGCAGACCGCATTTGCCCATGCATCGCCAGCGTGACTGCCGCAGGCCTGTCACCGTGCCCCTGGACGTCCCCCATGAAGACCGCCACCCTGCCCTTTCCCAAACCCACCATCTTGAAAAAGTCACCGGTTCCCCAGTGTGAATCAATGGGCGAAATTCTGAGCGCTGCCCCAGGAAGTGAGTTGGCCTTTCGAAAAACCAGGACCGACTGGAGCTGATCCTGTGCAATCCGGTTGGCACTAAATCCAACCAAGGATTCCTCCAAAGCGAGCTGCAGGCAGTGCGGTGCTTGGGCGAGGCCGTACCTCCCCGAAGCCGAGAGTAAGAAGAAGCCAGAAACACAGCAGAGAGGCCACACCCATGCGGAAAGCCGCGACATGCTTTGCCAGTATACCCGGAGCCGCGACTTGGCGCCGAAGGGAAAAAACTGCCGAGCAGACTTCGGCCCTGCCGGTGAGGAGTCCATGAGCTATACTGGATCTTCGAGGGAGGATCTCCTCATGATCCGAGAACGCCACGGGCAAGCCGCGACCGCAATTCCACTCACATTGTGGATCTTGCTCTCGGGATGTTGGTCCCAGCATACGAGTCCAATCCCCTCGCCCGTAACCATCCCTGAAATCCCCGATCGGGCTTCGACGCCGCCTCAAACTCAGCCTTCGCCCGTTCCGTCGAGGACTCCCTCATCCGTTGCCGAGCAGGTGCCGCAAGAATCCCTGCCGGCCCCCTTGGCTAGAGGTGACTCCGGCATCCAGATTTCAACGAAGGGCAGCGACAAGACAGGCAATGGAACCGCCGCCCATCCCTATCGCACGATTCAGTACGTCCTCAACGAAGTAGCCAAAGCGGGCGAAACCCTCGTCCTCCACCCCGGAACCTACACCGAGGAAGTCCGAGTCCGTCTCCCAAGAATCACGATCCGTTCACACTCCTCGGGGAGAGCCGTCATCTCCACGCCTGTCAGCACGGACGAGGACAACGGTTCACCCACGGTGCTCCTCGACGTGGATTCGGATGGATCGCGACTGGAGAACCTCGAGATCACCGGCGGTTTCTACGGCGTGAAGCTCGAGTCCAAGTGGGACTGGGGCGAGAACGACCGATCCGGAACCACTCACATCACCCTCGACGGATGCCTCATTCACGATACCGGCCGGGACGCCGTCAAAGTCACTCCTGGAAGCGACTATCTAACCATTCGCCGAACCGAGATCCATCATTCCGGCGCGGGCTATCCTGCGGGAACCGCCCTCGATGACAAGAATGCCGAGGGAATTGATATCGTCAATGCGGATCACGTGCTGATTCAGGACACCTACATTCATCATGCGGCGACGACTTGTCTCTATCTCAAGGGAGGATCGCGGTTCGGTGTTGTCGAACGGGTGCGCGCCGAGAACTGCGGTGTCCTCGGAATCGGAGTCGGCTTTGACACGAGTCCGGAATGGTTTGACCTCACGGAGAACCCGAACTACTACGAGAACATCGGGGGAGTCGTCAGAAACTGCCTGGTTTCGAATACCGGGTACGCGGGGATCGGCCTTTACGGGTCGCTCGACGCCATGATCGTAAACAACACCATCATCAACACGGCAAAACTCGGACACAGTCCCCTCTATTTCGGCCTCACCTATCAGGATTGGGAACCCGAGGCGAAAAGGCCGCCGAGCCGGAATACCACCCTGCGCAACAATCTCGTATCGCAGGGAAAGGGCTACACCGCGGCCTGTGTGGGAATCCGGTACAGCTCCGACCTCGGAGGGATGGCCGGATTGCAAGGATTCCCCGTCATGGATCACAACCTGTACTTTCAGTCCGGCGACAAATGCCGATTTCAGGACTCCCGGCCGACGAGCTCCCTGGATAAGGGACTCCTCGCTGACTGGAGGCGCCTCAGCGGAACCGACAAGAATTCCATTGAGGCCTCACCCAACCTGACCTCGGACGGGCATATCAACTCCGGCAGTCCGGCCATCGGCAAGGGGATGGTGACTCCTTGGGTGACGCTGGATTTCGATGGCCAACCCCGAAGCTCCCGAAACGACATTGGAGCTGATCAGAGAATCTGAGACGAAATCTAGGGGAGTCTACTTTCCAGAAAAAGTCGAGGATTGAGTTCAGCTCCAGCTTCTGGAATGATGTTCAATGTGATGAAAAGAAAAGTCCTGCTGATCAATCCCCGATTCCAGCTTCGCTTCATGGGATATGTCGTTGCGATCGCGCTATTCGCCATTGGAGTGTTCTTCGTCGCGGATTGGGTCTTCTTCACTAAACTGATCAGCACCGGGAGAGCCATGGGGCTACCGCCGGACCACATCTACTTCGCTTTCATCAGCCATCAGCAGCGCACCATGACAACCATCTATCTGTTCACGACTTTGTTCGCGCTCGGCAGCATGGGTCTGATCGGACTGCTGATCTCCCATCGAGTCGCCGGACCGCTTCACCGGCTCCGCAGCCATATGGACGCGGTCGCGGAAGGAAGGACCACTGCCGACGTCAGTTTCCGCAAGGGCGACTTCTTTCCCGAGATCGCGGACTCCTACAATCGCCAACTGCGGAAGCTAACCTCCGATAAAACCAGCTAGTCCGCCCCCCATTCCGGATCTCCTCCGAGTCGCCGGGAGACCATTTCGTCCACACTCTCCTCGACCGCCTCCACCGCTTCAGTCTGCGCGTCTCCCTGCGTAACCTCCACATTGGTCGCAGGCGCGCGAACCTGCGAATCGAGCGTTTTCTCCAGCCCTTCCTTCAGCTCGCGCGCCTGCGGCGACTTCGGATCAGACAAGGCCACCACAACCGCCTTCTCCTCCGGCCCGCTGGCCGACAACTCGACGGGGGTTACGGCATAGACCCCGGCAACAGTCCCCAGTGCAAAGGAAGCGGTTGCAGTCAGAAGGAGTGCGTACATATTGGATTCTACTCAGAAGGAGACTTTTGAGATCGCACAGTATCCTTTGCTCGGGTCATTCGGAAAGGTGAGTACCCTGACACCGTATGAAAAATTGCCCCAAGGCTCAGGGTGGCCTACTCTACCCGCACCCTCATACCCGCCCTTTTTGCACCTCACCTCCACGATAATCGGCATTGAAAACTTGGTGTCCTTGTGCTTGTTCATTCCGGGAGTACCGGTCATTACGCTCAGTTGATTTAATATACCCGGGGAGCTGAAAAATGCCTCGGCGTCCGGTCTCCTCGGAAACCTGCTCTCCTGGATCTCCACGAACTTAAACAACAGGTACCTCCCAGCGATTGCTTCCCTGAACCTCTCACTGGCCGGATCCCACGGCTTGTCGGGGCGATACCCCTCCGGCGTTTCACCGTCTAAAAAACCAAGCACCTTCACAGTGCGCACCACCGTATCTGGAATTCCAAAACTGAAATTGGATCGTATCGACTCAGTAGTGAAGGTGGCCGTATGTGAATCCAACACGATCCGGTAAACCCGCACCCCCTCGCCGGAGGGCTTCCACCCCCCAAAATTATAGGTATCTAGCTCCCCGGCACCCACCGTACCAGGCATTGACAAGACCCCAAACAACACCAACGCCCCGAACAACGTGCTTTTCATAATCCCCCCATTTTAAAAAACCCCAATCCCCAGCCTATCAGTGGTCATCCCGTTCGGAAATGTGTCAGCGAGGACCTTTAAGAATCCAAAACGTTACGATGACCCCGGGAATCATTACCTCGACCTTCACCTTCAAAACCGACCCGACTTGATCCGCTGAACCTCACCGGCAAACAAAGGGTGAAAGCCGAGCTGCGCTCGTGAATACCGACACATCTCCGGTGAGAAGTCGACCGTGGCTCTCTTGAGCGCGGACCAATGTCGTGAGTAGAGCTGGTAGATGGATGGAAGACCGTTGGGAGCCTTACGATATAACTCTTCCGCTTTGGCGTATTCCTTCTTCTGAATCAGATCCGCGATCAGATTGGAAACGGAACCAGGAAAACCCGCCAACTGGCTCTGACACTCAGACGACAATCCGGTATCACGCCCGTACAAGGCGAGCCGCGCCAGTTCAAGATGCTCCATGACGTAAGCCTGAGTCTCAGAACAGTAGCTGGCGAGTGCGCCTAGTCGCCAATCATGCATCTTCGCAGTGTCGCCTCCGAAATGCTGGTCGACGGAGTCCGCGAGTTTCAGCAGATCAGGGGAGGGCGTCCACTCCAAGATCTTCTCGAAGACCACCTCTTGGCTGCCTGGCAGGCTGAGAGTCGCGAAGCCCCGCAGCCTTTCCGAACGGTCCGGTGCACTACTATTCTGCCACGCATGGATGAGTTCGTGACGCACAACCGATATCGAGTTTCCCGAGAAGCGACAGATATTCACATCACGGGTTTTCGTATCGTACGCCCCCCCGCGCTGGGGATTAGCAAGGCAAGGATCACCCGGTTGTCCCGCGCCGGGGCTCCCGGGATTTCGCCAGGCTAAACGTGCGCCAGGGGGAACCGGGAACCGCCTGACCACAGGGCTTACCGAGTCCTCAAGCAGCTGCTGTCTCCGTGCACTGGCCTCTATCGGAGACTGCGGCAAATTCGCCGCAAAACGTGCACGCAGCGCCAGGTACACGTCAGTAGGGAGCGAGGCCTTCTTGAGGTCGAGAGCTGACAGACACTCGTTCGCCTCTTCGTTGAGCTTCCGCTCCTGCGCCTCCCGCGGATCAGACTGGTCTGGACAGCCCTCCTGAGTAACGACGCCCTGAAGTATCTCCGGTTTGATGGAACCCACCGCCACTCTGAGCGCCCGTTCTTCACGCGGATCCGAACCAATGGCCGTGGCTGCGAATCCAGAAAGAATGAGAAGACCGAGAAGAACAAACTTCATTCGCACCTTCGGAGTACTACTCATGTGCGTCAGCCCTCACTTCCGCCTGCCGGGAACGAATACACTCCCTCGGGCTGGGACATTCCGAGGAAGTCTCCGCCGGACAGGCCGACTCGACGATGAATGCCGTTCTACGCGCAGCATTGGCGCAGCGAATATCACCTATGCAGACCGCGGAACGCTTGGAGTCCCTCCAGGTCAGGAGGCTCATCTCCTCGGTGTATTCACACTCAAACTCCTGAAGTGGACGTTCGCGCGCATCCGCCTGCGAAATCCGCGGCAACTCCACCTTTGCCGCGTCCCGCGTTTGCCCTGGCGTCCCCGTCCCCGACCTCGAGGAAAGCCGCCAGCTCTTTACGGCGTCTTTTTCCTCCTGCTTCAGCGGCCGGGATTTCAGTCCCTCCAACGCTTGAAGCGACGGCAACCGGACCTTGAGCTCCGCTCCGTCGCGCAGTTCTGCCTTCTCGGGAATCTGCGATCGCGGAATCGCGACCGTGTTCTTCCCTGAAACAAGGATCACCTGCTTGTCGTTGAAGGAGTAAACACGCCCGGAAACCTCGACCCACCTGACCGCGGCGGACACATCGGACGACAGCAGCGGGGCTGAGATCACCGCCCAGCCGCCCAGAATCAGCATCAGAATCTTCATAGATCTCTTCTCCAGATCCGGTCTCTCGGATTTGATGCGACGACGTTCTCCGGACCCTGCTCGAACCGACTACTCAATAGCCCAACCCGCCTTCCATCAACTCGCCACTCGAACACAAGCCAGCTCTACCTCTATCGGCCTTTCTCTCGTATTCCCTTAGGGTTTGCCTAATCACTGTCGTAACCGGCAGCGCATTCGGCATCTCCCTCAACGCCTCTGCCGGAGGCGATCCGAGCCGCGCAGTCCTCGGCTCGTTCTCGCGCCCTCTGTTGGTTCATCTGACGCTGCATACCAGCAACAGCCTCTTCGGCGAGATTCTCGGCGATTTCAACCGGTTTGGTGGGAGGAGCGAACCCCTCTATTGCATCCTTCGCCACCGCCGAACCCACCGCTTTGATTCCACCCCGAACGGTCGCCTGCCTACCTGCGATCGAGGCCATCTTGGAAAGGTCCTTGCCCATCGCGATACAACCGGTCAAGTCATTCATAACCTCAATCCCCTCCTGGGCGTGGTCGAGGTTCTGCTCGAACTTCTCCACCTTTCTCTGCTGCCGGATGATTTCTTTCTGTTCGCACTTCGTCGCATCAAGCGCCACGCATTCCGGACTATCCTCAGGCAATCCTCCGGACTCATTTGAACCACAGCGAAAGAGTGAATCGGCACCCGGCCCAGCGAGGATCTTGGCCCCCTAAGCCTCGGGCTGCTGACAGATTCGTCCGACCGCCCCCGTCGAAGCCCCTAGCAGACCGTCATCCTTCACCTGCTTGGCGGCGGACCGATCCAGGACTTGCTTGACCCTGGCAGGGTCAAAGCCGGAGTTCTTCATCATGGTGTAAGCCGGAACGGGTTTTCCACTCGCATCATTGACTGATGCGATCAGGACCGGACTCTTTCCGGCAAGCTCAGACAGCTCTTGAATAATCACCGCAGTCTCCGCCCTCAGACGGTCGCAGAGATCGAGACGACGAAGCGACTTGGCGAAAGCGGCCTCCTCTTGTGGATTCGTCGTCGTGTTCTTCCGATGCTCCATGCTGGCACGAGTGAACTTTCCCCATCCCAGCAGCGCTCCCCCGGTCTTGTATCCACAGGCACCATTCCCGCCGAAAATCCTTCCCAGATTCTGAAACGGTGCCGAAATCCGCGAAAGGACTCCAAAGCACGGGACCAGGACACCCAGATTTTCCCAGCCTCCAAGATCCCCGAAGATTTCCGTGGCGGTAGCGGAGTCGGTCATCTTTCCGACAAACTCTCTTTGTATCGCTTCGAGCCGCTGGTTCAGCTCTGACAAGCGCTTTGCAGCTCTGATGGCGTCGTCGGTGAACTGCGCGCTGTCCTTCTGGGCATCCCCCTGAGAACCCTGCGGAGAAACATGCGTTGCAATCAGGCGACGGACCTCTAAAGCCATGTCGCGATCCTGAGTACAAGCGTTGCTTAATTTGCGAATCGCCAGGTCATATTCTGGCGAATTTTTCCCTCGAATCCGGGCGATATCATCCGCCTGTCGCAAATAGCCTTGCACGACCACCTGGAGCTGACGCTTGGCGGCCATGTACCTCACGCTATTGAGACTTGGCCCATTCAGAACTTTGTGGGCATCGGGAACAATCCCTGGAACTTCGGGTGCCGAGGGATTTCGCTTATGCAAACGGGATTCGCACTCCGAGCAGTAATCCTCCTCCTTCTCGGCCTCACAGCGGTTATCGTCCGGAGACACCTGCCCCAGGAGCAATTCCAGCGCCCGTCGTGCCGAAGGCGGAAGCAGCCAGGTGGGAAGGCGCCCACCCGCCTTGCCGTTCTCGAGGCCTCCTCCGACGCCTGTCTTGGAGCCATTGGGCGTGTCTCCTTTTCCTCCCGAAACGCCGTTTCCCCCCGTGCCGCCGTTCACACCGCTGCCAGCTCCCCCTGTCTTGAGCTGAGCGACGCATTTTCTCCCGTCGGGGCCGAGACCATTGACGCCTGGCACGCAGGCCCCGGCTTCCTTTCCGCCTTCCTTTCCGGCCTCCTGCCCATTGGACTTGTCTTGCTTGGGCTGCTCGCCCTTTATCCCCGCCCCCGGCATTTTCAAGACCCCAGAGGCACTCCCGCCGTCATTCGCTGTCCCTGCGGCCGCATCGCCACTCGCCTTTCCACCCGAGCCTTCGCCCTTAGCACTCTCGGCACCAGCGCCCGCTGCGGTCGCCCCGGTCGCGGGTAAGGTGCCAGCTTTGCCTCCAACCGCGCTGGCCGACCCGAGCGGAGGAAGCCCGAGTTGTCCGTTCCTGGCCCTTCCACTCTCCACCTTGCTCTTAATGATTTCCTTGCAGGCCCCCTCGCCGAACTTCTGCGCGCACACCCGCGTAAAAAGCCCCGCCCGATGGACACCCGCGATCGCATGTCCCAGAGTGTTAATCGCGGAATAGTGATGCTCCAATCCAATCGATTTTTGCAACCAGTTGACCGCGTTCTGAACTTTTGAAATGTAACAACTGCGCCAGTGAGCGACTTCGTTCTCGTAGGAATCCGATAGCGCAGTCGCTGTTTCGGCATCTAGATTCGCTAGATCCGGACGAGCAGGCTCCACCGGACACAACTTCGCCACCTGCCGATATTCATCGTCACGGAGAGCGACGCCTGGGCTTGTTCCACTTGCAATGGCCTCCATGGACTCATTCAGGCGGTCCATAGTCTCTTTTTTACTCTTGATTTTCGGATCACTAAGGACGAGTTGAGCGTTTTCTTCGACCACACCTCGCATGCAGTCCAGGCCGGCATCCGCCGACTGCTGCATGAGGGACTCACACTTGCTGTAGTTTCCTTTCTTGGTCACAGGGTCGTTGAGTACTTGCCCCACCGCTGCGCCCACTCCCGATAGAACCCCGGACACCGAGCTGTACACGCACTGCGGGCTGGCGCACTTCTCGGCATTCTTGAGGGCGTTCTCGGTCGTCTGGTCGACCGCGACGTTCTTCTGTATCCCACCCAAGACGACTTCCACGGCGCGGACGTTCGTCGGCCCCGACGACGCAACCAGCGCCACCGCGATCGTCGTAACCTTCAGCCAACGCTCCGATCTCACGGAAATCCCCCTCTTGGAGTTATCGGAACTTCTGAGGCATTTCTGAACCCGTGATCCTAGAACCCGTAGGTGCCGGGCTGTCCAAATTGACCCAGGGGACAGTGGCATGAAAAATCGGGAATATTTAAGAATCGGAGCCGAGGCGGCCACCGGACGCCCGGCACTTCCATGAGAGGGCGCATTCGGGGCCAGCTTCTCCGCACGGTCAGCCCAAGCCTCGGCGAAGACCGCAGCCGCGGGTGCGACCCGTGTGGACTCCGCCTTACCCTCAGATCCTAGCTTGCGCGCATTCCCGTGGATTCCACAGCGGAAGACATGGCATTAGGCAACGGCGTTTCCGCTTTGGGAGCCGAGCCTTTCGGCTTCGGCGCCGCACGGAGGGGTTCGGCGACCGGCTTTGGAGCAGCCGATTCCGACCGAGCTAATGGTTTGGAAGGAATAAGTTCGCGGCGATCATATCCCGAAGTCAGCTCCTCTTGAGTGAATCGCAGGACTTTCTTTCCGGTGGGATCGCGAGGATCTTTGAATCGAAAGGTATCTCCCAGCTTCGAATCATAGACGTACCTCACGGGTTTTCCGGTCGAGGGATCACGAACCACGATCCCGTCCACCCCTTCTTGCATCGGAAGCGCCATCAGGTTCCGAACCAGATGATCTCGATCAGCACCGGCCGGCAAAGTCTTGGCCTCATCCAGGACTTTCGACCTCGCCTTCGCGACCGTCGAACGCACCTCCGTCTCCGTCGCATCCATCTTGGCCCGCAACTCCTGAAGCCGCGACTTGATACTGTTGGGGTCCTTAAGAACGTTCAGCTGGCCCTTCGTGTCCCAGCCGATATCGAGCGAATTGAAGTGGAGTCGTCGTCCATCAGGAAGGACAACAGCGGAGTCAATCCCGTTGACCGACGGAGGCTTTAGGCGAACGACCGCCCCGGGTTGAGTCAGATCCATCTGTAGAGCCTGATCCACCATCTCACGCTGGTACCGAGCGATATCAAGAAATACTCCCGCGCGTCCTGATAGATAAGCGGTGACCGTAGCCATGGCGTCCGGATCCTTCGCCTTCGCAAGGCGATGGCTAAGGCCACTCATCTCAGACCCCCAAGCCTTCACTTCATCGGAATAGGTTCCATCCCGATAAACCGCAGCGGCGATCGGATCCTCGACGTTATAATCCGCATTCGCCTCGAAGAACATCGGCGGATAACGTCCGGGGGCCGAATCGGGAGCAGACCTGGAAGGGATTGCCTTTCTATCAGTGGACTCGAATTGCCGGCGGTCCAAGGACTCCAAACGCCCTTGAGCGTCCGCCCAAGTCACGCGTCCCGTGCCTGGATCCACCGCTTTGACTTGAACCTTCCGAGCCTGCGCGCCCGTTCCCACCTCTAGCCAGTCTCCAGGCTTCGGATGATTCACCACGCGGAAACCTTCCGCTAGGCCCGCAGCATCCGCGGCCACAGCGGCATGAGCGGTTTCGTGCTTGAGGACCATCTGTCGAATAAAGCCACCGTCACCGTCCAATCCCAACGCAATGCCCGCAATCGATTGCTCACCCGTGAATCCATTGAACGTCGCGCCTCCGGTAGCGATCTCGGATCCCCTCAGGATTAGCCCGGTCCCGAGTCCTCTTTCTTGAAGGCTCCGAGAAACTTTTCCCAGGTTGGAAATCGGATCGCGACGCATCTCAGGTAGGCGTTCGACCGACTTGTTTTTCTCGGGCAGGATCTGGAGCCGCCACTCTCCCTTCACAAAGACCAGCTTGCTTTGGACCTTGTAGTTCAGCAATACACGTCGCCCCGACTCCACGGCGCGCTTCTGCGCCTCCAGGAGCTTCTCGGGAGGAACTCCCGGCCCTCCCGCCGCCCGCGAGGCCTGATCTTGCGCATGTAGCTTTTGGTACTCCTGCGCGTGAGCCTCATAGGCCCCGCGCAACAGCCGAGTTCGTTTGCCGAACTCGGTCGGGGCCGCAGCGGGCGCTGCGACACCCGACTTTTCTGGAGCCACCGTTTGTGGAATTGGACGACCCGCCGGAGCGGCTGCGGCATCTCGGTACGAAGCCCGCGGCGCGGCTTTGATAGGGATAATTGGTTGTGGACGGATCGGGACAACCTCGCCAGGAGGGCGAACTGGGGTTTCCAACGGCTTGGCCGGCACCATGTATCCGTCGCGAGTCCCACCTTGCAGAGCACCTCGATCCAACCGCTTCACTCCTCCGCGATTGGGGTCTGAAAGATCCCTGAATCGCATCCCCTGCTCATCCATCCCTTCGTAGACCAGGTGATTCCACTTGCCGGAGGCTGGATCCCAAAGCCGAACCCCATCCACGCCGGGCCGCATGGGGATTTCGAAAGACCGCATGAAGATCTCGGTCCGTTCCGGACCCTGCGGAAGCGTGACCGCCTTGGCAAACACTTTCTCTCGCGCCCGGCCAGCGAGACGGAGCACCTCTTGCTCCTGTTTTGCCATCTCGGACTGAAGCTCACCGAGACGTTTCTTGATGCTGTTGTGATCCTTGACGAGGTTCAGAACCCCGGAGCGATCCCACCCGATATCCAGACTGTTGACCATGATGGAACCGCCGCTCGGCAGCTGGACCACATAGTCCAGCCCATTCTGGGTCGGGCCATTCACCCGGGCCACCACCCCTGGCTTGGACAAATCCATGCTCATGGCCTCGTCCAATAACTTGCGATGAGCTTGAATGAAGTCCAAAGCGTGATCGGCGCGAGTTCCCATGAGCTGCGCCAGCGCTGCCGCACGAGCAGGATCAGTGGCCTTATCCACTTCGTGACTCAACAAACCGACTTCGCGAGAATAGGCAACCACCTCGTCCGAATAAGAGCCATTCCCATAGACACTCTTTAAGCCGGGATCCCGCAGCCCCTGCTCGGGAGCGCTGTTGAAGAAGGCAGGAGGGTATCGTCCTCGGCCTGACTCCTCCGCCCCGACCTTGGGGAGCCCCTGCCGATCCGTGTTGATGAACTGCGAGCGCGACATCCACTCTTCGTTCCCTGATGCCAAGTGACGAAGCCGGTATCGAGTTCCATCCGATGAGACCTCCTCAACCCGAACCTTGCCCTTTCCGCTCAGGATCAACTCATCCCCACGCCCCGGCGACATCTCGATTCGCAACTGCTGGGCTACGGACTGGACCCGACGATTGACCCTTCCATGGACGGTTTCGTGAGCTAAGATCTCTTGAAAGGTCAGGTGAGCGTCCGCCTGGGCGGTAAACCCAGCGATCGGCATCGACTGCAGGGACTCGTTCCCATTAAATGAAGCCGTTCCATTGGCGAGTTCGGAACCTCGAATCACCAGGCCATCGGCGATTCCACGCTCTTCAAGACTTCGAGCGATTTTTCCCAGGTGTGCAATACGGCTTTTTCGCATCTCGGGAGAGCGTTCAACCGATCGATTCTTCTCGGGCTCGATCGTCAGGCGCCACTCACCATCAACCTGACCCAACTGACTCTTAACCTGATGAGCATTGAGCAGGGCCTGCACAGCCTCCATCGTCTTTTTTTGGGCATTCTGAATCTCGTCTACAGGGAGGCCCGGACGTCCGGCCGCGCGTTCGGCTTTGCTTCGCTCCAGTACCGCCCGGTAATCCGATACCGCGGATGATACCTCGCCACGAAGCTGACCGACTTGCCGTTGAAACGGAGTATCGACGGGCGCATGGCCCGTGGCTGTCGCACCGCTTGCAACCGAGCGGGCAGGCTCGGGAGCGGGGGCTGAATCGCGCAGAAGAATTTTACGACGATCGAGGATGCCTCGGATCTCCCCCTCGCTGAGCTCTGCTCCTTGGGCCTTGAGCTTGGCCCTCAGATTCGACTCAAACTGCTTCGCGCCTTCGGGCGTCGCAGGACCCAGTGCCTTCTTGAACTCGGGCGTGAGCGAGTCGGGCACCTTCTTGCCGAAAGGATAGAGGTGCGAATCGGCAGCATCCGGGAAGTGATTCTCGACAAACGCCTTATCGTAGTCGTAGCCACGGATACGGCCATCCGAATCGACCCGATAGTTTCCGGCGTGACCGTCATCTTGGCCCACTAGGAATTCGAAGGCCTCCAGGTCTTTGACCGAGGAGGGGTTCACGTCGCCAGTGTTCACCATCCCCGACGAAAACTCCCGCCCGGGAGCCGCCTCACTCAGAACCCCGACTTTCCCCTGCAGTCCGCTGATCTCGGACTTGGTGCGTGGGCTAGCCTTCGAATCTGCCGAGACCTCTTTGCCTAAAGTCGCCAGCCGCGATTTGACGGCCAGATCCACACCCAAAACATCGTGAGAGACCACCGAAGCGGCCAAGGTCTTTCGGGCGGCCTCGCCGTTTGCCTCATCCGCGACACGGAAGTAACGGTCTTGCCCGTCGGTGTGCACCCGATAGACATCAGTGGACATGCCCCCATCGGTCTTTGTTACGGTTCCGCGCGGAACTGATTCGCCACTCTTCACGTTTCGATTCCAATGCTCGTTGGCCGCCACCCGTTGCGCGTCGCAGTCGCCTGAGCAGGGCGCCGGCCGTCCGGAGCTTTCGCGTTCCTCGATGAAGCCAAGAAATCTTCGATCCTGGTTAGCCGCGACCTCGGGCATCTTCGGGCGCAGAGGGTCGGGTTTGCGACTCTGCATCCGCGCCTCAATCGCGGCTTTCGGAGCCGCCGGCGGCTCTGGCGGAAGCACGTGACCGCCCGCGCCCCAGTCGTGCGGCATTCCGGTGCCCCAGTCCGGCATCCCCGCCGCCTCCGGAGACGTGACCACTTCGACGCGAGGAGGTACACGGGCCCCACCCCCCGAAGGCGGGGCGTCGCCATTCAAGTCGCTCCGCTTCGAGTCAGAACCCGCAGTCTGGGGTGGTTTCTTCACTTCGGGGGTAGCCGGCCCCTCGTCGTTCAAGTCCCCCCAATCGTCAAAAAAGCCCGAAGCAGGCGCCTCCTGCGCCGCTGCGCCGTCGATGTTCGCCGCTTTGGCGGGTGCCGCAGGAGCGCCCGGGGTAGCACGAACGGTGCGGCCTCCGGGCCGGACCTCACTTGGCGGCGGCGGAACCTGCACACCATTCTTCGCCAGGATTTCGGCTGATCTGGCTCTTTGAGCAAGAGCGAGGGCCTTCGCCTTCTCAATGTGCTGCTTCACCAGACTGGGGGTGACTTCGGTCCCGAAGGGAAGACCCGCGACCTCAAGAATCTCCAACGAGCTGAGATAGACCGGCTTCCCGTCCGGCAGTGTGATCTTGAGATCGAGACCCTGTTCATTGATGGGAATTCGCTGCACGCCATCCGTAAAGTCGCTCGCCAAAATCTCATTAAAGGCGCTCACATGACGATCGGCGAAGAACACCGACTGACCCGCATTGAACACGGCATTTCTGGAATGATCCGCAGCAGTGGGCCCTCCCCGCCTTCCGCCACCAATCCGGCCCGCCCGCTCGGCGGCATCCTGGGAGGACTTCGCTGCATCAAAATAGGTCGAAGCCTCCTCAACCGCGGAATTGGCGTATGGGCCTAAAGCCGCCCGCTCGTCGGGAGTGGAACCCACCCAGACCGTAAGGCTTTCTCGGCCGGACTTGATCTTGGGTCGGTTCGGAGGTTCGGGATTAGCCGTCCGGAAATCCTCCTC
>CAYOWB010000009.1:25146-33314 GCA_964407515.1 uncultured Bacteriovoracaceae bacterium
CGCTTCCCAGTGCTCTTGTCGTAGAGGCCGACCTTTCCGTCCGCATCCACCCCCGTCACTTGCCACTGGGAGCGTTTGCCCTTCACAGTGAGAACGACCACATCTCCCGAATTCGCCCCACCTGACAGCAATCGCAGCTTTCTCTGCCTCCATTCACGGAGCGCGCCGAGCTGGGCATGAAGTATCTCGTGATCGAGAGTCCGATGGGCAGCGACCTGCGCCTTCGGGTCGGGATTGAAGAACTCCCACCCCAAAACCAGCACACGCTTTCCATTCGGAAGTCTCTGGAAGCGGGACACCTTCTTGCCCACCTGAGAGGAGTCAAACACCACACCATCGGCGTATCCGAGCTTCCTCAAGACCTTCACAAAGGTCTTAAGACGGGAGAAAACCGGAGCGGAACGTTGTTCGGCCGTCCTGGGAGCCGCCCCCTCTCCATCGGGAAGAACCTCAATCCAGGTACTCCCCGAGGGCGTCTTGATGGTTCGAGTCTTGGTCCCGAAGTGATCCAGCATTTCCTGCGCAGCCCGCACGGCATTCTGCTGCTGCTCTGGCGTGGGCACTTTTCCGGGATTGCCATGCGCCTCCTGACGCAGGGTGGAGATTTCTCCACTCAAGCGTTGGGTCTTCGCCTCGAACGCGGTGGGCGTCTTCGAACCTTCCGCGGCACTTTTCGGTTTCTCGACTATGGACCGGAGCCAACTCCAGGCCGCCGTTAAACCGGAGTTCGGTGTGGCGGGGGCTGTCTTCGCTTTCGCGGGAGCTGCATTCGCTGGCCTGGATGGCGCCTCGACCGATCCTAAAGTGAGCACCGGTGCTCTAGGAGTTCCTCCACTCACGCCACTCGGAGCAGGTTTTGCCTTCGCCTCCTTGGCGGCAATGTCCTTGAGCAGGATTTCCCGACGCATGAGTACGCCCTGGATCTCAGCCTCGCTGAGCGTCCCTCCTAACTTGGTCCGAAGGTTTTGTTCGAAATTCGAGTCGCGCAGGGCCTGTGTGAACTCGGGCGTATAGGCGTCCGGAAGCTTGGTACCAAAAGAGTAGAACTTCGCCGAAACCCCATCCGGAAGATGGTTATCCGCGAAGGCCTTGTCGTAATCAAATCCGCGGATATGTCCATCAGCATCGATGTGATAGTTGCCGCCATGACCGTCGCCCTGCCCTACCAGAAACTCGAACGCGACTGCATTGCGATAAGAACTCGAAGTGCGATCCACTTTTCCCGAATTGAAATGATAGAGCGATCCGGGCGCCCCATCGCTCAGTACGCCAACCTCGCTCTTCAGGGAACCTAGTGTTCTTCCTTCACGCGTGCGGTAGTCTGGGGTGAGTTTCGGATCGCTGGTGTGAGCCGCCTCTCCCAGCCGAGCGAGCCGCGATTTGACGGCGACATCCAGACCCAGAATGTCGTGCGAAAGCGCCGAGGCCGCTAACATCTTCCGTGGGCCGTCCCCACGTGCCTCGGCGAGCGGTCTGAAAAACTGGCGCACTTCCTTCCCCGTCACGGGGTCGCGGGTATCGACCCAGAAGACATCGGAGGACTTGCCGCCTCCCTGAACTCCGAAATCTCCGCCAACAGTAGGCGCGGACTGAGTGGCCCGAACACCTTCGTTCCAACGCTGGAGAGTCGCCTTTCGATCCGCCGCGCACTGAGGCGGCGAGGCGCAGGGCATCGGGCGCCCGGACTGCTCCCGCTCACGGAGGTAGTCTTGCAACAGACGCCCCTGCTCCACGACTCGGGGATCTGAAGCCTCCGCGTAGGTCTTTTGGAGCATATCGGCCTGATCTTTGTAGGCCTGGCGGGACTCCGGCGACGCATGAGGCGCCCTGGCCGGACCTGCGGACTCCTCTGCCACCCGCCTTTTGACGTAGGCCGAGAACTCCTGCTGATTCATGGGATTTCCGCCAATGCTGGTGAACTCCTTTTCATACCGGCCGAGTTCTCGGCTCGAAACACCCCGTGTCGGCTCGGCAGGAGTGGCAGCTGCGGCGGATCTATCGGCGACGGGCCTTTCAGGGACAGGCAATGCCCCGCTTGCTGAGGCGTGAGCTTCCTTCTCTTCCTTCTTCCCTTTGAGCCGCTTCAAAGCACTCTGAGCCAACGCCCGGGCATGCCCTACGACTCCCCGCGAGTTTTTCTCAGCTGCGGCGGCCAGTTTATCGAGGATCGCCGGGTCGAGTGGTTTTCCATCATGCGCTGAGACTTGCCGAAACACCTGGTCTAACTCCGCTTCAGTCAGGCCCAGTTTTCCTGCCATTGCCTTGACTGCACGCTCCAGGCTGGCGACATCCCCTCGCGGAACTCCACGCAGGCCGCCCACCTCGCCCATGGCTTCGGCGATTCGCTCCATCAGACGCTGCCGAAGGGCATCGGCTGTTCTTCCGCCTTTGACACTCTGGAACTCCTTGAGCAACCCGATTTCATGGCCGAGCCTTCCCCAACCGCTCGTCGGTATATGCCCGTTCACTCCCATCTTGCCCCATGCCGTGGGAATTCCCGTATGGCTCGCGCTTCCCATCATTCCGTTCAACGCACCATCTAGGATTGTAGTCGCTATTTCAGGAGACTCATCGGCAGCGGTTCTCAGTCGACTCGCGCAGGACATCCCCGGCAGTCCGCGCTGGGAGGCGGGAGGTAACACTCCCGACGAACACAAAGACTCGGATAGATCCGCCTCATCCGAGGGCGCCAAGGCATTCTGCCCGGACAGGTAGCTCTGAATTCCCTGGATGCTTCCCGCAAGCCCCCCACCGAAAAGGGCGCCGCCCACCGCGCTCTTCACCGAAAGACCGCCCCTGAGCATACCCGCGCTATCGACAAACCCACCACCGCTGGCCACCGCTTGGAGCTCCATCAGAAATCCGGCAGCTTGCCCGATGTCGCCAATCACACGCATCTGATCCTGCTTGTCCTTCGAGGCGGTGGCATCCTGACACGCCGTGAATTTCAGCAGGCTCCGCTTCTCACAGTCGCTCTGGGACATCCTCCCGCCGACGTCCACGTTCCACCGTGAACTGAGGGTGCCGAGCGGAGAGCGCTCGCAGTCGAAGAAGGATCGCTGGAAAGCCGGGTTCTGCGCCATCTGCATCCGCAGGGCCGCCCACTTGCTCTTGTCACACAGAACCTTCAACGATTTCCGGAACCCCTCAATCTCTTCTCCTCCGCTCTTCTTGAGGTAATCCGCCATCGTCCGGCGTTCACCCTCCGAAGGAGCCAGTCTGTCCTTCGGCTCATGTGACCCTTCATAACCGGCGAAGCTGAGGCAGCTGGTCTCACCGGAGGTATTGACCCCTCCCTCGTACTTGCTTAAGCGCGGGTCGATCGACGAAAACACCTTTACCCTCGGATCACGATGGCGAAGTTCCGGGTACTTCGATGTCAGCCGCTGCAGCTCCAGGCCGAGCGCGACAAAATCCTCGCGAGTGCGCTTACACTTGTTGTAAGTCTCGGCATCTCCCGCATTCTGGGCCATCCGCTCGCTAAAGAAGGAACACGGACGCTCCGCGTATTTCGGCAGATTCGTCAGGTGAGGGGAACTGAAGAACAGATGCGCGGGAGCGGTTCCGAAATTGAAGGCTGTCCGCAAGCCAGTGACCGCCGCCCAACCGGCCGGTCCGTATTCCTTACTCGTCTCGCGCCCGATCCGGTCCAGAACTCGGTCGAGTCGCCTCGCCGCCCCCTCGGTTCCGATTCTCACATCCGTCCCGAGATCATGTCCCAAACGGGCCAGCCGCATCTGCACGACGTCCGCGCACTTCATGGCCATGATCAGCTCGTCGCGATCCTTGCTCACATCCTCGGGACTGGCGGAAGACTGAAGTTCGCCCATCGCACTCACCAGCTTATTCGCCATTCCGCGCATGGTCGCGAACACCGGATCACTGGGATCTCCGCAGGATGCCATTTCGGCAGCCAACATCTTTCGCAACTCGGGCAAGCGATTCCCCTGCGCCGCGCGCTGCGCGACGCCCTGGAGACTGGTTTCAAGAAGCGAGAGCACGACTTCCTTCTCGTAATCGCTTTTCAGATCCGAGATCTTCGTACCCGCCTCGGTCAGCTCACGCACCTGTCGAGCCAGCGCGACCGCGGGGGGAGACGCTTCGCACTCACGCGGCTCCTGCGAGTCAGCAAACAAGTCGTCGCAAACGCCTGGCCGCGCTCCATCCGCTATACAGTCCTTTTGCCCGGTCAGAAACTTGTAGGAGTCGCAGTCGATCTCAACGCCTCCGTCGACTCCGCCCTCGATCCCCATCTTTCCGTCTCGGTCTTCATCGGCGCAGATGGGTTTGTGACCGGGATTATTCTCTCCACGCTTCATGCAGTCGGATTTGTGATCATCGCACCAGGGGATCCCGAAACGGTCCCGCTCTTCCTGCGTCTTGGCGCACTTCACCGGGGGTCCAGGAGGAGCGTCCGAACGATTGGGCGCATTCTTGATCTGCCCTGCCTTCTTCTTGTCAAGACCATCGGCCGATTCTCGGGCTGAACCTGCCGTAGTGGATTCATCCTTTCCGCCGCCCCCCTTGCCCTTGCCCTTGAAGCCCTGTCCGCCTTCGCCGTGGCCACCTTCGCCGTGGCCACCTTCGCCCGTACGCAACGGCCCAGGAGCCCACTGATAGCGGTCAAGCGAGCCGGTATATCGGACCTCCCTGATATTGAAGGCCGCTCCTCCAGGCCTCAGACTCTTGAGCTGATTCTGGATCTGGTTCCGGCTGTTAGCGCATCGGTTCCAGATCCCCTCGGATTCCGAATGGTTCGCGATCGCCGTTTCGATCTGTGAAATCGCTCGAACACGATCCGCTTCGAGTCTGGCTTTGATAATCGCTTTGCAGCTCTGGCTGTTACCTGCCTGCAGGAAGGCGCACCGCAATACCGCTGCGTCATCGATGCTGGCCTTTGCAATATCCAAATGCCCTCGAATTGTCCGCAAGTACCTATCGTTTGACATCCCACTCGGCGCCTGCCCGGCGTGAACGAGGTCGGGAAAAGGAAGCGCGGTCGCCTGATCGATCGCGTTGTACTTGTTCGCCACGAACTGAGCTACCGATCGATGGCACTCACTCTTGTTGCAACCGCAGACCGTACTGGCGCCAAAATCCGCAGGACACTCGCAACCCCACGCGTTCAGTTGGCCTTGGAGTTTTTGAAAAGGGTTCGCCTTGGCCGGCTCTGCGGAAACTGCCGGGCGCAGCACGAGCGTTCCCGTCAGCGCAACGAGCGCCACCGCGATCATCGTGATCTTTAGCCAACTCCCCGATCTCACGAGTATCCCCCTCTTGGAGTTATCGGAACTTCAGAGCGATTTCTAAACAGGCGCCCCATCTTGCGCACGCCCCGGATGTGCCCCTATCGACACAGGCGGATCTGGCTCACTACAGTCACAAGCAGTACATCCGCCCCGGCACATCCGCGCCCGCCTTCGCCATTTCTGACGTGTGCTAGACTGAACCCAGGGGGCGGGGAAATGCGTAATCGAGTGAACCGGGAAATCAAGGTCAGGCTATCTGCAACCTTCTGGCAAGCTGCCGTTTTCTGCGCCGCAGCGACCTTTGGGCTGACACACATTCCGCCTGCATCGGCGGCCCCTCCGCGTGGCACCCCTTCGATGATTTCTCCGGGGATGATTGACCTCCTCTTCGACTTTGAGGCAGTTCAGATTCAAGATCCCCACTATGGCTTCAAACACGTCATCCAGTCCTGTGGCGCCAAGTCCAGGTCCGCACTTCCCGACGAGCTCGAAGCCCACTGTCGCATCCATACCTGGTGGTCACATAGCGAGGAAAAGAAGCGGGACTGCGTCCAACGAAGAAGTGACTGGACGATTTGCCAAGTCGCGTCCGAGGCCTCTCATGAAAAGCTTCTCTACTTCAACAACCACCAGTTCATTGGTGGCGCATGCGGATACGCGATCGACAAATTGAGAGAGGTCCCCGGAAACATCATTCAAGATGGGCTGGGGGGCAATCCTCACCCCACGGCAACACCGGCCGAAAGGATCAAGCTCCGAAAAGCTCTCATGGATTTTCAATCCCAGTGTATGACTCCCGCCAGACGCGCACGCGCCGCCGCCGAACGCGAGGCCGCGAAGTATGAGGCCGAGCATCCTCCCCTTTCCATCAACAACACGGACGAGAACACCGGCAAGCAGCCCATCCCGGAATCCCCGGGCCAGTCAACACGGCATCCGCTCCATCAGGGCTCCGCACCCTCCGCGCACTGACTCGGCTCATGGCTTCGGGTCAGCTAAGCCCCGCTAGCCAAGCCGGCGCATAAGCGATGCGCAACGGCGCCTGTGGGTTCCGATATCTTCGGTCGAGGCCAGGACGATCAACGAGTTGAATCGCTGGAATGGCCCCTAAAAGACGGGACAGATACGAAAGATGAGGAGAGGGCTCCCCGTCTCCCGCCTTGCACTCCACCAGGACAACGGGTTTCCGGGAACGCGTGATCACGAAGTCCACCTCACGTTTCTCCTTGTCGCGCCAGTACTGGAGCTGAAAATCCCCATAGCCGACATCGTTCCATGCTTGAACGCTCTTAAGAAGGTGGGAGGCGACGACATTCTCAAAGCGGGGACCTCTTTCTGGAATAACGCCCCAGTCCCAAAGGTAAAGCTTACGCTCCTTCTTCAGGCTGCGCGACATTCGTGCGTGGTAAGGAGAAATCCGAAACGAGAAGTACAGTCGCTCAATTGCATCGAGCCAATGATTCAACGTATCGTGGGCCACCGACAACTCTTCTCGAAGGGAGTTCACCGACAGAGGGGCGCCAATCCGTTCCGGAAGCAAT
The DNA here is from genome assembly GCA_964407515.1 of uncultured Bacteriovoracaceae bacterium. Lineage (GTDB taxonomy): Bacteria > Bdellovibrionota > UBA1018 > UBA1018 > UBA1018 > CAYOWB01. The sequence goes on from CAYOWB010000009.1 coordinate 31,937, forward strand.
AGAACCATATGCTCAAGAAGTCCCAAGGAGCGGATCTGAGTGAGTTCCCGCAAGTCCTCGCGCGTCACAAGATCACGACGACGGTTGGACCATCGGACATACTGTTGCTCACTAGCCTTAAAGAGTGGCTCTGGAAAACCACTGAACCGCATGAGCGCAGCCCAATGATCTTCCTCAAACTTCTTTGGAGAAGCTAGCTCCAACCATTCCTCCGAAGTCGCGGGCGGTGGTAGCAGCCTGCCATGAGTCAATTCCCCGATACTGAAGGGATGAAGGTGCAACAATTCATGACGCCCCAGAAGGCTGTCGCCCCCCTTCTGAAAGACATCCATGCGCGCGCTCCCCGTCACCACACAGGGAAGACTCTGGCGGTGTTTGTCATATAGGCCCTTCAGCCAGGCTTTCCATCGAGGGTACTTGTGGATTTCATCGAGCACCAAAGCAGCAGGAATTGGAACACCCGGGAATCCCCTTGCCAGCAAAGTAGCCCTATTCTCGGGAATGTCCCAATTAAGGTACTGCCCCGTCGGAAATCCCTGAAGCCAGCGTTCCGCCAGAGTGGTCTTCCCGACCTGGCGCGGCCCAGTCAACAGGACAAACTTATCCTCGGCAAACGCACCCAGTGTCTGATCGAGATACCTAGGACGCCCCAGCTTTGTCATGCCCGAATGTTTCCATACAGCTGGAAAAAAGTCATGACTTTTTTCCAGTCCCCCTGAAATCGGGCAGGAGGGGGCTAGCGCAAAGCGCGCGCCCCCGTCCTCCCACACCACCGGACATGCGGGTCCGCATCCGGCGGTTCCGAGGTTACGCCTCCAATCGAGGCAGTCCAAGTGAGGCAAAGTACGAATTGGGCAAGGCGATCGACCCCCCCGAGGTCCCGGCCATGTACCAGTAGCGATGGGCTCCACTGGCGATCGACGCGGCTGCTTTCGAGGAAAAGCCTCTCGCAACCAACTCCCGATACCAGGTCTTCCCTCGTTTCCACTGCTTGAGGCAGAGCATCCGCAGCCGCCTGCGAATCCAGCCGTCCAGCTCCTGGCGAAGTTGACGGTTTCCTGCCAAGCGGAAGTATTCCTTCCAGCCGCGCAGGTATTCCACCAAACTCTCCACCACTTGCTCGATGCTTCGTCCGCAGGTGCGACGCGTGAGATACCGGACCCTCTGTTTCATGCGCTCCACGGACTGAGGGGCAATTCGCGGGTAGATCCGCTGCTTACTCCCAATCCAGAAGCTGTAACCCAGGAACTTGCGCTCCCAGGCCAGGCCCACGGCACTCTTCTCCCGGTTCATCCTCAGCCTGAGTCGGCTGTAGAGCTTCTCTAACGTCGCCATTACATCGTACGCCGCCCGCCGTGACGTACATCGGCTCGGGATT
>CAYOWB010000009.1:33324-33737 GCA_964407515.1 uncultured Bacteriovoracaceae bacterium
CTTGGCCTCTCCCTCCCGCCAGACTCCGGACCGCTCCGGACACCCTTGGATTCGGCTAGCGGTTCCCGGAATCGGGGCCCGCAGGGGACTTTCACCCCCAAGTGCAGCGCCCATGCTGGGCGCACACGCAAAAACCCCCGGAGGCTCGGCACCCCCGGGGGAATTGGATGAACCACGAAACCCCATTGTCCCGTGGCTCGGGCGCACCTGTCAGCCTGGCGACAATCGCCGAGCCAGGCAAAATCTGGAACCACCTCGCCGCCCGGCGCCTCGGCGTCCGGGAGGATGACCTCCGGGGGCCCCTGGTGCAAAGGGGCCCCCGCTAGGTCTACGCTCTCACAGCTTCCGTGCAGGCCGGGAGATCATCCGATCGTCCGGCCGCGAATCACAGAAGCTTGAGGGCTTGAGTAGGC
>CAYOWB010000009.1:33759-38059 GCA_964407515.1 uncultured Bacteriovoracaceae bacterium
CCGAGATACCCGCACTCTGGAGAATGTTGCCCCGGACCAGTTCCGAGGTATCCGCGGCGATGTCCGTGTCCGCGATGCGGGATCGGGCAGTCGCCAAGTTCTCCTTCGAGATGGCCAGGTTATTGACCGTCGCATGCAGCTTGTTCTGAGTCGCGCCCAAACGAGCACGGGACTCGAACACCTTGCCGATCGCGGAGTCCAACTGGTCGAGCGAATCGCGGGCATCATCAATCGACCCGAAGGTTATTCCTTCGATTCCAAGTTCGCTGGCGCGAGCGTTGTAGTCGTTTGGCTTGAAGGTGATCCGGTCAGATTCATCACCCTCCTTCCGGATACCGACCTGGAACTGCAATTCGGACTTATCCGATTCGCCGTTCAGCAAGGCGACGCCGTTGTAGTTCGTCACGCTCGCGATGCGGTCGATTTCCTGGATCAGGCTCTGTGCTTCCTGGTCCACGAATCCGCGTTCACGATCACCGACCGTATCCGATGCGGCCTGGATGGCCAGCTCGCGCATGCGAATCAACATGTTTCCGATTTCGGTCAGCCCGCCTTCGGCGACCTGCACGAACGAAATACCGTCGTTCGCATTCCGCTCAGCCTGGCCCATCGACCGGATCTGAGCTCGCAAGTTTTCGCTGATGGACAGGCCCGCGGCATCGTCACCGGCGGTGTTGATCCGGTTACCGGAAGCCAACCGTTCATAGATTTTGGACTGCTCGTTGTTAGTACGAGACAAAGCCCTGTTCGCGGCCATAGCGGCAGTATTAGTCGATATTCTCAAGCCCATAACGTACGCCCTCCATTAGGCAGACCCCTCCGGTCGCCGCGCTTTTCACACGCGACGGCGCAGAAGTCCCCGGCTGAGTACACGCCTGCGTAGACTCAGGCATGTTCCGAGTTTGTTTGAGTGGTTTGGATGAACGTCTGAGTTGGACTGCAACAAAGCGGATGACGGACAACTACCCGACACCCGCGCAGCAAAGTGAGACCGCCTCATGCAACAGCAATTACAATCGGCAGACGTTGTCAGTTCTCAGCGGGCCCTATGCTCGCTGCTGACAATCTACCTATCGGTGCGGCGCGTCAAAACTTGAGCAAAAGAGAGCCTTCTTAACAATCCCCGCGAATTTGCTGTACCCACGTGGAGTTAAGGAGGCCTATGAGGTGAGATTTGGGACTGGGGCTTTTGTATATCCGGGGAGAGAAGATGGGCTCCTCCCCCCGGCTGGTGTTTAAGCTGTTGAAGTTCCCGGCTTAACCGAGGAGCTTCAGAGCCAACATCGTATTGCTGTTCGCTTGACTGAGGACCGACGCGGAGGCCTGAGTAAGAATGTTGTTCTTAGTCAGTTCTGACGCTTCGGACGCCACGTCAAGGTCCTGAATCCGGCTCTTAGCGCCAGACAGGTTTTCATCGTAAACCTGCATGTTCGCTACGCTGGATTGCAACCGGTTCTGGAGAGCACCGAGTTCAGCGCGATTCTCGCTCAGAGTCTTGAGCGCTTCATCGACCTTCTCCAAGTTAGCCTGAGCATCTTCCTTCGTCGCAACACTGATTCCCTCGATGCCGAGGGAACCCGTGGTGACGCTCGTCTTGCTCAAGTCATAGGCAAACCGGTCCTGATCAGGGTTGTTGTTCAAGCCGACTTGAATGTCCAGCTTGTCGCCTTCCCCGCTCAAGAGCTTCTTGCCGTTGTACTCAGTGGCCTGCGCGATGCGGTCCACTTCCTGGCTCAACTGCTTCACTTCTTTGTCGATGAAGCCGCGTTCCGTATCACCAATGGTGTCGGAGGCCGCTTGAATCGATAGTTCACGGAAGCGAACCAGAATGTTGCCGACTTCGCTCATCGCGCCTTCGGCAGTCTGAATCATCGAAATGCCGTCGTTCGCATTACGAACGTCCTGGCGAATCGACCGAATCGACGCACGCATCTTTTCCGCAATCGCAAGACCAGCAGCATCATCAGCAGCGTGCGTGATACGAGAACCCGAGGCCAACTTTTCCAACGAGGCCTTTTGCGCAGTATTGTTGATTCCCAAGCTCCGCTGAGCGGCAAGAGACTGGGTATTGGTATTAACTCTCAGACCCATATACACCTCCACAGGTACCCCGTCCTGATCGGAGAACGCGCGAGCGCACACCGATCCCTTCGGGGAGAGTTTCATTTAAATTTGGCAGGAGTTTGCTGTACCCTGCCACGGTGACAGCAGTTCAGATTTCTCTGAATCTGCCACCCCCGTTTCACATAGCTTTTCGGTCGGTTTACAGAACTCTTGAGACTTTTTTGGTCAGGTACTCTTTTTTATGCTTTCGACTGACTTCGCCCTTACTTGATGCACTGCATCACTCTTAACAATCAACTTTTCGGTACCCAGTACCTGACTCGTTCGGACCGTTTTTAATCTTTCTCTCCAAGGCTCCGATAAGTCCTCGAAGGGACCACTACAAGATGACACCGGAGTACTCGCCCACCACCTACCCCGTTCTCGGCGCCGCCATCCTGACAGCCATCCCCATCACCGCCTACGCCCTCTGGGTGGATTACTTCGGGCGGCGGGTGGATGAGCTGCAAAACAAAGAAGGCACAAGCGAACGCTCACGCCACGGATTTTCCGAGAACCAGGACGACGACACGGAGGGAGAATTCAATCCCGCCGAGGAACTCCGCACTGTCCGCATGATGGGCATCTTCGCGCTCGTCGCCCAAGTCATTCTCTTCTTCGCGAACACGGAGATGAGAACACAGCACCCGCTCATCGCGGTGGCCTTCTTTCTTACCGCGCTTTTCGTCCAGAATCAGATTCAGTTTTCAGCCGAGAAGAAGCTCCGCGGTCTCGAGGCTACAAGCGCCGAACAACTGCAGCTCATAAGCAAGGGGATCATCTGGACTTTCATCAGCCTGATCATTCACTTCGCCGCGCTGTTCGGATCGGGCGCACTCTTCTATGGCATCGCGATTCTGGCGGGCGCCTCTCCGATGACCGCGGCATTCGCAGGACTGGGCGGTCTCGCTTTCGGCGTGACGCTCGGACTCGCCCTTTCATTCGGACTAGCCCCCCTCTATCTTCGAAAGATCATGCCGACCTCCCAGCTCGAGGATTCCGACACGAGGGTCTTTCTCGAGAATTGCTTCCGAAAAGCCGGGCTTCGTCCGCCGAAGATTCACGTCATTGAACTGGACCACTTCAAGATGAATAACGCCATGGTCGCCGGCTTCATCGGTGGACGCGGCTGGTTCACCCCGGGCCTCTTCCTTACCCGATCGATCCTTTCCAAGTTCGATCGGGAGGAACTCAAGGCCATCATCCTTCATGAGGTCAGCCACATGGCACTTCGCCATCTGCGCAAACGCCTCATGCGGAGCCTGTGGACCATCCTCTCCACGATCGCCGCGGCCGCCGCGCTTCTTACAGCCGCCCACTTCTTTCTTCCCCCCGAAGCCACGGCACTGCTGCGTCTCGGGGTCATCGTCGCCGCGTTCGCCCTGCCGTTCCTGACGGCACGATCGCAGGTCCGCAAGCAAGAAACAGAAGCGGACACCTACGCCATCGTCAGGCTCGGTGCGAGCTTCACCGCAATGGCAAGCGCATTCCGGAAGCTCGACTCACTCAACGATCAAACCGCGACGGCGAAAGACTCCGCCGGCAGTCTCGCACCGGGAGGCGGTCATCCCGCCACCGAGGAACGCATCATCATGCTTCGCCAGGAAGTCGAGAAGGCGCAGCGGATGCTGCCGGTCGTGCTCCCGGCTAACGTGAAGCCGGCCGAGCAGAGCCCGAAAAAAGCGGCGTAAGGCGTCGGCCACTGCCGTATCGTTCACACTGGACTTTTCCACCTCCGTGGTCTCTTTTTAGAGAATGCGATTCCTCCTTAAATGGCCCGTGACCGTGGCGCTGCTGATCTCGGCGGCTTACGCTCCCTTCTTCTCGCAAAGAGTCGTCCGGATGGCTGGCGACGAGAAAGTTTACGTCACCCAAGCGCTCGAGATGGCTCGTGACGGGCGCTGGTTTCAGCAGACCCTGATGGACGCCCCCAACTACTTCAAAGGCCCCTTTCATTACGCACTCCTGCAGGTGGGATACACTCTCTTCGGATACTCCCCCTGGGCGATGCTCTACATGAATCTCGCACTACTCATCCTCGGCGCGCTCGCGCTCGGGTCGGTCGTCTCCAGACGTCTTCCCGAATGGAAGAACGGCGCCCTCTGGGCAGGAACGGCCTTCGGCCTCTGCGTCGGCATCTACGCGCATACCTTCGCAAGCCAGATGGAGATCGAACTGGCTTCCCTTTTCGCCATAG
>CAYOWB010000009.1:38075-42156 GCA_964407515.1 uncultured Bacteriovoracaceae bacterium
CGCACCCCTGCGTTCCGTCCGGCTTACGGCTTCTGGATCATCGCGGGTCTCGTCGGATGCGTGAAGTCGCCACTCCATAGCGTCCTCCTTGGTTTGTCCGGCCTGCTGTTCTGGACAACTCAGGGCGAGATCCTGGGACGCCTGAAGTCCGCACGAAACTGGCTGAGTATCCTCCTCGGAATCACGGTCTGCCTCCTCGGCTATCTCCCTCCGTACCTCACCGATCGCGAGGCATTCATCGCCAGCTACATCGTTCGCGAAACAGCCGGCAAGGGCCCCAGCGGATTGCACTGGACGGTCGGTCTCGTCTCGACTTTCGGCTTTTACCTGTTTCCGTGGATTCTCCTGGCCTTCACCGCCTACGCACGTCTTCTCATATCGGGAATCTCCATCTTGCGTGAAGACCCGGTCCGCCGAAGGCTGATCCTACTCAGCTTCTCTCTCTTCGCGCCGAGCGTGACGTTCTTCACGCTCCATCCTTATACGTTCGAAAACTACAATCTGCCGGTCATCTCCGGCGTCTTTCTTCTGATCGCGACTTTCTGGTCAGGAGCGGAAGGCGCCTGGAGCCGTCTGTTCCGGGCGACCCATGTTCTCATGGCGACGGTCGCTTTGATCTTTGGAATGGCACTCGCCGCTCTCTACCATCGCTTCGCCCCCATCCCGTGGTGGCCGAAGTCGGCACTGATTCTCTCCGTGCTGTTCGCCGTGCTCGCTGGCGCCGCGTTCTTGCTTGCCGCATTCCTGCGCCGGCCGGAGCGGAGAGTCCTCGCCGCTGCGGCAGCAGGTTCTCTTTTACTTGTTTCCGTGGGATTCCCAGTCTCCGTGATCGGTGAGTTTGAATTGCTCGATCTTCGCTCTTACCTGGCGCAACCGGCCTCACAGGGCCGGCGAGTGATCTACAGTAACATCGGCTACAACATGTTCAACGAAGCAGGCCAACTGAGCTTCTTCCTCGGGCGCGAGGTCGAGCGCGGTCACTCCAGTTCCGTTCTCAAGGACGCGTTCCTGAACGGCGCAATCGTTCTGGTCGGGCCTCATGGATATGAGCAACACTTCCGGGAGTTCGCCAAAAAGGAATTTCCGCAAATTCCGCTCAAAGTGACACCCTGGCGGCGCTGGCTGACTCGCGGCAAAGCGCCCAACGGGCAACCCGTCTGGCAAGAAGCCTGGGCGCGGCGCGACCTCAGCCTCCTCCAGCATCCGTACTGGATCATGGAGCGAGCCGACCGATAGTGCGCGTTCGCGCGCCGGGGGACTTTTCATGCACCCCTCGGGGTCCCGCATCCATGCGTCGCATTCCTGCGAGGGGAAAGGAGCGCTAGTCCACGGTGCGGACTTCGTATTGATCGGTGCGGTCTGAGGGCGCCATCGAAACCGGCTCGGATGCCGTGTGACGCTCTGGAGCAGGAAGCTTAGCTTCCGGCACGGGCTCGGGCTGCGGCACAGGGATCGGCTCAACGGAGGCCGGGCCCTCCAGCGCAGTGACCGGAGAACTATCCCCCTCCACCGCAACGACTGGAGCGGGAGAAGGCAGCGGTTCCGCCGCCACCTTCTCGTTCGACGGGGCGACGACTTCCGCCAGAGGCGAAGAAACCGTTTGAGGCTGAGCAGCCACCTCAGGTGCCTCAGGCATCGCGGAAACTGCAGGCTCCGGCCGAGTGACCGAAGGCACGACGGCGGGAGCCGTGGCAATCTCTGGCGCGATTTCGGGAGCCGGCGCCGGAGCGGGCTTCACCAGCCCGTATTTCTCCAGGACGCTTCCGGCAGCCTTCGGCGGGCGCACCATCAGAAACGGATTCGAGGCGTGAGCCAGATCGGCGGTCGCATCAGGCCCGAGTTCAAGCCGTCTGAAGAAAACGAACTCACTGTTCTTGCGATAACTCGCCGTGGCCCAGCGCAGGTAGCGGCTGTCCTGATACTCCGCCATGAATGCCCGCGCGATCGGCGCCAGAAACACGTATGTATCGACGACACGCTTCTGCCGGTCATCCAGATAGACGTCATTCCTCACCTGATCGTGCATGGTCAGCAGTTTTCCATAGAAGCACCAGTGGTACTTCACAGGATCACTCTGGATCAGTTCTCGCGCGGCACGATCGAGCTCGTCCTTGCTCGCCACCATGGATCGGAGCTTCAGGAAGTCAGCATCGCATTCCTTCAAGCTGTCAATGGACGGCGCTTCGCGATCGGTGAACACTGCCACCAGATCCGCGTAATCCAGTCCGTCCGGATGAGGCACCCGGGTGTACGCCGGAGCCTCCGGTAACGGCGGCAACGGATCCACCTTCGGCGGAGTGGTGCAGGACCCTAGAGCGGCCAGCCATCCGGCCACCATGACGACGATGGCGCCATTTCGTCTACTTGCCATACGAGTGGGCAGTTTCATCCTACTATCCTCGTCTTCCCATCTCCCTGTCGGCAAATACCGCCCACTACCTTATACTCACCCGTCATCTTTTCGGAATGCACCGCACCATCCGTCCCCCATCTCGATAAAAGTTAGACAGCTCCTCAAGCCCTCCTGCCGAATTCCGATGAGCCACAAAGAAGGGAGTGTCCACGGAGACCAGTGTGTTTGGAACTCCGCGGGGGCTCGGGGAAACACGAAGGAACGGAATGATGGCATCCAGAATCAGCAGTACCGCAATCATCCTGACGTTGAGCACTCTCCTCGCCGCTTCAGCCGCGCTGGCGGAGCCACCTCCGTCCACCGCCACCCCCAAGAGCGACGGCAAGGAACAAGTGGCGACTCGCAACTTCTACGATGTCCTGGAAGACGTGCTGGGCGACTTCGAATACGACCTCAAGAACGGACAAGTCCAAGGCCTGAAGGACCTTTCCATTCGGAACATCGCCACGAGCGAGAACATTCCGCCTTCATTCAAACAGCACCTCGAACTCGTCGTGACCGAAAGAATCATGAAGAACAGCCGGACCCGCGTGATCCAATGCTTACCCTGCAAGGCGAAGCGAAGCACGCTCACCGGCGACCAGATGATCATCACGTCTCCCGAGACGAATCCGGTCGAACTGGCTCGTATCGCGAAGACGTCAATGATCGCTCATTTCATGGACATTGCGTTCTCTTACCAGCCGAGCGGCATGGTCCTGTCGATGTACATCGTCGAACCTGAATCGGGTTCCGTCGTCTGGTCACGCAGCTACAACTCCGAAGTATCGCGCTCCGCCGCCTTCCGCCGTGGCGTGGACTACACGCAGATCGAGGAAGCACGCAAACAGAATGAATATCAGCCGAGCATCCAGCACCGCGTGGCGGCCTACTACCTGTTCGAACGGAACGTCTCCGGCACCACCGGCTGCATCGGCCTCGGCTACCGGATGATGGAACGCTACGACAACCGCCGCAAGGAAGTCGGCTTCGAGATCAACTACATCAAAGACGCGTCCAGCATCGTCAGTTCCTCCAAGGACAACACGAACCTTTGGGGCGGCGTCAACGCCACGCTGCTGTTCATGCACTCGTGGAACCTCATCGGACCGGAAGAAAACTTCAACCTGGTCCGCGGAAACATCTTCGTCGGAATCGGCGGGACTTACGCGTCGGGATTCCTGGGCGGCCTCATTCGCGGCGGCTACGAGTGGCGCCTCGCGAAGCGGTGGGCCGTATCACCGACGCTAGGCTATCGACCGAAGGCAACAAAGTTCGTCGGCGCAAGTGAAGCCGGCGCGGTATCGGGTTTGGAATTCGGATTTGGGATCAGTCACCTGTTTTAGACACTGTGCTGGGATATTATGAAACTCGGACACGGAAGTAGAAAAATCTGGAATCAAACGGCGGCGGCGGTGGTCGCGGCGGTCCTATTATTGGGAGCGTCCGGCTGCTCCTCCATGAAATCATTCCTGGCTGGATCAGAAACCCAAACGCCAGGGACTCATCCAGAACCCGTTCTCGGACTTCCAGAGCACGGGCGGTGGCCGCAACGACAACATCGTACTTCGCACCAAGAAGGGAGACCGCTCGATCGAGGTGGAACTCCCCAATGCAACCTCCGACATCAGTGATTTCGCAGTGCCGCTCTCTCCGTCCTTCAAAGACGACGGACGCAAGCCAGCCTCG
>CAYOWB010000010.1:0-25966 GCA_964407515.1 uncultured Bacteriovoracaceae bacterium
TTTCTGAAGATGAGCCGCCCCTGCATGTCGCCCCCGCAGCAACGGAGCGCCGCTGCCGCGATCACGCCTTCCGGCGCGCCGCCCGTGCCGATCAACACATCGACACCGCTGTCCTCTTTGCAAGTCGCGATCGCCGCGGAAATATCGCCATCCCCGATCAACCAGATGCGCGCTCCCGTACGGCGAACTTCGGCAATCAAGTCAGCATGCCGGGGACGATCCAAGACGGCCACAGTGAGATCCTCCACGTAGCAGTTCAGCGATCGGGCGATATTGCGGAGATTCTCGGTCGCCGTCTCGTTGAGGTCGATCGCGCCCTTCGCTCGAGGCCCTACCGCAATCTTCTCCATGTATACGTCGGGCGCATGGAGGAAGTTCCCCTCCTCCGCGATCGCGATCACGGAAAGCGAGTTCATCCCGCCCTTGGCACAAATCGAAGTCCCCTCGAGCGGATCGAGCGCAAGATCGAGCTTCGGCCCCGCCCCCTTTCCGACACGTTCACCGATGTAGAGCATCGGCGCTTCATCGCGCTCCCCCTCCCCGATGACCACCGTGCCATCGAAAGAGATCGAGCTCAGCATATTGCGCATCGCTTCGACCGCCGCGTGATCCGCGGCATCTTCATTTCCACGCCCCATGAGGCGCGCGCTCGCCAGAGCGGCCGCCTCGGTTACCCGGACGAACTCCATCGCCAGATTGCGATCCATCTTTTCCCCCTCCAGCTCGAGGAAGGTATCGAGCCGATCAGCCTATCGTACGGATTAGCCGACGCTTGGCAAGCGGCTTTTTCCCGAAAGCCGCTCCCAGAGCGGATTCCCAGGGGGATCACCCAGAAGCTTAAATGATGGATGTAGATTAGAAGGACTTCATTCCGGAAGGGTCAGATGCCGGCTCGCCCACTTCTTCAAGTCATGCTGCATCGGGGAACTAGCAACGAGCTTCTGAGCCACGAGGAGCTTACCAGGGTCAGCCTGCTCATCCGGATCCAGAAGCATCGTTTCAAAACGAATGACTCCGCGGACTTCGCTCGCCTCGAAAGACGACCGCAGACGTCCGGTCGTCACGCCAACGTCCTCCTCCCACTGAACGAACGTTCCGAACAAGAAGAGTACGAAACGATGGAACTGTCCATCGGCCCGACGCCACAGCAGGACGTCGGTCCCACTCGGGCCATGGTACCAGAGCGCTCCATCCTCGGCCGGAATGGGCTTCAGCTCTTGCCCCAGCGTGTCCGGATCCAGGAATTGCTCGATGGCCTGCTTCGTCAGCCCCTCCAACGGCTCGAACTCACATCCCACGAGATCCCTGCCTACATGCCTGACCACAGCCTCGACATGATACTTCTCGCGTCTCAGGTTCAGCACCCCGGAGATCCGGGCCGCCACCGGAAACAACGCCAGATCCTGCCGATCCACAAGCCGGAGCGCCATGCCACCGACCGAAAGGTCGGCCACTGAAAATACCCGCCCGTTCTTGGCGAGGCGGAACTGCTCGCTCGTCAGATTGAGGCGCGGCACACGGCGTCTCTCCATGCCGTCGGACGCGCGATTCTCGTTAGAGATAACTTCGAGGTCGGGGGACTTGTGGGTCATGCTTCTCTTCTCCTTGAGATGCACCGTTAGCCTTTTCAGACTCGATGAACTTCTTCAGGTAACGTCCGGTGAAGCTGAAGACCACCTCCGCACCACGCTCGATCACGAAAGCAGGCGGCCAGGTCGTCCCGGTCGTTTCGCCCCTGAAGAATGCGATTGTATCCTTTTCTCCTAGCGACTCAAAAAGCAAATCGCCTTTCATGCCACGGAAGTGCCCATGAAGGATCTCGAACTGAACCCAGCGTTCCGAGACCTCCTTCAACTGAATCGTCGAAGCTAACCTGAACTTCCAGATTCCGCCTCGCACCGTCAGGATTCCGGTTTGCGGCTGATAGTGCGCGTGATCGACATACGGGATTTTCTGATAAAGTCGGTAATCCACGAATGCATCATGAGTTTGCTTCATACTGGCCCGCACCACGATGGCCGCATAGAACGCGTAACGCTTCAGTCCCGCAGGCGGACCCGGGATTTCCTCCAAAGACGCATGCGTCATAACCTCCCGATCCTGCACCACCCGCCGATACACCTCTGGCTTCAGCAAGGCGCTGATTGCCGGCGCCCCCCCTGAGGTTGGCGCAGCCAACGCGTTTACGGCAATAAGGACGCCGCACAGCATTATCCCGTAAAGTCGACTGAAGCGGACCATTTTCCAATCATAGGGAATATCCCCTGGACAAACAACCCCCTGAGCCCGTAGTCAATGTGCCATGTCAGAGCCTACGGCCCACGACGAGATGTCGTTCACCAATGCCCCGAACCTGCTCACGCTCCTGCGGATCGCCTTTGTTCCGGTGGTCGTGGCCTGCCTCTTCGTGAACACCCCCACCTGGGACCTTGTGGCCGCCATCGTCTTCGGCCTTGCCAGCATTACGGACTACTTTGACGGGTACCTCGCCCGCACCCAAAAGACCGTGACCGTGTACGGCAAGCTCATGGACCCGCTGGCCGACAAGTTCCTGGTCGTCTCGGCGCTCGTCATGCTCCAAGAGATCGGGCGGATTCACCCCATCGTCGTGATTCTGCTGATCTGCCGTGAGATGGCGATTACGGGACTCCGGGCGCTCGCCAGTGCCGAGGGCGTCATCATCGCCGCTTCCCGCTCCGCAAAATGGAAGACTGCTACGCAGATGGTGGCGATTCCATTCATCATGGTAAAGCCAGGGATCTTCGGCATCCCGCTTTTCTGGATCGGCACCGTCCTTCTGTACGTTTCGTTGCTCATCAGCCTATGGTCAGCCAAGGACTACATCATCGACTTCTTCAGTGCCTTGAAAGAGAAGCGCCGGATCCGTGCTCAAGAGCGCAAGCAGCAGCGTGAGGCTCGCCGCGCGGCCCGCCTGGCCCGCTTGGAGACATTACGAGCGGAGAAGCTCAAGAACTCCCCCAAGTAGCCGCTATCTGGCTTTCCACTGGGTCTCGGTCTTACCAGCCAAGTGATTCACATAGCGGGCAAAGACGAAGAAGTAGTCGCTCAGACGATTCACGAACTCCAGTAACTCCGGACGAACAGGCTGATCGCGATTGAGAACCACCAATTCCCGTTCCGCCCTGCGAATCACCGTGCGAGCCAAATGAAGGTGACTCGCGGCCAGAGTCCCTCCTGGAAGGATGAAATGTTGAAGAGGCTGCATACTGGCCTCCATTTCGTCGATTTCCCGCTCCAAGGCGTCAGTGTCCGTCTTTCCAACGAGGAGAATCCCCGGATTCACGACTCCGCCGGCAGCCAGTTCTGAACCCAAATGAAAGAGCTGCACTTGAGTTCGCTGCAAGCGTTCCCGCTCGCGCGTCGGAAGGTCGGACCCCGCCAAAACGATCCCCAGAACGCTATTGGTTTCGTCGAACGTGCCGTAAACCCGGATCCGAAGGTGATCCTTCGGCACTCGCGCTCCACTCAACAACCCCGTTTCGCCGCGATCGCCTGCCTTCGTGTAGACCTTACTCATGGGTTCTTCCCTCGATTTGGTTGCGCCGGTCCCGACTAGACTAAGGCAGCTCGCAGTTTTTTGAAAGTCTCCCTTGACCCCAGATCAATCCGGTGTATAACCAACCCATCTTGAACATCGGTGCGGGCGTAGCTCAGTTGGCTAGAGCGCGACCTTGCCAAGGTCGAGGCCGAGGGTTCGAGCCCCTTCGCCCGCTCCATTTTCAAAGATATAAAAAGCCGGAGGCGCAAGCCGACCGGCTTTTTTCTTTTCCGGTATCCCGCTTGCAGTCTCGGCCATATGCCCTACGGCGTCTCCTACAACACCCTACTTCGCGACATCAAGGACGAGGTCAGAAATGACGAGATCGGCAATAGCGCCGCGGCACTCGCCTTCTACCTCACTCTCGCGATCTTCCCCGCGATGATCTTCCTTCTCTCCATCATCCCCTACCTACCGATCCCGAACGTGGACCAGGCGATCATGGACGGCCTACGGCAGGCCCTGCCAGGCGAAGCCGCCAACATGTTCACCGGCGTCGTCGGCGAGGTCACACGGAACCGTAGCGGCGGACTATTCTCCTTCGGTATCCTGGCCACGATCTGGGCAGCATCAGCCGGGATCATCGCGATCATCAAGCAGCTGAATACGATTCACGAGGTCAAGGAGAACCGCGGGTTCTTCAAGCTCCGCGGTACGGCGATTCTCCTCAGCCTCGCAGTGGGCGTTCTGACCATCACGTCCTTCGCCCTAGTCGTCCTGGGAGGAATGCTTCAGCAGCAGCTTGCAGGAATCCTGGGCTGGAGCCCGGTCCTGACCGGCGCCTTCACGGTTCTTCGCTGGCTGATTATCGTCGCCGGCCTGCTATTGGTCTTCTCCCTGATGTACCGCTACGCACCCGCTCTCAAGTTTCCATTCCGTTTCATCACCCCGGGCGGCGCGATCGCCACCACACTGCTCATCGCCGGGTCGATCATCTTCCGGGTCTATGTATCGCGGTTCGGCAACTACAGCGCCACCTACGGCAGTATCGGCGCCGTCATTCTGCTCATGCTTTGGATGAACCTGGCGGGACTGGCCACAATCATCGGCGCTGAAGTGAACGCGGTCGTGGACAAGTACGCCGAGCGCAAGGGACAGGCGCACCGCGAAGGCGACCAAGTCAAGCCCGGCGCGGCTTGACCAAACGCTTGAATTGTCCCCCGCTCCCTCCCATAATCGTCATATGAAAATTCGCCACTTCGCCGTGACCCATCCGGGTAAACGTCGTCAGGAAAGCGAGGATAGCTACCTCGTCGACGAGGAACTTAACCTCTATCTCGTTTCGGACGGACAGACACATCCCTTCGGCAAAGCCTGTAGCGAACTCGCCTGCAACCTGGTGCGGGACTATATCGGCGCCCGAGCATCCCTCCTCGAAAAACACCGGCAGCACCCCACTCCAGAGAACCGCCTCGCGATCTCCGAAATGATCAGGAGTGCGGTTCAGCAAGCCTCCGTCTCGGTGTCCGCCCAGGCCGAAAACAACCCCGAACGGAAGGGCGTCTTCGCCACCTTGGCGCTCGCACTCGTCAACGGCGGACACCTCTTCACCCCTGCCATCGGCGATAGCCGCGCCTACGGCGTCCGCGATGGCAAGTTCTACCCGCGCACCCAGGACCACACCCTTCGCGCCGCGATGCTAGCGGACAAGCGCCCGAGCGAGGAAGTCGAAAAGGTTCCATTCCGAGACAATCTCTACGCAGCCATCGGGTACCAATACACACGCCTCAACGTCGAGGTCCGTCCCGTGTTTCCCGGCGAGCGCATCCTGCTCTGCACGGACGGCCTATCTGACTACTTCCCGTCAGCGGAGTTCGAGTCAGCGTTCGCCACTCATCCTTCCCCTCGCTTGGCGCAGGCGCTTCAAGACCACGCCTTGACGTCAGGAGGAAAGGACAACATCACGGCTCTCGTGCTTGAGTTCCAGGAAGAGTCCCAGAAGCGCCCCTCTCCCGACAAGTCCGTGCCGGACCAGCTGGAGGCACTCCGCAGCGCCGTCATCTTCCGGCATCTGGATGACGCCTCCCTCGAAAGGCTCCTCTCGCTCACGCACGTCCGCACCTATCAGCCGGACGAGGTCATCATGACCAAAGGCATGTTCAATACCGAGATGTACATCCTCCTCCAGGGCACCGCCAGGATCGATGTCGGCACCCCCGGAGCCGGCTACCTTGAAGGCAAGGGCGCGATCCTAGGTGAGATGTCGCTTTTCGACCCGGCGCCAGTTTCAGCCCACGTCACTGCTAAAGACCGGACCACCGTCCTGGTGCTCAATCAATTCTCGCTCTTCGAAGCCATGAGAAAAGACCCGCTCTTCGCCGCGCGTTTCGAACTCGGTCTGCTTCAGGCCGTCATTCAACGCCTGCGCGACCGCACGGTCCCCGCTGAAGAACGGGACCAGCGTACCCGCACTGCCACCACGATTACCATCTTCGACTGAAGGGAGTCCGTTATGCCGAAGTTCCCCGGAGTTCGCAGCAAGGAGATGATCGATGAGCTTCAGAAGTACGTGATCGTCGAGCCGCATCCTTTCGTCCTCGACCTCCCGAACAGCCAGGGAATGTGGCTTGCCACTGTCGACGGCCAACGTCTTTTCGATTGGGCCGGGTACTATGGCGCCAAGCTAATCGGCCACAACCATCCAGGCCTTTTCGAGCCGGAGTATCTCAAGCGACTCTCGTTCGCCGCCAACAACAAGACGGCAAACCCTGACTTTCTCACCCCGGAATGCCTGGAGTATTACCGTCTCATCCACGGGCTCGCTCCTCGCAACATGAAGACCTCCTCCTCCCTGGAGGTCTACGCGGTCAACTCCGGCGCCGAGGCGATCGAGAACATGATGAAGTACTTCATCAACCTGCATGATCAACGTTGCCTCGAAGCAGGCAGGCTCCCCGGCACCCGTCGCTTCGTCTACTTCGACAAAGCCTTTCACGGACGGACCGTCTTCGCCTTGAACGTGACCCAGCTTCCTCACGATCCTGTCGTCACCAAGGACTTTCACGGCTTCATCCCGGGAAACGTCCAGGTCCCATTCCCCGCTTTCGACCACACCCTCTCTCCACAGAAGAACCAGGAAGTCATCGACCGTAGTCTCTCCATCCTGAAAGACGTCCTGGAGCGCTATTCGGGCGAGATCGTCGGAATTATCGTCGAGCCCATTCAAGGGGCTGGCGGCCACCGCATCGCGGCCCACAGCTTCTTTCAAGAAGTGTCGCGCCTCGCGCATCAATACGGCGTTTACCTCGGCTTTGACGAGGTACAGACGGCTGGCGGCCAAACCGGGACCTTCTTCATGACAGACCTCCTGGACCTTCCTCATCCACCACAAGCTATCGCCGCAGGGAAGAAACTCGGCAACGGCGTCGTGTACATGCTGCACCCCATGAAGGATCACGGAGTTCTGGATTCCACTTGGGGCGGCACGCTCGCAGACATGGTGCGCTTCACCCAGGAGATGAAGATCGTCCGCCAGGAACGGCTCATCGAACAGGTGCCAGAAAAAACAGCACACCTGGTCGCCACGCTCCAGTCCCTCGCCGAACGCCACTCGAACATCATCTACAACGTCCGAGGCGAAGGCCTTTACCAAGGCTTCAGCGTAAGGACTCCGGAACAGAAGTCCCGGCTCCTTGAAGCCGCGCTCGAAGAGGAAGACCTCCTGCTGCTCGGCGCTGGCCCCGAAACGATCCGTCTTCGTCCAAGTCTCAGCGTCACCCAGGCGGACATCGATCTCCTGGGCGAGAAGCTGGCACGCTGCTTGGCAAATACTTGATCCCGGTCCGCCCCTTTGCTAGTTCTGGGGGATCTCATTCATCCGAGAAAGGGCCTCTATCATGACGATCTCCCGCGAGTTGGATCGGCGCATCCTGATTCTTGACGGCGCCATGGGTACCTGTATCCAGGCCAAACACAATCGCCAGTGTCCGTGCGGGTGCAACGATTCGGCGAACGAAGAGCTCGTCCTCACTCATCCCGATCTCATCGCCGGGATTCACGAGGACTACCTGCGCGCGGGAGCCGACGTCATCGAGACGAACACCTTTGGCGGCACCCCCCTGGTGCTCGCGGAATTCGGCCTTTCGGAGAAGGCGAATGAGCTGAACCTCGCCGCCGCACGCCTCGCGCGCGGCCTCGCGGACAAATACTCCAGCACCGACAAGCCACGCTTCGTCGCAGGCAGCATGGGCCCGACGACCAAGTCCCTCTCCTTGACCGGAGGCGTGACGTTCACCGAGCTTCAGCGGAACTTCGCCGCGCAAGCCCGCGCCCTGCTAGAAGGCGGCGTGGACTACCTCCTCTTGGAAACCTGCCAGGACACCTTGAATACCAAGGCGGCCCTCACGGCTCTGGACGAGCTGTTCGCCAGTGGCGCGCGCCGCGTCCCCATCGCCGTCTCCGTTACCCTGGAGCCGGGCGGCACGATGCTCGCCGGACAGTCGGTCGAAGCCTTGATTGCCTCTCTTGCCCACCGGGAACTTCTTTACCTCGGCCTGAACTGCGGCTCCGGCGCCCAGCTCATGACGGACGCCATCCGTACGCTCGCGCGGCGATCTCCTTTCCGCGTGTCCTGTCTTCCGAACGCCGGCCTTCCGAACGAGGACGGCCGTTATACGGAAGAGCCACGGGACACCGCGGCCATTCTCACGGGCTTTGTCCGCGAGGGCTGGATCAACGTCCTCGGTGGATGTTGCGGAACGACCCCCGCGCACATCGGAGCCATTCACGAGATGGTACGCACCTCCGGTGCCGCGCCTCGCGTCCCTGCGCCGCTCCAGGCGTCCTGCCTTTCCGGAATCGACTACCTCGAAATCGACGACGCACATCGCCCTGTTCTCGTCGGCGAACGCACCAACGTGATCGGTAGCCGGAAGTTCAAGACCCTCATCATGGAAAAGAAACTGGATGAGGCGTCCGACATCGCCCGGGCTCAGTCGCGCAGCGGAGCGCAGATCATCGACGTCTGCCTGTCGAACCCGGACAGCAACGAGCTTGAGGATATGCGAAGTTTTATGGCGGTTGCCGCGAAGAAGATTCGCGCCCCGATCATGATCGACTCGACGAACGATCAAGTCATCGCGGCCGCGCTCACCTATTGCCAAGGCAAAAGCATCATCAACTCCGTGAACCTCGAGAACGGTGAAGGACGTTTCCAAAAGATCCTCCCCCTGGCCCGGCAGCATGGCGCCGCCGTCGTCGTCGGAACGATCGACGACCACCCCACCCAAGGAATGGCGGTCACCCGCCAACGTAAACTCGAGATCGCGGAACGGGAGTACGGCCTCATCACCGGGAAGTACGGCATTCCGGAGCAAGACATTTATTTCGATCCGCTCGTGTTCCCCTGCTCGACCGGCGACGCGCAGTACCTCGGGTCCGCACTCGAAACGGTCGAAGGCCTGCGACTGATCAAGCAGCGTTTTCCGCGCTGCCGGACGGTTCTCGGCATTTCCAACGTCAGTTTCGGCCTTCCTCCCGCGGGCCGCGAAATCCTGAACTCGGTTTTCCTGCACCATTGCGTGCTGGCTGGCCTCGACCTCGCGATCGTCAACGCCGAAAAACTCGTACGCTTTCCGACGATCTCGCCCGAGGAACGCCGTCTCGCCAAAAACCTGCTATTTCATCCGGAGATCCAAGACGCGGCCGCGCAGTTCGTCAGCTACTTCCGGGAGAAGAAGCCCGCCGCTCCTACCCGCACAACATCTCAAGCCTCCGTACACGACCGACTGGTTCAATACGTCCTGGAAGGCACCAAGGACGGACTCCCCGAAACTCTCGACGAAGCCCTTCAGAAGCACACCGCGCTCGAACTGATCAACGGCCCTCTCATGGAAGGCATGGAACGAGTGGGGAAGCTGTTCAACACCAACGAGCTGATCATCGCCGAGGTATTGCAGTCGGCTGAAGTCATGAAGGCGGCAGTCACCCATCTCCAGCCGCACCTGAGCTCGGCCGAGAGTCGCTCCCGCGGCACCGTCCTTCTGGCCACCGTCAAAGGTGACGTCCACGACATCGGAAAAAACCTCGTCGAGATCATCCTCTCGAACAACGGCTTCCGCGTGATCGACCTCGGACTGAAGGTCACCTCCGATCAGGTCATCCGCGGAGTTCAGGAACACCGGCCGGATATCCTGGGGTGGTCCGGACTTCTGGTCAAGTCCGCGCACGAGATGGCGGCCATGGCCGAGGATCTCTCCAATGCCGGCATCCAGCTCCCGCTTCTCGTCGGAGGAGCGGCGCTGACGGAGAATTTCGTCAACAAGCAGATCGCGCCTCGCTATTCGGGCATCGTCGCCTACGCGAAGGATGCCATGAGAGGGCTGGCACTCGCGCAAGAACTGGCCGGCAAGACGCAGAAAAAAGCGCTTCAGGCCACCCCTCAGGCCACCCCTCACGTCACTTCCCACGTCACTTCCCACGCCAACTCCGAAGAAAGGGATGTACCCCCGGCGCAATCAGTCACGCGCCCGCTGGCTCTTTCCGAGCTCCCGAAAGCCCCTGACTTCGAACGGCACGTCGTTCATGAGCTACCACTGGAACGGATCATGTCCTTCCTGAACACCAAGCAGATCCTGTCTCGGCATCTCGGAGCCAAGCCCAACCGGCACGAAGAAATCGAGAAGCAGTTTGAAGATGTGAAACAGCAAGCCCTGCGCTCTGACTGGCTACGCCCACGCGCCGTCTATTCCTTCTTCCCGGCCTCATCGCGCGGCGACGAGATCTGCCTCTTTAACCCCCAGATGGAATCACTCGGTTCATGGAGGTTCCCACGGCAACCCGGCCGCGGAAAATCGCTCGCGGACTACGTCCACCCCGAAATGCCGACGCGCGACTCGCTGGCACTCTTCGTAGTCACGGCGGGCTCCGAACCGATGCAGTACGCCCAGAAACTGAAGAACCAAGGTGAACTGCTTCATAGCCATCTCGTCCAAAGCCTGGCGATCGGCATTACGGAGGCGTGCGCCGAATATCTCCACGCTGAAATCCGGAGACTCTGGGGCTTCCCGGACTCGCCTTCACTCGACCGCAAGGCCCGCCAGGCCGCGAAGTACCGCGGAAAACGCTACTCCTTCGGGTATCCGGCATGCCCCGAACTCGCCGACCAGCGGACGCTTTTCTCCCTGCTGAGACCCGAGGAGATCGGCGTGAGACTCACCGATGGCTTCATGATGGAGCCCGAGGCCAGCCTATCCGCGCTCGTCTTCCACCATCCGGAAGCAGAGTATTTCTCGGTCTAGTCATGCGCCTGAAAGAATACCTTCGATCCCGCGGTTTCTGGTTCTTCTCCCTGGCTCTCCTCGCAGGCACAGTCCTGCGTCTGATCTGGCCTGCCGACATGGAGTACAAACTCGACGAACAGTACATGTTCGACCGGGTCATCGGCTTCGGTCACGAAGCCTGGGACTGGCTCGGAATGCCCAACACAGTCGGAGTACGGAATCCGGGACTCAGCATCTGGGTCTTCATCGCCCTCGGCAAACTCTTCGGTGTGGTCACGCCCCCGGATCTGGTGCAGGCAGTCCAGATCGTGAACGTACTGAGCATGATCCTTCTGGTTCCATTCGTCTTCCGCTTGATACCGGAAACGGACCGCGAACCCTGGTTCTGGGGAATCGCCCTCCTGGCAGTCAACCCGATTGCCGTCCTCTACGAAAGAAAGATCTGGGCACAGTCGATTCTCCCGATCTTCGTCCTTCTTTTTCTCGTGTGCTGGTGGCTCAGGAGTCGCCGCACGGGTGCTTTCTTCTGGGGACTCGTCGGCGCGGCACTCGGCCAAATCCACATGAGCGGATTTTTCTTCGCCTTCGGGATGATGTTGTGGGCACTGTTTTTTGACCGAAGAAAAGTCCGGTGGCTTTTCTGGCTCGCAGGCTCGGCACTGGGGGCCTTGCCCATGATTCCCTGGATTCATTACTTCTTAAACCGTCCCTCATCCGGCCGCGCGATCCTCTTCGGCTTCAATGAACTCATCCAACTGAAGTACTGGGTATTCTGGATCACCACCCCGCTTGGGCTCCACTTAGGTAATGCGCTGGGCGTTTCCAATGGAAACGGTCTCTTCCAGCAGCTAGGGGACTTCTTTCGCTATCCGGTCATTGCAGGTCAGGCCACCTACGCCGTAGGCGCGGGCCACCTCTTGCTCGCGGCAAGCGGAATCTGGGTACTCACTGAAGGCATCCGATCCATCCTTTACGACCGAAGGCACCACCACACCCGCTGGACGGCGACATGGATCGGTCGATCGAGCGAAACAGCATTCACTCAAAACGCAGTCCTCTGGGGTTACGGTTTGGTGATCACCTGCGCCACGGTGGCAATGCGGCGCTTCTATCTCATCATCACCTATCCTTTTCAGTATATCTGGCTCGCACGAATGGCCCTTTCCCGCCGACCTCAAACCGGACGCACTGTCCTGATCGTGATCCTGCTCGCCGAATTCCTCGTCAGCGCCAGCTTCCTCCATTACATCCATAAAAACGGAGGGGCGTCTCAAGGCGACTACGGAACCGCGTACCGGCTGCAAGCCCGTTGAAATTAGGATATAGTTCATCCATGACTCGACTCTTTTCGGAACTCGAAGCCCGCCTACTGATCAAACAAACGACCGATCCCGCGATCGCTCGCATCTTGAATGGCGAAACGAATGAACGCCTGACACTCTATGCTGGTTTCGACCCGACTGCAGATAGCCTGCACGTGGGGCATCTCCTGGTTCTGCTGATGCTCCGCCGGTTCCAGCTGGCCGGACACCGCCCCATCGCGGTCGTCGGTGGCGCCACAGGGATGATCGGGGATCCGAGCGGAAAGTCCCAGGAAAGATCACTTCAGACGTTCGAGCAGGTGAAGAAGAACGAAGAAGGGATCACGAAAGTCATCTCCCGCTTCCTGGATACCCACGGATCCAACAGCGCGATCATCACCAACAACGCCGACTGGTTCCGTCAGATCAGCTTTATCCAGTTCCTGCGCGACGTCGGCAAACACTTCACCGTCAACCACATGGTTGCAAAAGAATCCGTGCGGGCACGCCTCGAGGACCGTGAACACGGCATCTCCTACACCGAGTTCTCCTACATGCTCCTTCAGGCGTACGACTTCTATCACCTGAATCGTGAGCACGGCTGCCGACTTCAGATCGGCGGCTCCGACCAATGGGGCAACATCGTCAGCGGCATCGAGCTGATCCGCCGTATGAACTCGGAAACAAGCGGTCAGAACCCTGAGGTCTACGGCGTCACGCTTCCTCTAGTCATGAAGTCGGACGGAACGAAGTTCGGAAAGACGGAACGCGGCGCTATATGGCTGGATGCTCACAAAACATCGCCGTACCAGTTTTACCAGTTCTTCATTCAAACGGCGGACGCCGACGTCGGAACATTCCTACGCTACTTCACCTTCTTGCCCCTGGATCAGATCGAGGCGCTCGAAGAGACGGTACGTACTGCGCCCGAGAAACGGGAAGCTCAACGGACCTTGGCCCGCGAAATGACCCTTCTGGTTCACGGAGAGGCGGAGCTGAATAAGGCCATCAACGCCTCACAGGCTCTCTTCGGGACCGAAATCCGCGAACTCGACGGTCAGACCCTTCTTGAAGTGCTGAACGACGCTCCATCGACCCAGAAGCCGCGCCAAGCCCTCGCTGCCGGTCTTTCCCTGATTGATGCGGTCGCGGAAACGGGCCTCTGCGGATCCAAAGGAGCCTCCCGCAAAGACATCGCGGCCGGAGGAATCTACGTCAATAACGAGCGCGTAACGGACATTGCCGCCACACTCAAGGAGTCCGACCTGATCGGAGGCAAATACATCGTCCTCAGAAAGGGAAAAAAGAACTACCACCTGCTCGCCTTTGAACAGTGAGCAGGCGGTTTCGTCTTTTTCAGAATAGACTGCGAGCTATCGGCTTCAATACTTGCCGAGGCTGATCTGGACAATCCACCAGCTCAACGCGGCCACGAAGCCGGAGGCGGGAATCGTCAGAACCCATGCCCAGACGATCCTTCCAGCGACGCCCCAGCGGATCGCGGAGAGCTTCGTCACCGCGCCCACGCCGACGATTGAGCCAGTGATCGTGTGAGTCGTTGAAACAGGAATCCCAAGCCCCGTAGCCAGGAACAGAGTAATCGCTCCGCCGGTTTCAGCGCAGAACCCTCCGACGGGCTTCAGCTTGGTGATTTTCATCCCCATGGTTTTGACGATACGCCAGCCGCCCATCAACGTGCCTGCGGCCATCGCCGAATGACAGGCGATCACGGTCCAGAAGGGCACATGGAAGTCTTTCCCCATGTATCCCGCCGAAAATAGCAGAACCGCGATAATCCCCATGGTCTTCTGCGCATCATTACCGCCGTGACCCAAGCTATACAAGCCGGCCGAGACCAGCTGCAAGCGACGGAACCAGACATCCACCTTCTTCGGAGTCGAGCGAATGAAGATCATCGACACGATCGTCATAAGAATAAAAGCCAGCACGAGGCCAATCAGCGGCGAAAGGATGATCGAAAACCCGATCTTGAGAAACCCATCCACCTGAAGAGCCGACGTTCCGACCTTCGCGACTGCCGCGCCTCCCAATCCACCAATCAACGCATGCGACGAGCTGGACGGAATACCGTAGTACCAAGTGATCACATCCCACACGATGGCACCGATGAGCGCCGCGAGCACGACGACGGGATCCACGATAGTCGGGTCAATCACCCCTTTACCGATGGTATTGGCGACATGCAGACCGAAAAACAGGAATGCGATGAAGTTGAAGAAGGCCGCCCAGACCACCGCCCAGTGCGGCCGCAGCACGCGCGTGGATACAATGGTCGCGATTGAGTTCGCAGCATCATGAAACCCGTTCATGAAGTCGAACACCAAGGCGACCGCAATGACGAATACGATGAACGCGAACCCAGTTTCCATGATTAGGCGTACTCCAGGACGATACCCTGAATCACGTTAGCAACGTCCTCGCACCGGTCCGTCACGGACTCGAGCATCTCGTAGAGTTCCTTGTGCTTGATCAGCTCGCGCGCATCCATTTCGGACTTGAACAGCTTCGCAACGGCCGACCGGAGGACATGATCCGCGTCGTTCTCCAAACGATTGATGTCCACGCAGTCCTGCAGGATACCGGAAGTGTAAGTCAGGTCTTCGAGGCTGTTCACGGCGCGGACTACATGCTCGACCGACTGAACACAAATATCGGCGAGTTTCTTCGCCTCGGGAGTCGCCGACTTGAAGTCGTACATGTAAATCCGGTGCGACGCGCCTTCGATCCGGTCCAGGATGTCATCCATACGGGTGATCAGGCGGTGAATATCTTCGCGATCGAGCGGAGTAATGAACGTTTTGTGCAACAGCTCGACCGTCTTGTGCGCAACCTCGTCCGCTTGGCCTTCAAGGTCCTTAATGTGGCGGGCGCGTTCTTCGGCCTGGTCCACGTGGTCCAGAAGCTCACGGAAAGCCTTCGTCCCTTCCAGGCTCAGCCTGGCGCTATCTTTGAAAAGCTCGAAAAATTTCTCTTCGCGCGGAATCAGTTTATCCAGCATTTTGAGCCCTCTCTACGGTCTGGTCCCTGTCATCGGATCGGCATCCGTTTACTCCAGGGGAACTTCGTCATTAGTCTCGATGAACGGGTTATATTTTCCGGTCCACAGCAAGTCAACGACTAAGCCTGCCCCGGAAATAATCTCCGTCATCACTCTTCCACGGCTTTCCACCAACCCTGGTGGGCCTGAATCTCTTCTTTACCTTCCAGAATCTGAGCTAAAAGCGCCGCGGTAGCGGCCGGTTTCTCGACCTGAATTCCGTGACCGGCATGCTGAATCACGAACGCCTGGGCGCGGGTTGCTTCCGGCAGCCCCTCCAGCCAATGCGTCACCCAGTCCGAGGGAATGAGCGTATCCTTCTTTCCCCAGACCAGCCAAACACGGGCCTGCACGTCCTTCAGCCTCTTTTCAATCGCATGATCATGCCGGATGGACTTCACGAAACGGTGAATGTCTTCCCGGAAGAGAAACTGGGAGAACTCGTGCTCAAGAAGCTTAAACCAGACGGGCGGCTCAGCAAACAGCGCCGGCACGATGGGATTGATCCCTTTTCGCATGGAGTCATTGAACCGTTCTTTAAACCGATCCTTTTCTTCCTCACTCGGAAAGACTCCGGCCGGATTCGCCAGAATCACGACCTCCGGCCCCCGATACCCTGTCCCCATGCGCCCGAAACTCGATGCATAGTACCCAGTCAGCCAGCCGCCCAGCGAATGCCCCAAAATCGTATGCGGCTTCAGGCCATCCAGAGCGGTCTTCACGCTCTTCATAAGCAGGCTCATCGAAGCCACGCATTTCTCATCCCCGAGGAATCCTTGAAAGCCAGGGAAATCGAGCAGCACCACCTCATCAAACTCGGCCCGTAAAGTGGAGTGCAGCATCGCCAGAACCAGTAACCAGGAAAGCGACGAATCGCCGAAGCCAGGCACTAGAACAAAACGCTTCGGACTCCGCTTTTTCTCGCTAAGACGAATTCGCCAATACCCCAGCTGACGCTTTCCCCGTACGGGCGCTACCCATTGATAGCCCGCCGCATGGAAGGCGCTGGCCGCAATCCAGCGCAGTCCCTTCAGGACTGAAAGATTCGAATTTTGAGACATTCCCCTCAACCTCTAATGAAGCAGACGCTTCTTACCTAAGCGTACCGCCTTCCGGGCCACTCTTGCCAGATCCTTCTCCAGGAACTGACTCAGGCGCTCGGCGCGCTCCACAGGGTCCGTGCAGTCGAGATAGAGCTGCTTTTCAGAGGGCTTCTTGACGAAATGAAAAGCAAAGAAGTCGCAGAGCGCCGCAGCACAAGGGAGATCCTGAATCTGAAGCACGAAGTCGTCGGAGACTTCGGGGTTCGCAAAAACCCAGCTGCGCGCCAGCCAGGTAACCCGTTCGGACACCTCATGAGGCACGTCGAGTGACTCTTCCGGAGGAAGTGCCTCTGCTTCCATCAAAAAATACGGTTGTTCCTGAATCACCGAAACCAGGCGTGCCCTCTGCAGTCCTCGAACGAGGACATCCGAGCGGCCGTCCTCGTGTTCCTGGAACACATGAACATTACCGACCCCACAAATGGAATTCAGGGCGAACTCCTGATTCGGACGGGGAATCGCAAGCGACACCGCTAGAGGAAGGCCGGCCGCTTCAAGTTCCTTGACCATGCGATCATAGCGTTTCTCAATGATCTGCAAGGGCAGCGTCATTCCCGGAAACAGCACGGCATCCAGAATCGGAAACACTGCCACTTGAAAACGTTCGCCAGGTGCCTTCATTGGCGCGACTATAGAAGAAGTCTCTGGCGTATTACAATGCGCAGTGCGGCTAAAATCCGCCCTCGTCCCGACCATCCCACTCAAGTTCTCACCTCGGGGCTATTTTCTTTTCCATTGTCCGACCGTGAAAAATCAGTATGGTGGGAAAAATCAACATGCCGAATCAATCCCTATTCCCGCCAGATACCCAGCTCACCGAAGTCCTAAATCGAAACGACTTCACCATCTCCGCCGAGATCATCCCTCCTCGCAACGGCGCCGAACAACTTCGGGTACTGGAGCAAGTTTCCAGCTTGGTGGGAGCCGGAGCCCAGTTTCTGGCAGTCACCAAAGGCGCCGGCGGAAGCCTTCGGGGCGGCAGCCTGCCCATTGCCCAGGCCATCAAAGAACGACTGAAAGTCCCCTGCATCGCGCACTTCACCTGCAGAGACCTGGTCGCCGCCGAAGTGGAGAACCAGCTTATCGATCACCACTACTTCGGCATCCGGAATATCCTCGCGTTGCGGGGCGATCCACCGGATGGCCAACCGCAGTGGAAGGCTCGCGAGGGCGGGCACGATTTCGCCTACCAGCTCATCCAACAGATTCGCGGCTTAAACGAAGGCCGCTTCATCCCTCGCCACGGAATTGAACCGGAAGGTCCACAATTGGCGACGGACTTTTGTATCGGCGCCGCAGTATATCCAGACGCTGCCAATCAGGAAGCTCAACTCGAATACTTCTCGCTCAAGGTCAAATCAGGAGCTCACTTCGCCATCACGGACATGCTTTTCGATCCCGACGCCTATGGACGATTCTTGGACCGATGCGGTCGTCATGGAATCCATATCCCGATCCTTCCCGGCACCCGAGTCCTCAAGACGCGCGAACAAGCATATAAGATGATGGCCCGCTTCAAAACGCGAGTTCCGGAGAGCTATTTAAACGCACTTCATGAGAAAGATGGCCCCGGGGCACTGGAACAGGGCATCGAACTTCTCGTGAAAAACGCGGAACGACTCAAACGGCTCGGCGCGCCAGGCATTCATCTCTTCGTGATCGGCGACACACATGGATCGTCACGCGCGCTCTCGCGATTGGCAGAGTTCGAGAAACGCGATACGAGTCAGTAGTTCTAAGGTGCGCCTCGGTGGCGAAATAGGTAGACGCACGGGACTTAAAATCCCGAGGACCGAATAGGTCCGTGCCGGTTCGAGTCCGGCCCGAGGCACCAGTTTTATCCCCGCCGATCGAACGCTGCGACAGCGTGCAGAATGCAACTTTTTGTTGCCCTTTAACACATTCTTGTTACTCTTCTTTGCCGGGGGGAGAGATAAGCAGCGCTTCGTTTGCGGCATTGGATGCGAAAACCCGCTGTTTATTAACATGACATGGATAGACACAAGCCTTGGCTAAGGCTTTTCTTGTTGTCGTTAGTCGCGTTTCAATCTGCAATCCCGTTCTTCACATTCAGACTTGCATCAGCAGAAGAGAAGAGAACTGCATACGTTCACCTCTTTGAGTGGAAATGGAAAGATATCGCGTTGGAGTGCGAGAACTTTCTCGGCCCGAATGGCTTCGCCGCGGTCCAAGTATCCCCTCCGCAAGAACACGCCGTCCTTCCGAATCACGCCTGGTACCAGCGTTACCAGCCCGTGAGCTACCAACTCGTGAGCCGGAGCGGCAATCGCGAAGAGTTCGTCGACATGGTCCGTCGCTGCAAAGCTGCAGGAGTGGACATCTACGTCGATGCCGTCATCAACCACATGACGTGGATCAACCGCTCGGGACTGACTCGCTACGGAAACGCGGGTACCCCCTTCGGAGAATACCTTTACGCCGGCACCTACTCTCCTTGGGACTTTCACCGCTGCGGCAGAAATAACGACCTGATCGCCAACTACAACGATCGCTGGGAGGTCCAAAACTGCAACCTCGGTATCCCCGGAGAAGACCTCGCGGACCTCAAGACCGAGTCTGAATATGTGCGCAGCCGCATCGCAGGCTATTTGAACGACTTACTCGACATCGGCGTCGCCGGTTTCCGTATCGACGCGGCAAAGCACATGCCCGTGGGCGACCTTCAGGCCATCCTCGGCAAACTCAAGCGTCCCGCTTTCTTCTTCAGCGAGGTCATCTTCCTCGGAAACGACAACGACCCGCACGGCGAACCCATCCGTCCGCGCGAGTACATGTCGATCGGTAACGCCGCTGAATTCCGTTACAGCCGCGACATCTCGCGCGTCTTTAAGCACGGGGAACTCTCTTGGCTAAGTCAGTTCGGTGAAGCCTGGGGCTTCATGCCGAGCACGAAAGCCATGGCCTTCATCGACAACCATGACAACCAACGTGGTCACGGCGCCGGCGGCGATATCCTGACTCACAAGGATACTTGGGACAACCGTTACGTTCTGGCGAACATCTTCATGCTAGCCTGGCCGTATGGCTATCCTCAGATCATGTCCAGCTACCGCTTCAGCGAGCACTGGCAAGGTCCCCCTTCTGACGCTCATGGAAACACCAAGAGCATCTACGACCGGAACCTCACCACACCGAACTGCGGCGGCGAATGGGTTTGTGAGCACCGCTGGCCCGCCGTTGCACGGATGGTTCGCTTCCGTAACTACACCGATGACGCTTTCTTCACCACGAAGTGGTGGGGACATGGCAACCAGATCGCATTCGCCCGCGGCAACAAAGGCTTCGTCGCAATGAACAAGACGAGCCAGACCATGGACCGCTGGTTCGACACCGGCCTCCCGCCCGGACAATACTGTGACATCGTTTCTGGGGAAATGGCGACGGTCACCCGCGGATGCACGGGGCAGACGATCACCGTGCAAACCAATGGCTGGGCGCGCGTCGTCGTGAAGCCCTTTGACGCCGCGGTAATCTACGGCGGCATGAAACTCTAGTCTCACCGGAACTCAGCATCGGCCCGCTGAAGTCGTGCTTCAGCGGGCTTTTTTTGGCTGGTCCCTTCTGTGCATTGCCAACGCGTGATGACTTTCTCCGCCAAGGCACCGTCCTATTCGTCCTTCTGTCCACACTCGGATTGTGCGCAACGCCCGTCGCCACCTGGGGTCAGTTCTTCAGCCCCATGGCCATCCTCGATCCCGAGGGATCGCGACTCTTCCCTCAACCGCTCGTCGCACCCCGACACCCCGGAAAGCCGGATCCGAGATGGCGAGGCTTCAACTGGCGCTACACCGACCTTTCCGCCGGGAAGGCGAAGTACCGTCTGTACTTCTACGAGGACGAAACCTGGACCGCTCGCTTCGCGATTCCTCGACTCCAGAAGCAAATCGCCGAGCTCAGCGAGAACTTCGGATTCACTCCGGAAACGCAGTTCTCCTACTTACTGTTCACGTCGGAGCAAGACTTCCGTCAGGCGAACATCTTCTTCATCACTGAAGGCGTTCAGGGCATCACGAGCACCACGGAAGCATCCATGGCAGTACCGTACTGGGGACACGCAGCCACCTTCGATCACATCAGCAAGCATGAAATGGCGCATCAGTTTCAGGTCCAGAAGATGGCCTCGATCGGCGGCTCTTACATGGCGGCCGCGGCCCCGATCACCCCCCTGTGGTTTATCGAGGGCATGGCCGAGTACTATAGCCTGGGAGGAATGGACCCCGAGACACGCCAATACTTGCGCGACCTTATCGTCAATCCCGACGAAAAGGAACAATACACTCTTCCGAAGTTCTTCGAAGACGGCCCCTTGAACTTCATCGGCGTTTACAAGGTTGGACAGGCGAAAAACGACTTCCTCGAAAAGACCTACGGCAAGGGTACGATTCAGCAGGTCCTCGATGCCTCCACCAAGGCCGAGCAGACCAAAACGTTCAAAGACTTTCTGGTAGCTTACCTCAAGCAGCCCGAAGACGAGATCGAAAGCAAGTGGAACGCATATGTGGAACAGGAGTTCCGCACTCCCGCCAATGCCCTGAAGCAGTCGCTTGATGTTTTCCAGACCATCGAGGAGGCGGGAGACACCCTCGATCTTTTCGCGGCATCTCCTGACGGCAAGATGATCGCGACCCGTGAGATCAACCCCCTCTCCGGCGTGACATCGATTCAACTTCTAACCCTCGGCCCGGAGATTCAGAAAACCAAGATCACCGAAGACCAGCAGCCAGGTACGCTATCCCTTTTCTTCATGACCTTTCCCGCCCTGGATCTCGGCAATGAAAGAATCGCCTACATCGCCTCCACCACCTCCGGCCCGGAACTGGAGACCCGCAGACTCATCCGCCACGAAAAGAACGGCTCGGTCGATATCGAGGATGAACGACGCTACCCGCTCCACCGATACGGCATTGTACAAGCTCATTCCCCCGCAATCAGCCCAGACGGAAGCCGGATCGCGTTCGTGGGACTCGATGCTCAGGGCTGGGAGAACATCTTCATCATCGACGACCAGGATCGCACTGCCAAGGGACGCCCACGGAAAGTCACACACGGCTACTACAGCTGGCGCAATCTGATCTGGCGACAGGGCGGAATCTACGCGGCAAGCGATAAGACCCCGAGTGGTCGCTACAACATTTTCCGGGTCTCTCCCGACACGGACGAGACTACTCGACTCACGGACGCTGCCTTTGATCAACTCGGCCCCGAGCCATCGCCTGAAGGCGTCCTTTTCCACTCCTGGGAAAGCGGTTCTCTCCAGCTGCACCGTCTGCACGAGGGAAGCGAAAACCGCCTCACCTCCATAAAGACGGGAATCAGCTTCCCGCGCCTTCGCGATGGAACCCTCTACGCCTTGGTGTTTCGTAGCGGCCGTTACCGGCTTGTCCGAGGCACCTACTCACAAGTTACCGAAAAGACCCCAGCGAAGCCGGAAGCAAAGAACCTGAATCAGACTCCCGCTTGGAGCGCCCAGCTCGCGGACCTCAGGCCGGATGAAATCCATGCCTACCGTCCATTCCGGAGCTCAGGCACACGCCTGGACAGCCTTTACGGCTTCTTCTCCAGTGGCAATGTGGGAGGAATCGCCACCTCGGTGAGTGACCTCATGCGGAACTACCAAGTCTCCGCGGAGCTCTCCGTGTTCGGCAGCTTCAAATACACCAACGCCTCGACGTTCCTGACCAGCCAGAAGGGCCGGGCGACCTGGACTGTAGGCGTCTACCACGTCGCCCAGCCTCGACTCGATAACATTTTCCTAAGCGAAGGAGTGATCCGCACTTTCATTCACCGCGAGTACGGCGCACTCGGGGTCATTCAGTACCCCTTGGGACCGTTTAGTTATTTCGACCTGGAACTCCGTCTCGGCGGCGTCATGAGAGGCGACTTCAGCGACCCCACTCTTGAGGCAGACTGGGAAGCGCAAAACCCAGGACACGAATCACTCATCGCTCCGATGCTCCGGCTCGGTTACGACCGCATTCTCTACGAAATGTACTCCGGTCCTCTGCGCGGATACGGGCTGCTATTCGAGGCGGACACGACAGTCTACCCCAAGCGTGCCGATGTTTCCGAGCGCATCCGGCTCGACGCTGCCTACTACTTTCAGGCCATCGGACGCACCGTCATCGCCCTGCAAGGGATGGCAGGCGGCACTTGGGGCGGAAAGTTCAAAGACCCCTTCCTTCTGTCGAGCGACGACATTCTCCGGGCCTATTCCTACGGTGACGACCGTCTCTACGGCAACTACCTGGCCGCCATGAAGGCAGAGGTCAGATTCCCCATCGGCACCTTCCTCGGATTCCCACCCCTCCGTGGCATGGCGGCATACGATATCGGTTCAGTCTTCTCCGAAGCCGGACGGTTCGGAACGAATATCGCATCCTCGTACTCCTGGGGGTTGAGCCTGAACCTGCCTCCGCTCTCCATCACTTTTCTGAATTCCTATCCACAACGGGTCGCGCCCGGCCCCAAGGACGGCTCCGTGCTGCACTTCCTCCTCAGATACCTGTATCTTTAGACTTCTCTGTGACTTTACATTCACGGCGAAGCCAGGTCATGCTGAAGAAGCCATGACCCTATCCCTGTATCGTGAGATTGTAAGAGCGAAAGAAAGCGGACAGAAAGCCGCCCTGTGCACACTGACGAGCGTACAAGGTTCGGTTCCACAGATTCCAGGCGCGAAGATGCTTGTCCGCGCGGACGGATCGATCCACGGCACCGTCGGTGGCGGCGCATTGGAACATAAACTACGCGAGCTTTGTATCGACGTGATCAGAGAAGCCACTCCACGCAAGGTCGTGTTGAATCTCGCCTCGGACCTCGGGATGACCTGCGGAGGCGCGGTGGAAGCCTTCATCGAGCCACTCAGCAGCCCGGATCACTTGATCATCTTTGGCGGTGGTCACATTGCCGAGCCGATGGCCTCGATAGCGAAGACTCTGGGATTCCGGGTCACCGTGGTTGATGACCGCGCAGACTGGATTCGGGAAGAACGTTTTCCTTCGGTCGATGAACGGGTCCATCTCGCCTTTCAGGAGTTCCTAAACGAACGAACATTCACATCTCAAGACTATCTCCTCATCATCACCCGAGACCACGTACATGATTTCGGAATCCTGGAGCGCGTCGTGGGCGCCCCTTGGAAGTGGCTGGGGATGATCGGATCGGTCAACAAATCGCGCAAAGCGTTCTCGGACCTTCGCGCCCAAGGAATCCCGGAAGACGCCCTCTCTCGAGTCGAGTGTCCTGTTGGCTTCGATATCGGCGCGGTTTCTCCTGAGGAAATCGCCATCAGCATCGCCGCCCGGCTCATTCAAGTCAGACAGAAAGGACCGGAAGCACCGAAGGCCGTCTCCATCAAGGGCGCTTAGTCGATCCGCTCGTAGCGGACTTCGATCACCTCAAGCTCTTCCTCGCCCTTCGGTGTCTTCAATGTAACCACATCTCCCGCCTTCGCGTTGTTCAGCGCCTTGGCGATCGGAGATATCCAGCTGACCCGTCCCCGCTTGACGTCCGTTTCGTCGATTCCGACGATACAGTAGGTCTTTTCGCATCCCTCTTCATCGCGAACCACGACCGTGGCGCCGAAACGGACCTCTGCGAATCTCAAAGTGACCGGATCGACGACCTGAGCCCGGTCAAGCCGCTTCGTCAAAAACCGGATCCTTCGATCGATTTCACGCAGACGACGCTTACCGTAGATGTAGTCCCCGTTCTCGCTCCGGTCTCCATTGGATGCAGCCCACGCGACCGTCCTGACCACCTCTGGGCGCATCGTATGGAGCAGATTCTTGAGCTCGTCTTGAAGGCGCGCGAATCCGCCAGGGGTCATGTAATTCTTCGTCCCGGCTGGGATCACGGAACTCTCGTCGTCAGAATCCGGAGAATCCAGCTCGTCCGTCAATTCGGCATCGGCTCCGTCCGGCTCCTTCGTGAAAGCCTTATTCATGGAAATCCTTCCCTTCGTCTGATTCTAGGCGGGATAGACCTGAACCGAAAGCCCCAGGGTGCGGATCCTCTTGGCGACAGACTCCAGCTCCGCCTCCGTCGCGGGAATAATCCCCTCCCATGCCGGATCTCGCTGCACGGTCGTCAGATGAATCATCACGGGACGAATGCTCCGATAAGCATCCAGCAGCTTCTCGACGTTCTGCTCCGTGAAGTTAGCCAACGCCGGATTATCCGAATGCCGCCACAAGAGCGTCTGAATACGCGGTTCCCGAAGGCGCCGGATCCGCGCCACCTGCTCCTTCACCCCACCGAGGCGCGCAACAGGCCTATTCATGCGCCGATACAGCTCCTCGTCAGCGCAATCGAGCTTAACCCACGCCTCATCCAATGCGTCGCAGGCGGCGACCACGTCGTCCCGGTCCAGCTCCGAGCCGTTTGTCAGCATATTCAGGATCCATTTTTCCCCGAGGTTTTCCCCCAGCCCCTCCCGCCGGCGTTTCCGCAGCGCAAGGATATCGTGGACGATCGCCCCGAACTCAGGATGAGACGTCGGCTCGGAGTTTCCCGCGAAAGTCACTGAATCCAGGCGCGGCCACTCGTTCAACGCTTTGTCCAAGGCCTCGAGAACCTGTTTTCTCGACGGCCGCCGCTCCTGCAGATCAGCACGCTCGCCAAAGCCACACTGGCAGTAAACACACCCCCAGTTACAAACCTTCCGCTCCGGGTCGCCGAGATTGATTCCGAGCGACAACCCTTGTCGGCGGCTTTGTTTGGGACCGTAAATCGTGGGACACAGCCCTTTCTGATCCATGCCCCTTTTTCATAAGCCCCATTCCGCTCCAGGGTCAAGCCATTCGGGGGTTTACACCCTCCAGGGCCAAGAATAGAATACCCGAACAACCGCTCGCTAGAGAGACAGGGGAGAGATTCCATGAAGGGCATGATGGTAAAGCACCGTTACTTGACGCACACCCTCGGAGCGATCACGATCGCGACACTCGCGATTTCCTGCGCCAGCACTTCGCGGCGCACGATCTCATCCGCTCCAGAAAGGCACTCAGAAGGCATGACGCTGATTCGTTCTGACTATCAGACCGGTGAAATCGAAACGCTGTACCGGCAAGCCGAAGAAAAGGCCAGCGAGGCATTCAACGCCATCGCCCACCTGCGTCCCGAAGACCGTAAGATCGACAAAACCCTGCTCGTCTTCGAAAAGGCACTGGCGGATCTCGGCGACCTCGCCAACCCGCTGGTGTTCGTCGCTTACGTTTCCCAAAACGAAGCGCTTCGCAAAGAAGCCAGCGGCGTGGAAGAAGCGTTCGGAAAGTTCGCGGTTTCAGTGTTCACCCGCAAGGATTTGTATGAAGCCATACGCGATCCGCGCCCGACCAATCAGCCGCGGACACTTGCCGAGAAGCGCCTCCTTTCCGAGACCCTCCGCAAGTTCGAACACAACGGCCTCAAGCTGTCCGATGATAAGCTGGCCCTTGTGAAGGAAAAGATGCAGAAGCTGACGGCTCTCGAGTCGCAGTTCTCCGCGAATCTGAACAACGATGTATCGACCGTGCAGTTCACCGCGGAAGAACTCGCCGGAGTTCCCGCGTCCGTGATCGAACGCTTCAAGAAGACTTCGGACGGCAAGTACATCGTGACAACGAAGTCGACCGACTTCAAAGCCGTCATGGAAAACGCCGTGACGAGCGAAACTCGCCGCCGCATGAACCACGCTTACCTCAACAAGGCGGCCGGGACGAATA
>CAYOWB010000010.1:25984-32042 GCA_964407515.1 uncultured Bacteriovoracaceae bacterium
CTGATAGAAGAAGCAATCGTTCTTCGTCAGGAAATCGCCAGACTGATGGGCTTCAAGACATGGTCCGACTACCGCACCGACGGCCGCATGGCGAAGAACGCGAAGACCGTTCACGAGTTTCTCGAAGGCCTCCGCTCCAAACTCTCCGTCCGCCTGGAAAAGGACCTCGCCAAGCTTCTCGCCTACAAAAAGGAAGTGGAGCCGAACGCGGCGGATCTGAAGCCGTGGGACCTCAGCTACCTCGCCTACCAGGTCAAGAAGCGTGACTACGAACTCGATAACGAGACGATCCGCCAGTACTTCCCGGCGGGCACCGTCATCAACGGGATGTTCGAAGTTTACGCCCGCCTCTTCGGCGTCAAATTCGTTGAAGTGAAGGACGCCGTGACGTGGGCCCCAAACGTGCAGCTCTACGAGGTGCGCGAGAACACCGGCCGCGGCAAGGGCGAAGTCCTCTGCTATTTCTACACCGACTTCTTCCCTCGCGAAGGCAAATACGGCCACGCCGCCGCCTTCTCTCTGATCATGGGGCGCGACCTCCCGTCCGGCCAATACAGCAAGCCGGTCTCAGCGATCGTCGCCAACTTCACTCCGCCTAACGGGGACAAGCCGTCCCTGCTGGAACACGATGAAGTGGAAACAATCTTCCACGAGTTCGGTCACATCATGCATCAGACGCTCACCCGGGCACCTTATGCGAGCCTGGCCGGCACGGATGTAGCCCGCGACTTCGTCGAAGCCCCCTCACAGATGCTTGAGGAATGGGTTTGGGATCCGAAGATCCTCAAGATGATCTCGGGCCATTACCAAGATCCGAGCAAGAAGCTGCCGGATAGCCTGATCAAGAAGATGCTTGCCGCCCGCGACTTCAATCGCGGCTACTTCTACACCCGCCAGCTGTTCTTCGGTATCATGGACCAGAGCTTCCACACGGCCCAAGGATCGGTGACCGTGGACCAGGTTCACGACCAGGTCTACAAACAAGTCGTCACGCTGGATCCTCAACCCGACACGCACTTCGTCGCGGGCTTTGGCCATCTAATGGGCGGATATGATGCCGGCTACTATGGCTACCTCTGGTCTGAAGTCTATGCCATCGACATGGCCCAGCGGTTCCAGAAGGGCGGCATGCTGAATCCGAAGATCGGCTTGGAGTACCGGAAACATATCCTCGAACAGGGGAACATGCATGACGGAGGCGAGCTGCTTCGAAGATTCCTGAAGCGCAAGCCGAGTTCCAAAGCGTTCTTTGAGCGCCTCGGAATTAAGGGCTGATCAGTCCGCGACCTTTTCGCTTCGACAGGAGACCCAGTCTTTGGCAACCGACTCGCCGTTATTCTGCTTCACCGACAGGTAGGCGGAGTACGTTTCAACGGTAAGTCGACCTCGCTGAGACTGGGTTTCTTTCTTTGAGAGAACCTGTTTGTTCACCTCAAGAGCCTCGACATCATAAAGGCTCAATACCTTGCCGTGATGGATGTAGAGAATCGTGTCGCGGACATAATCCGAATGCGAGACGCGCTTCAGCGAGCCATCCGCGTTCGAGCAGTAGGTCTTGACGGACCCAAACGCCGACGCAGTGACAAACGTGAAACAGGCTACTCCCCCGGAAACCAGAGCAAGAGACTTCATAAGCAGATGAATCCTTTGTCGGACAATGCCCCTCCTGTAATTCATTAAGCACACCGCGTCAAGCCCTTCCCCTGCCCCAAGGTGCCGCAACGTATCTTGTTTAAAGAGTTCGAACCATTCCGTCGATAAAGAGAATGTGCCGAACTTTATCGATTACCTCTTGAAACCATGGAAACTTCTTACTCTCCTGGGGATCACAGGTGGCGGAAAGCCCGCCACTTCCGGCTCCCAGCCTACCGGGATCTGTTTCTCCCAGGATCTCGGTGACCAGGTCGTACATACCTGCCGAATCGTCGGCTACGAGATGCCGGCCTTCATCTTCTGGGCATCGTTCCTGATTCTGACCCTCTTCATCATCGCGAGCGTCCGCATGCTGCGCGAATGCCTCCAGATCGAGAAAGCTTTACGCATGCTATCCACCTCGCTTGAGAGCACCGATCCCAAGGATCTTCGCCGCATCCGCGAGGTTCTGGCCAGTCACTCGCTCACACAGCCCTCTTGGACCCAGTTCGAGGAGACTCTCCTCATCGACGGTAAGGTTGCCTATACGACCGCCCCCATAGACGAGTCGTTTTCACGGGAGTCCCTGATCGAGAACCATATTCACGGCTCGCTCTATAGCGCCATTCCGGGAATCCTCACGGGCGTGGGGCTTCTCATGACCTTCGTCGCCATCCTGGACGGCCTCTCGCACGTCTCCGTGGCTAAGAACATGGACGTCACGGGCATCGGCGGCCTGATCAACGGTCTCTCTGGAAAGTTCGTATCCTCCATCGTCGCCGTCGGGTGCGCCGTCCTGTTCACCTTTGTAGAACGGTTCGCCTATTACCGCCCTCAAGCGGCCTATCGCCGGCTCCTCGCATTGCTGACCGCGCGCTTCAAGAGACGCACCATGGAGCAACTCTTCTACGCATTACACGAGGATCTCCTTCAAAAGAGTCGCGTACGCTCTTCCAGTACTGAGGCAACCGTCCAACACGAGTGAGAAACATGGCTAACGGAGGAAAGACTCATCATGACGGGACTCACGCGTTCGCGAGCACGCTCACAGATTTAATGACCTCACTCGCCGTGATCTTCATTCTACTTCTCGTCGTGTTTCTCAAGCAGGCGCACGATCAGGCCAAGAAGACGAAGAACGAAGTGCGCGAACAGCTTGGAGACCTTCTCGAACAGAAGAGCCTCGCACTGACCCAGGATCCTGATGACCCTCTCACGCTGGCCGTGGCCGTCGACGAGAGCAAACTCCGGTTCCCTCTTGGTAAATATCACCTCTCGCCGGAAGGCGGGGTCTTCGTGGATCATTTCTTCAGGAACTTCTCCCAGAAAATCTGCAAAACGGATCTGCGCAACAAGATCGATTCCGTCGTGATTCAGGGACACACCGATCGTTCGGGCGAGCGGACCCCTGAAGGCGTCCGCGACAACATCGAACTCAGTCAGAAGCGGTCGTTCGCTGTCCTTGAACGTTCTCTGCGGAGCGTACAAGGGGACCCTGAAGCCTACGAATGCCTTCTGAAACGAGTTTCCGCGAGCGGTCGTGGATCCCGCAGCCCTGTCTTAGTTGAGGGAACCTATAACGCCGACCTCAGCCGACGAGTCGAGATCAAAATCCGAGTCCGATCCACGGAACAACAATTCAAGGAAATGCTCAATAAGCCCGTTCAGCCAAAGAAACCTCAGGAACAGGCCCAGCCTTCCACAGATCAATCCCCTCAAACTGTCTCGTGAACAGGTTGGCTTTCGCCGTGACACGTATGGAGTTGCCGATCACACCAAGCTCCGCTCGCACGGCCCCAGAGACCAGATCCACGGTCGCACTCCTCATAAAGACCTTGTCCGGAATCACCGGCAACTTGATCTTCACCCAGATGGAATAGGGGGATTCGGGAGCCCGCAAACTCAGAACCTCGTCTTTGAGACGAATCCTGAGCCGTAGTTCTTCGGGCACGAAGACCTGATAGATCTCCTTGGACCTCGCCTCATGCTCCTCTTTCAACTTTACGGTCACATCCCGAGAAAGACGCACGGCAGCCTGAAGCTCTTCGCCACCCCGGACGAGCAACGCTCCGACGAGGGAGTCAAACAGTGGCTCAAACTTCTTCCCCACCGCGTCGCTGACCGATCCAAGATAGAGCCGAACCGACTCGCCATCAATCCACACCTCATCAGCACGGCATTCACTGGAAGCCGAGACTAGCGAGAATGCCATCCCCCCCAGCAAGGCTGCTGTGAGTCCAACCTTCAAGACTAGCGAGCGGAACAGTCTCATTTCTCCCCCATGAGGTAGGACCACATCTTCTCCATCAAGCGCAGTCGCTCACTCCGTTGCGCGCGATCCACACCTACCGATGAAATGTGATCCAGATCAAACTCACCTAGATCTGTGCCGAAGCGTTGACTTTCTCCAGGAACAAGCCCGTCCCCGCTTGGCAACGCGAGCCACCAAGACAACATACGCAACATCCAATGACAATCCGTTTTACAGACCGCACGCGCGGATGCGTACCGCACTTCGGGAACAGCGGCGAAGTGCGTAGCATGCTTCTCAAGGAAGGGCCTCTGAAACTCCCCGAGAAACCGGAGCGCCTGCAAATCGTAGCCTCCCATGCGCAATATCCAGTAAAACCAGGACTCCCGATCCCGATGACCGACAACCCAATCCGCCACTGGAGTACCCGAATGCGGCGTCCCCACCGTAATGACCGACGATACACCCGACAGTCTCAGACTCTTTAACGCAAAGCGGACATTAAGGCCGCCTTGGCTGTGTGCAATCACGGCAATCCGATTCTCGTCTCCAGAACCCCCTTGGCGCACATCCCTTGAGAAGCGTTCAACCTGATCTCGAAGCACGAGGCCACATTCTTCCACCGTGGCGTCCGGCGGGAACTGCCCCTGGCGGACGACACAGCCCTTCGACTCGAAAAAGCGGGAGTACTCCGAAAAGTAATCCTTCTCGCTCACAAAGAGCCAAGATCCCCAAAAGTTTGAACTCGCCGCACCCTTCGCCAGGAAGACAAAACAGGGCGGACGCTGCGCTGGCAATTCTCGCCCTGCAGCTCCGTCAGATAAAACAGAGGCAGCGAAAAACAGGAGAATCATCCGAGTGAGCCCCCTAGCCAAACCGGATTCCTTCCAACGGATTCATACGTGCCGCACGTCTGCTGGGATAGAGGCACGCCGCCAGCACGATTAACACACCGCTAACGGCCACTAGCGCATAGTACGCCGGATCAAATGTCACCGGCAGCGTGCGATCATAGTAGACATCCGGGAGCTGAATGAACTCATAACGCTTCAGCGCGCTGCAGATCACCAACCCGGCGAGTACTCCACCGATCACGCCGACGATCCCGATAAAAAGCCCTTCAGCCACGAAAATCGCCGCCACCTGACTCTCCCGTGCCCCCATGGCTCGAAGAATGGAAATCTCCTTCTTCTTCTCCAGAACCATCAAAGTCAGTGTCGTCACGATATTGAATGACGCCACCACGACAATGAAAGCCAGGATCACGAACATGGCGATTCGCTCAAGCCGTAGGGAAGCGAAGAGCTGAGAGTTCAACTGAACCCAATCCTCCACCTTGAACCCCGGAGCAAGCGGACGGATCTTGTCCGCCAAGTTCTTTGCCTGCTCGAAGTCCGCGACAGTAATTTCCCACTGCGAAATGACGTCCGACTTTCTCAGAAAAGACCGGACGGAAGCGTCGAGCGCAAAAACCGTGTGTAACTCCTGCTCCGGCAGTCCTGAATGATAGATCCCTTCAATCACGAAACGCTTGAGGCGAGGAACGGAACTCAGTGGCCCTTCTGTTTCGGTCGGCGACACGAGGGTAATCCGATCCCCCGGAATGACGCCCATCTCATAGGCCAATTCCTGCCCGACATAAACTCCGGGGAGCTTGACGTTCTCGGCCCCCTCCTTCTCCGTCAGCATTCGGGCGTCGGCCGACTCCGTCACAACACGCTTCAGCCGCTCGATCCGCTCAGGAGTCACGCCCTTCAGAACTACTCCTGTGACCTTTCTGCCGCTCTTGAGAATCGCCTCGGTAGCCAGGACCGGCTGAAAGCTCACGACTCCGGCGTTCTCCGGAAAGGCCCTTTTGACCGCTTCCGCGTCCAGCGCGTTCTTCGGAACAAAACCACGGTCGAACCCCGGGTTTTCGGGCAATGGAGAAATCAAGACATGCAGGTCTGAGGACATCAGACGCTTCTTAAGCTCCGCCTCGAAACCATCCATCACCGAAAGCACGACGATCATCGACGTCACGCCGAGCGCCACACCGAAAACTGAAATCATCGTGATGAAACTCAGAAAGCGCGAGTTCTTCTTTGACTTTAAGTACCGAAGCCCAATCCAACGGACCCAAGAATCCTTCCAAAGATGTCGAAACACCGTCGACTTCAGTCGGTCACTTCTGCG
>CAYOWB010000010.1:32179-35166 GCA_964407515.1 uncultured Bacteriovoracaceae bacterium
AAACGGAGCAGGCCCGCTCAGGACCCGCTCCGCCACGCAAAGGAGCACTACATGTCTGAACTGAAGGAGCGACAACTCAGAACGAGAAGTTCACTCCGCCCATGATCGTGTAGAACCCGGACCGGGACAGTGACGTTCCCGCCACCTGCTTATCCCGCTCAACCATCGGATTCATATAGTTCAGCCCGTAGCCAACAGGCGAGTACAACCCGTTCGTGAAGTATCCATACGGAAGCCCCTGGTTCTCACGAGCGGTCAACACAGCGCTATACTTGAAGAGCGCGCCAACCGAGATGTTCTTCGTCAACCGCACGTCCAAGCCCGCCGACAGAATTCCAAGGAACGATGAAACATCGTAATCCGGATTTCTATAGCCGAACTGACCGCTCAGATCCTGAA
The DNA here is from genome assembly GCA_964407515.1 of uncultured Bacteriovoracaceae bacterium. GTDB lineage: Bacteria > Bdellovibrionota > UBA1018 > UBA1018 > UBA1018 > CAYOWB01. The sequence continues at coordinate 32,579 of CAYOWB010000010.1, forward strand.
GCCGCGAGTCACTATTCAAGAAGCTCTTCGCATAACCTGCACCAGCACCAATGAAGGGACGGAGCCGGGAGTCGGGGCCAAGAAGATAAATCCTGAGCCCCGCATCAAAGACGTTCTGCTTCATGGCGAGCGTCGGAAACGAAGGATTGTAGATCCCCGAAGTAGCCATGAAGTTCTGCGCATAGGGATTGCTCCAGGGAAGACTGACTCCGTACTCACTGAAGGCATACCCGATCTCGAAGGTGAGATTATCAGAAACGCCCAGCGCGATCCCTAAACCGGCAGAGTAACGGCCCTGGACATCCAAACCGTTCGTATTCACCATTCCGGAAAGACCGCCACGCGGCATCACCGAAAAAACCAGCTTATCTTCGGTGCTCGATTCAGCGGAGGCACGACTCACAGCAACCTGATCACTCACGGGCGAAGCCATCACGCCAGCCGGAGCAACGGTCGGCTGTCCGGGGCGATCGGTCACGGGAGCCGCAACGATTTCTTCTTTCATGGGTGCAGCCAGAGCCAATTCAGGCTGAGGCGCGTGCCCTAAAACTTCGTCGGTTCGCCGCTTCTCATCCCGAAGCCGCAATTCTTCCAGACGCTCTTGAAGAATATCCTCATTCTTCAACTCGGCGCGAAGTCGCTCGCGACGCAAGAGTTCCGATTTGGACATGTTCTGAACTTCGACCGTGGCACCTTGGACTGCCGAATCAGCTCCAGCAGAGGCTGCCTGCAAGGTCGCATGGGCTTTCTGCGATGAAGAAAGAACCTGACGAGCCGTCTCTCTTTCTTCCATCGGCGCAACCCCATTGGGCTGCAGTTCGCTGTCGAAAACTAATTCCGCTCTAGCCTGGGGCAACACAGCGATGGAAGCGAGTATTCCCGCCCCTAACGCTAGGCTCCAGTTTCTCCGATCCAAAAATCTCATGATCGTACTCCTTTGCGTAAAGACACCATTGAGACCGTGCGCGTTATAGCACCTGCCATGCCGTTTTAGTACAGTTATTTTCGCAGTGCGTCACTTCAGTCTTTTCAGATGCTTACAAACGCAGAAGAGTTTTATCCATAGATATTACAATGCTAAAGACAGACAAAAAGACACCACTTCATGAAAAAGATACATACCTGGCTCTGATGCCCGAGATCCAGGAGGTAGTTTTGAGATAGGGGACATGGGCGATCGCCGAAAAAGCCTACATCAGCTGCTTGAACCTTAGACAGCAGCAATCATCATGAGGCTTTGGAATTACAGAGGAAATCCCTGTTTTCACTTGGCACCACTGTTGCTTTTCTTAGAGACAACAGACGGATTGGCTAACACCAAAGACCCCCTACCCCCCTAACCAAGTCCCCCGCGTTAGCCAATCCGTTTGCCTTTTCCCAGTTCACTTACCCAACATCACTTACCCAGCTTCAAATGATGCATCTTGGCGCGCGACCCGAAGAACATCTCTTGGAACCGCTTCGTCAAGCCCTCTTCGAACTTCTTAAATGTCGGTTTCAGGAATGTCTTCGTCACGATCAGCACCAGACTCATCGCAATCGAGAGAATAAGGATATACTCGGTGCTCGTCTGAGCCCCCTCGTCTGATCTCAATCTCCGAAAGAAAGATAAGAAATCGCGAACCATCATCTCGATTCTACCGGCCCAATGCACGCCGGTAAATCTCGCGAACATTTCGGAGTTGATACTTCAATGTACCCAGCTGCCGAATGCGGGCGGCTGATAACCGCGAGGACACCTCGGGATGCTGACTCAGGAGGTCGACAAAGTCTCCCTGTCCCTCGAAGCTCCGAAGTGCACAGGACTGAACCCAGGCGTAAGCCTCCTCACGAGTCGCCCCTTCTTGCACCAAGGCTAGCAAGTAGTGCCCAGAGAAAACCGTATTTCCAGCTTTTTCCAGGTTCTCCGCCACCCGATCCTCGCGGACAACCAACTCGTCCAGAACCCGTGTCATCCGGGTCAAGGCGTAGTCCAGCAGAATGGTCGCATCAGGGAACACCACCCGCTCCACCGACGAGTGACTGATGTCACGCTCGTGCCACAGAGCAACGTTCTCAAGTCCCGCCTGTGCATAGGAACGCAACAGACGTGCACACCCCGTAATATTCTCAGAGGAGATGGGATTCCGTTTGTGCGGCATCGCACTCGATCCCTTTTGCCCTTTCTTGAACCCCTCCAGCACTTCGCCCACTTCTGACCGCTGGAGATGTCGCAGCTCAACCGCGATTCGCTCCAGCGAGGCGCCCATCAACGCGAAGGCACTAAGCAGTTCCGCATGCCGGTCACGCGGAATGACCTGCGTGCTGACTTTCTCGCGCTTGAGGCCAAGACGCTTGAGAACCTTCTCTTCAAAGGCGGGGCCCCAATGGGGATTCACGCCGACTGCCCCGGATAACTGGCCCACACGAACGCCATCGAGCGCCTTCTCAAGGCGTTCGAGATTCCGTTGCCATTCAGTATACCAGCCCAGAAACTTCAACCCGAACGAGGTCGGCTCGGCAAAGATTCCGTGCGAACGGCCAATCGTCGGCAAGTCCCGATAACGAACCGCCTGCTTGCGCAAAACAGCGAGCAACCCTTTGACGTC
>CAYOWB010000010.1:35188-41270 GCA_964407515.1 uncultured Bacteriovoracaceae bacterium
TGTCAGAAGCGCTAGCGCCGTATCCAGCACATCGGAGGATGTAAGCCCGAAGTGCACATAACGAGAGACGGGACCGATCTTCTCAGCAACCGTCTCCGTAAAGGCGATCACATCATGACGGGTGCGCTCCTCATGCATGGCGACCCGAGCAGGATCCACACCGCCTTCGTCCAGAAGAGCGCGAGCTCCTCTGCGGAGTTCCTTCCAGTCTCGAGGCGAAATCACTCCGACATGGAACATTTCCTCACAGACAGCCAGCTCGATCTTCAGCCAATGAACATAGCGGCGCCGATCTTCCCATACCGCAGCCATCTCCGGGCGCGTGTAACGTGCGATCATCCGATCCTCCATTCCGTAGCAGTAGGATGGGCTTCGTGTATCATTTTTCCGTCGCGGACACGAAGATAAAGATCTTCATAGCTCTTCGCCATCACACGATAATGGAATTTTTCGAGTGCGTATTGCCGGCATCGCTCCGGCATCCACGGCAGCCGATCTGTCGCCAGCCACCTTAACCAGTCCTCGTCGCTATCCACGACGACACCGACGTCCGAAGCAACGAGCTCCGGAACGCTCCCCCTGCAAGATGCGATGACAGGAGTCCCTGACATCAACGCCTCCGCCACGACCAAGCCGAAAGGCTCCGGCCAGAGAATAGGAAAGACCAGAGCCTTCGCCTGCGCCAGAACTTCGGCCTTACGTCTGCCCGCAACCGGGCCGATCCATTTCATCCCAGGAGTCAGCGCCACGCGCAGACGCTCACCCAGTGGGCGATTCCCACCCGCGACTTTCAGAGGAACACGTGCCTGCCGGCAGAGGCGAATCGCACCAGCGACGTTTTTCACACGCCAGCTCGTCTTGGACAGAAAAAGAAACGACGGGTCCTTCTGATCCGGCTGAAACAGATACTCGTCCGGGTCGATGCCATTATGCACGAACACCTGCCCCCCATGCCGCCTGGCATGGTCAGCACTGAGGAACACTGTATTCAGAGGGAAAGCCTCACCCGGCTTTCCATTTCCGTGCACCGTCAGCAGACCGGCACACGGAAGTCGCTCCAAGGCTCCAGCCTCAGGAGGCGCCATGAAATGGACGACATCGACACCGGGAGGCAAAACCTTCAAGAGATCGAACGCCGAAGATGCCCCTGGCTGGATCTCCAGCAAACGTGCCCCCTCGGGCAATCGACTTCCAGGCAACGCCGCAACCCACACCTCATGACTCCGCTCCAGGAGCCCCTTGGCGAGCCAAAGCACGACGCGCTCAACCCCCCCGTAGTCACGGGGAGGCAACAAGGTCGGATGAAACAGGACGACCCTCATTCGGCACCCCCATTAACGAAGGAAGTCATGAACCGCGTGTTTCTGAGCTAACCAGGAGGCCGCTTCCACGGCGGCGCGAGTCCCCCCAAGGGAGCCCAGTTCCGGGTAGGCTTCGCCATTGGCTACGAATAGAGCCTCCACGCCGGACTGATAACCAATTCCCGGCTCACCGTAGACACGCAGATTTTCAGGAATGTTCTCGAGGGCACCAAAACCGTACACTCGAGTCAGTTCTTCAGCACTGGAACGGAAATCCGGATACATCTTCAGAATATGAAACTCGACGAACGGCATCAGCTCATAGAGTTGCCGCATCATGCGAGCCGCAACCAATCGCTGATATCCAGCCTTTAAACTCTCTTCAGTGAAAGGGAGCGTGGTGCGGACAAACAGCCAGCGGACTCCGGACTGCGCCCCCCCATAATCGACCGGATCGACCACCTCGATCAAGAGCGGCGGAGCTCCCGCCTCCTGCCACACCACGCGCGAGTGCATCCCCGGGGATACCGCCTCAGCTCGAACGGAAAGCGCCAATGAAAAAATCCAACCGGTCGTTCGCGGCGCCTTCTTCAGGCGGTCCACGGGATGACCACTGCTGAGCGCCAGGAATTCGCGTGCCCGGCCGATGCTGCACCCCAGAACTCCGCCTCCCGCACCGATGACGATCCCGCTATGGGCGGTTTGCACTCCGAGCAATTTCCCGTCTTCAACGAATACTCGGCGGCACTCAGCCCCCGGAGGCACATGAGCACCCAACCGCTTCGCCATCTTCAGCAGAAGCTCTCGGTACGCCGACACGCCCCCCCTGAAGCCAGCCCCCGTGCGTCCGAGAACCAACAGATGCAGCAGATCGTCCATTGCGTACTGTTCAGGGCGATACCCAGCGATGCCAAATGCCAGCCCACTGCAGAACTCGCCAAACTCCGCGCCATGGTCACGAACTGACTCCGAGACCGACTTATGGGAAGACAGCCACAACGCACCACTTGCCCCCAGCGCACCGGAAGCAGCCCTCATCATCTCCGAGCGTACCGTCTGGAGGGAAGCAGCCTTCCGCTTCCTCTTTTCCTTCTTGGCCCCCTGGTCTTGCGAGTCATCCAATCGTGAAGGCAAAGAATCCCAGTAACCGAGATAGGGACTCTCGGCGTACCTCAAAGCCTTGACGAGCCCCAGACGCTCCGAGGAGTTCTTTCCGAACTCACGAGACAGCTCCGACTCAAAATCGTCATCGTTCCTGGAGAAAAGTACGCGATGCATGGGAGTCACGACTTGAGGCAGTACTGACTCCGTCACGATGGCAGTCGTTTCAGATGGCTGTAAACCCGCATACTCCAGGCAACGCGCAAGCAGACCGCCGCTTCGACCGATACGCCCGAGCCCAAGAAGCAACCCAGGCTCTGGATCCAGTGTCTGCCCATTCCCGGCAGCCATCACCGTCGCACTAGGAACAAGCGGAAGAATGAGCGTCGGCAGCCCCATTCTCGCGGCCATACAGCCACTCAGAAGTGCGCCCGGATGATCCCCTAGAACTACCCAGTCGTAGCGATCTCTAAGACGCATGTCACCCTGTCTTGGGGGTTGTTCGCTGGAACTGTACTGGCGTCACGCAGGTGCCCTTCGCCCGGCAGACGATCACGGGTTGCGCGAGTACCTCCGCGGATGAAACAGCGAGTCCGCCCTTCTCGGGAGGAAGCGGTTGGATCACCTTACGAGCCTCGAATTCCATCGTACGTGACGATTTGCCCATCTTCACGATGCGGCCAACCGCCTCAATATAATCACCTACGAACACTGGAGCCAGAAACTCCACGTTCTCATAGGCGCGAAACAGTCCCTCATCGCCGTCGAGACGAATCAGAAGCTCTGTCGCAACATCCCCGAACAACTGGAGCATTCGCGCGCCGTCCACCAGATTTCCCGCATAATGGCCATCATGGGCGCTCATGCGGACGCGGATCATGACTTCGGAAGAGTGAGTTGAATTCATGCTCTGAGACTATCACGCACGATAATGAGAAACAATTTCCTCAGCTATCGCAGCCACGACCCGAGGGGTCGCCCCGAGTCGACGCTCGGCCTGCTCACGCCAATGACCGCGTTTCTTCGCCGCCGATGCCTCAGCCCACCTCAGCCACTGCCCCACATCAGCACGCGACTGAACGACCGCCAACTGCCCAGTCTTCCGAAGCTGTTCAATCTCCGGAAACCGGTACGCGCCCTTTTCTCCAATACCGATGGGGACGCCATGAACCGCCGGCTCAATCGTGCTATGCACTCCGTACCCAAAGCCGCCACCGACAAACGCCCAATCCGCCGCGGAATAGAGTTCCGAGAGAAACCCCATTTCATCGACGAGAACACACAACGGAAGTCCTTCGGAGGCACCGTCAGGAATCCCCTTGGCTTGAGATGTCCGCACCGGCTCAAGCCGGTGTTTTCGCAACATCCTATCGATCTGCACCAGGCTTTTCTCATCCACCCGATGCGGAACCACCCACAGAGTGCCACCCGGGGCAGCAATCTCCGCCCCCCAGACCTCCAGGTCCTGTGGCCATACGCTTCCCAGCACCCCCCAGGGACGTCGGGCCATGGAAAAACTTTGAACCAGCTCACGAGCTCTGGAGCTACCAATTCGCGCACGTTCTACGACGCGGTCCCAGCGAGGGTCCCCCGATACATCGACTCGCGCCCGAGGAAACATTTCCTCAAGAGCGGTCCCATCGGAAGGAACTGCTGCGATCAGCCGCATCCGGGGAAGTTTCCCCCCCAGAAGTGCAGTCATTGTCTTCGCTATGGCCAAGGACCGCCGCGCCTTCGCCCCAACAATCACGAGCGGAATACCGTGTCTCCGTAGCGTCATCCAGAGTTCCGGCCATGCCTCGTATTTGGCGGTAACAAAGGCCGCCGGCCTTACCTTTTCAATTCCAGCGCCCCAACGACCTTCCGCCGGAGAGTATCCACAGAACAGGATTCGGGCTCGCTTTCCTTCAAGGGACTTCTGTAAACGCGTGACATGGCTCCTGGCTGATTCACTGAAGACCGTGAGGATCACCTCACTGTCCCTGTCTGCCCACGACTCGATTACCGTCCACAGAGCCTCCAGCTCACCTACGCTAGCAGCATGGAACCAGACACGTGGAACCTGGATTGACGCTGGCGAGAACTCTTGTTTCAAGACGCCAGCCCCCCGCTCCTCGTCGAGCCGCTCTTTTGAGAAGAACATAGGGAGGACGAGCGTCTCAACAAACGCGTGTTGAAACGCCCGGTAGATCTTCAGTCGGATGGATTCACGTGACATAAACCGAGAAGCCCTTCTCTTGATCGAACAATGTCCTTTGGAAGCTCCGCCAAGACCTCCTGGACACCCAGCGCACGCAGGCAAGCAAAGCGATCATGGATCCGAAAACAATAGCGGCCATCTTTGCCGCAAGGCCGACACCAAAGTTTGGCACCCAAGGCCCTGCTTTCCGGACGCCACGGACCAAACCCCATTTCAGGCGTAGTGGGACCGAAAACCATGTATGCAGGCACTCCAACGGCTTCGGCGATATGAGCCAAGCCACTATCATTTCCCAAGTACCCGCGTGAGCGAGCCATTACCCAGGCCACCTCGCGCTGTGTCCACCGGCCCACACCGGAAACATGTCGAACTCCCATCTTCTTCAGCACCTGAACGAGTTCCAGGCTTTCAAGGTCCTTCAGCGTCCCCATAACGACTGGGACGATCTGAAGTCCCTGAATCACCTCGGCGAAGCGCGAAACTGGCCACCTCTTCCCCGGCCACAGCGACCCCGGCATCACGCAAAGGTATTCCTCCTTTGCCTCAAGGACCGGCCGTAACCCCTCGTCTTTAAATAGGTGATCCCCCCCTGAAACGAGGTAACCCAAATCCGTGCGAGCAGTCTGAACCGCACGACGACTTCCGATGGCCGCGAACTTCTGAATCTGCCTTTCGGGACGCAGGACTCTTGGCCATGCCCCCTTGAGGGCAAAATATCCATAGAGTTTCGCGCGGTCCTTTGCAGCCCTCTTCCATACGGGCATGCGGCGGCCAGCTTTCAGACACCAATAAACAAATAGGAAATAAGCTAATCGAGACCTGAGACTGCAGTGGAGGTCGTAGACCTCATCATACTGCTGCTCCCAAAGTTTGCGACAGCACTCAATCCATCCCCCCAGCCCGGACTTCCTATCAAAAGCCCAGACTTTCGAGATTCTTGGATTCCCCTCCAGCAGTCCTCGATACTCCGCCGAGACAACCCAATCCGCCTGAGAACTTTGAAACAATTCAGTATTTAGAATCGCCGTCGCCAAGACGACGTCTCCCAAGCTGCTAAGCCGAAGCACCAGTCTTCTTGAGGAGATACCTGAAGCCGGAAGAGTCATGAGTATCTGTTATTTATCACTATCCGGAACGCGATGCAGTTATCTTATCGAATCTTGCTCCCAATTCTCCCGAATGTGTCGCACGAGAGACATCCCCCAGTCAGAAAAAGTCCACATTCGCCGCATATTCGCTTCATCCCTTACCTGCAGGAGAAAGAACCTATTTCCGATTGATTCACTCCATTGTTATTGTATCCTGGAACTTACGTATGAAAGCACTCTCGCTGGTCACCCTGTTTATGATTCTTGCCACCGTGGTCGCGATCTATCAGTGAGTCACACGGAGCTCGCACGCGCGGCCCGGTTACATCAGGCCTAGAAACACAAAAGCCCCACTTACGATGAAGTAAGCAGGGCTTATGAGAATTAGATGG
>CAYOWB010000011.1:0-1349 GCA_964407515.1 uncultured Bacteriovoracaceae bacterium
GTCGACCGGGTGGTTGAGCAGCAGGAACTCCTGCACCGCGCCCTGCGCCTGCTCCACCGCCGCGCCCTTGCTCGCGACCTCCATGCCCTCGGCCGCCTTCACGATCTGCGGATCGACTTTGGATTTATCGACAACAGGCATCCGACGGCCAGGGGTCGTCGGGTCCGTCAAAGCATTGGCACCCCAACGGATGCCCCTCTCCCCAGGGGGAGAGGGAGGAAGGTGAGCCGTACCCGGGGCGACGGGTGCGGTCATCCTCCCTCCCTCTGTCGCAGAGCTTCGAAAAACCGGTCGCTCCGTCCAGCTTCCATGCCGGATCGGGCAGAATCAGAACTGGAATAACCCACCATCCTAGCAGGCCGTTGTCCTTGTCCTGTTTCCTGGATTTTTGCGCCACTAGCATCTTCCATGACACTCGGGCGACCGGACCGCGCTCCGCGGCACTTCACGTCCTCAATCTCGACATTGAGATAAGGACCAACCACATCATCGATTACGAAATCCTTCCAAAGAATCACATGATCTCCAAATCCGCTTGCAGGGCCCCGGCTTCGCGGAGGCTCTGGAAAATCGCTGTCAAATCCTTCGGGGCAACGCCCAAGGCGTTCAACGCCCGCACCAACTCAGAAACGTTCGTGCCGGATTTCAGTTCCGCGATGCGCGGAGCCTTGCCGGCATTCTTCTTCCCGCCGTCGCCCTTCACCTCGATCGAGAGATCGCCATGCGCGATCGCAACCGGAAGGATCTGGACCGCCTCGCCCATGACGACGGTGCCCGTACGTTCATTGAGCACCACCTTGGCGCGGCTGTCGACATTCACTTGGATGTTCTCGATTGTAGCAAGGAGTTCGACGGAATTGCCCTCATAATTGAAGGGTACCACCACATCGATCGTCGCGCTGTCCCGGGCGCTGGCGAACTTTCCTCCCAGCTCCCCGTTGATGAGCGTCGAGACCCGCGCCGCGGTCGTGAAGTCAGGGTTGTGGAGCGAGAGCCGGAAGTTCTTCTTCCCGGCGAAGTTCACGTCCACGTCCTTTTCAATGGTCGCGCCCGCGACCACCCGGCCCACTGTCGGAAAGGCCTTGGAAGATCCGTCCGCGACCGCTCCGATACTGACCGGACCTTGGGCCACGGCGTAGACATTCTGATCTCCTGCCCTGAGCGGGGTAACCAGAAGCATGCCCCCTTCGAGGCTGGCGGCATCACCGATGGAACTCACCGTGATATCGATCCTGTTCCCGGCGCGGGCAAAGGGCGGAAGATTCGCCGTCACGATGACGGCAGCGGCGTTCTTCGACTTCACGGCGGCGTTGCCCTGCATGTCGAGGCCGAGCTTGCCGAACAGGCGG
>CAYOWB010000011.1:1362-15097 GCA_964407515.1 uncultured Bacteriovoracaceae bacterium
ACGTCGGAACTGGAATCGCCCGTTCCTTTCAGACCCACGACAATGCCGTAGCCGATCAGGATGTTCTCACGAACGCCCTTCACCGAGGCGATATCCTTGAGCCTCGCCCCCGCAAGGACCGCGACCGGAAAGGCCACCACCCCGAGCAGGACCGATGCCGCGGCCAGCGCCGCCCCGAATTGTCTAGCGCGCGACTTCCAGGCGGTATTCATAAAGTTTCCCCGATTGAATCGTGTCGTCTTCGGCCATGTCGGTGCCCTTGGCGATCCCGACCAGCGTCGCGTAGCGGGAGCGATCTCGGTACTGCACTTTCTTCGTTCCGCGAATCTTGTAGTTCCCGTTCGGATAGCGCTCGACGATCTCCGCCATGATGGCGTCGCCGGCCTTGAACTGCACTGCCTCCTTAAGGTTCACGTCGGCCCAGCTGGCCTTGCGCTCCTTACCTTCGCTATCCACCGGCGCGGCGTATGCCGCCTGCTTGGCATCATCCTTTTTTCCGGTGGTGATCTCAGGCGGAGTGTCTTTTTTCTCCGCTTCCTTCGTGCTCGCGATCTGCCGGCGGATCCGCTCCTGGACCACATTCAGCTCGTGCTCGCGCTCGGCCGGACTGAGGGTCCTGCCCACCTCGAAGGCCGTGTCCTGAACGAGCCCGTCCTCGACTTTGATCGTCAGGATATCACCCACGCCACGGACCTTGTTCTTCGTGAAGTAGTAGTTCGTCTGACCGTCGGACGCCCAGAGCGAACCTTCGTTCGTATCCTCATCGACGAAGTCGGCGCGCGTCGCGCGTACTCCGTTCTTGTACATGCGCTTCACAGGCGGCGCATAAGAGGGCGTGTCCGCCATCGACGGTCCTTCTGAAGCCGGACCGCGCCGCAAATCGCGGTCATTCGCTTCATCCTGGTAATCGTTGACCCAGGATCCCTCCTCTCCACCGGGCGTGGTGTAGGCGCTGGCTGGCCCACGCTCGGTATGTCCGACTCTTGAATAACGGTCCTCGGCGAGCTGATTGCGCTCGGTCCAAATCCCACCCACGGTCGGTTCGCTGTACGGCTCGGAGTCGTCCAGATCACGGCGCAAATTCGCCATGAATTTAGAACAGCCCGTCATCCCGAGGCTCGAGGTAAAGCAGACGAGAATCGCGGCAAAGACCAGACGTTTCGTCATAGCTTCACCTCCACGGAACCGTCCTGCATCAGTTTCCCCACGAGCACCCTTTTCGTCTTCAACGTCAGCACCCTCAGCTGTCCATCCACATAGGCCGGCTCTTCAGCCACGGCCATGGTTTTCAACGTCATCGCACCGGAAACCAAGTGCACCGAAACCGACTCTCCCCGACGCACATCGGGAATCCTTTGAACCGCCGTGGAAAGCGCGAAACTCCCTTCCATGATGGTCTGGCGCGCTTCGAGGCGTGAAAGTTCCTTGCCCGAATCGATCGGGAGAATCGCGCCCCGGAACTCGCGCGCATAACCCTGCGCAACGTTCACTTCGCCGACACGGAACATGTCTTCGGCGAGCCGCTGCCCCGGCAGCACCCGGCGGGTTGCGATCAATGCAGCGGTCCAGGCAGCGAACGGTACGCGACCCTCGATCTCTCCCTTGGAAGTGACTGCCGATATCTGCAGTTCCCCTGGAGCGATTTCACCGATGATTCTGACCGCCGTGGCGGCGGCGGGAGCGTGATGCCCCGCCCAGCGAATATCGCCGAGCTGAATCCGCGCGAGCGGATAGCGCTTGCTCAAGTCGCCTTTCACGATTTCGATGATGCCGGCGATGGCGTTGCCGATTGCCGGAGCGCGCTCCACCGCGCTCGCGGCGGCACCCGCGGCCGTGACTATCACGAGTGACGTCACGCAAAGACAAACGCCGATGATGTTTCGAAACCGACTCACTCTTCGCCCTCCTGGCTTCACGAATCAGCGTGGCCCCCCAGCCCCGCTCATCCGCTATTTAATGTTGGCGGTCGCCCCCAACATCTGGTCAGCCACTCCCATCACTTTCGTGTTCATTTCGTAGGCTCGCTGCGTGGAAATCATGTCCACCATGCTGTTAGCCACGTTCACGTTCGAACCTTCCAGCGCTCCTTGCTGAATGGTCCCCAAACCGTTTTCGCCCGGAATCCCCTGAAGCGGCGCCCCGCTCGCAAGCGTCGGACGATAGAGACCATTGCCGAGCGCCATCAAACCTTCTTCATTCTGGAAGGTCACCAACTGAAGCTGTCCGATCACGGCTTCGCCTTCCAGGCCGAGCAGCGCGGTGACCGTTCCATTCGCGGCAACCTTCACGCCGGCTGCATTCGGCGGGATGGTAATCTGCGGAACAAGCAGCGCCCCCGTGGACAGCTGCAGTCTTCCTTGCGCGTCGATCTTGAATGCGCCGTTGCGGGTGTAGTTGATCTCGCCCGACGTCGGGTTCTGCACCGGAAAGAGCCCTGTTCCTTCGATCATCAGATCGTACGGGTGATAGGTCATCTTGGTCGGACCCTGCTCGAAGATCTTGTGGATCGCACCGACCTTCACGCCCATGCCGGTCTGTACGCCAACCGGGGAATTCGAGGTCGCGCCAACCTGCGCGCCCGGCTCGCGAACGGTCTGGTACATCAGATCCTGGAACTCGTTGCGGCTGCGCTTGTAGCCGTCAGTGTTGACGTTAGCGAGGTCGTTCGAGATGCGCTCGATGTTGGCCGATTGCGCCTGAAGACCCGTTGCTGCCGTTGAGAGTGCCCCAATCATTCAGTCGCCCCTTACAGCTTTCCGATCGCGTTGACTTCTCTTTCCATGAGCGAGTCGAAAGTCTTCATCGCTTTCAGGTCGTGTTCGAACATCCTGTTCGCCTTAATGAGATTCGTCATCTCCTCGACCGGATTTACGTTAGACGTTTCGATCATGCCCTGGCGGACGACGGTCTTCACCGCGCCCTGTCCCTGATTCGCCGGGTCCACGTTCTCGAAGAGCTGCCCCCCTGTCTTACGCAGCTTCTTCGTGTCGTTAAACTCGACCACATTCAGCTTCGCGAGCAACGTGTCGCCGGCGTAGATTTCCCCGTTCTCGCCGATCGACACCCTTCCCCCTGCGTCGCGAAGGTTGATGTACCGCTGTGCATTTCCCGTTTCAGCCGCGACTCCTCCTTGAGTCGAGGGCCCTCCTTGGCCCGGCTGAACGGCCGAAGCAACTGGCAGCGCGGAAGCCAGACCTCCGGGTTGAGCAGCCAGCACGGGGTACCCTTCTGATGTCACTAACCGGCCATCCGTGGCCATCTTGAGACTTCCTTGTCTCGTGTAGCGAACACCTGAAGGCGTGCTGACCTCAATGAAACCTGGTCCATCCAAGGCGAGATCCAGCGGTGAGTGAGTCACGCGCAGGTTGCCCTGTTTGAAGTTCGTGTAAGTCCCGTCCACGACCACGAAAGATTGGTCGCGTCCGTCGATGGGATAGAATTCCTTGTCCTTGATCGGACCGCGGGGAATGTCGACGCCTTCGCGCTCACGCTCGACCGCGGCCATGTATTCCTTGAAGGTGGGAACGTCTTTCTTGAATGCGGACGTATCGGAGTTCGCCAGGTTGTTGGCGACCACGTCTACGTTGTGCGCTTGAGCGGCAGCTCCTGAAGCTGCTGTCCACATGCCGATAGGCACCGCTAATCCCCCCACTCGAGGACATCCTGTCCTCACATTCAACTAAAGCAATCGGTGTGCCGCGCCGATACGTGCGTTACGAGGAGCGAGTTTCTCGCCCGTTTTGCTGACGCGGCGAATGATCCCCTCGGATTGACGAAACAAAAGCAATTGACAACGTTTTGACGCAGAATTTTTGCGCGATTTCGCACTCCGTCCTCTGCCCGGCAATAAGTTCCCGAGTAGGAAAAAAGAGCCAAAATCGAGAAAAAGTTACCTAGTCGCGGGCGGTCTCCTTATTGCTTCGTCTCTGAAGCATGTCCTTCAGATCCTTGCTGCTGGTGACCGCTTCGCTCTGTGGCCTCGCGCTCAACGTGACCGGATGTGCCATAGGTTCCGTGGGCCCCATGACGGACCAAAAGGACCCCACACTCGATCTGACACGAGCCAAGACTTACAAGTGGCTCGACCAGGACGGCGCGCTCGCATTACGGCTACAGAACCCTGACTTGGACTTCATCACAAAAGCCGTTCGCATCGAGAAGTCCCCCATCCTGGAGGAGCGCATCCGTCCCGCCTTCGAATCGGCGCTACAGAAGCGGGGATTGCGGCCGGCAACCAACACCGCGCCAGATCTCTATCTGACCTTCTATAAAGAATCAGTCAGTGGCGACTGGTACACGAGCTGGCGGGGGCTTTCACCCGGTGTAAACGGCGTGCCTCTAATTATTTTCCCCGATTTCGATCGAACGGCAGCGTACGCCGCCGAAGATCAGACCGGTGTCTATTATCTGGTTGCCTATGACGCCGCAGCCAAGCGGGCCGCCTGGAGCGCCAGAATTCGCGGATCAGATGAAAGCGGCGGCCCTGGATCGCCGGAATTCGCGCAGGCCATCGAGGAAATCGTCGACCGCTTCATGGGCTGATTTGCACGATACTTGCTTTACCCGCTCGCCAGTACGTGTGGGGGCGTACAGTCTATGATCAAGTACACGAACAACTTGTTCCGTCTTGGATGCGCAGTTCTAGCCCTTGGCGTGAGCACGCCCGCGTTGGCCGAGAAAATCTCAGAGTTCAAGACCGAGGCAAATTACGTGGGAGGCCATCGATTCACGCCATCGTTCATCATTCTTACTCCCTTTTCCACCCCAAGCGTGAGCACGGCGCTTCTCTTCGCCTACATGACGCCCGAGGCGCAATTCGGCAACCAAGACCTCAAGGTGGCGGGATTCTCCCCTACGCTTGAGGCTCAGATCCCGATTTACAAGAAACTCACGATTCCGATCCGGGCTACAGGCTTCGCCGCCGCAGGCATCAACGCGATCTCGGCGTTGAACTTTGGCGCCACGACCGGTTACCGCGTTCAAACCGGGGCCCTCTATCAATTCATCGAATCGGATACACTCGCCCTTACTGGCGCACTTACCATCAGTAAGCCACACCTTTTCGCAGCATCGCCTCTAGTCACCGCGCAGCAGCTCATCAAGGGAATTGGGCAGGGCACCTCCACGGAACTCGACTTTGGCAGTGAATCGACGCAGTGGTATCCCTCTATTCGCGCCGCCTATGCCTTCAACCCGACCTTCGGCCTCCAGGGTAATGCGGGCGTTCAAATCTTCACCGGAACCGATGACCAGGATTCCCGCACACAGGCGGCGCTTTCCCTGGGTTTCGACACTCAGCTTAAACCCAGATACAACGTTCCTATTGCGCTCCAGTTGATCTACGCCCGGAATCAGCTCATCACTCGCGCGGGCGCACAGAACTCCGACACTCTTGGCTTCTCGGTCTTTGAAACGTTCAGCGAGCGGTTCAACTTCGGTGGTGAAATCGGCTGGATCCGAACCGGGGACAAGAACCCCATCGCGTTCGGGTTCATCAGCCGCTACTACTACTGAGCACTGGCGGCTTGTCTTGAACAGTAATGAGATTACCTACGGTCTTATTGCCTTCCTGCTCTTTTTCGGCATCACATCCGCACTGATCATCGCAGTCCTGGTCTTCTTTACGCTAGGGTCACGCTCGAGGCCCCGATTCGACGACGCCGCTAAAGCCGTCCTAGGCTTACTTCAGACGTCGCAATTGACCCTCGTGGCAGTCCTTCTCGCGTTCGGAGTGTCCATGGCGGCCGTGCGTTTTGAAACAAGAAGAGTCAATCTCGCCGAGGAGGGAGTTGCCATTGGAACGTCCCTTTTGCGTACCGATCTCCTCGGCAATGCTGATCGTCAGAGGCTACGTCGTCTTCTGCTTCAACACATCGACGCACGCCTTCGGTTCTATGCCGATGGCGCCGCAGAACACTACCTCAGTCATGTGCGCCCCTTGGGACTTCGGGTTGAGCAGGATCTTTGGAGCGCCGCCGTCTCTGCCGTGAAGAAAGATCGGTCTTTCACCAGTGCACCTCTTCTACTTCAATCCTTGAATGAGACGTTCGACATTCGAGAAAAGCAGGAGCTAGCCTACACAAATCATCTTCCAAAGAGCATCACAGCGTTGCTCTTAATTGCCTCAGTGATCACCTTCGCCGGCCTGGGCTTCATTAGCGGCGTCAACAATCAGCGGTTAGGCGTGTTCTCCCTGCTTCTAGGCTTGCTCTTCGCCCTCACTCTTTTCGTAATCGTAGATCTTGACCGGCCGCGCGGCGGCTTGATCCGGGTCCGTCCGGTCAATCTGGAACGCCTGAAACAAGACGTCATGCGCACGCTACCCTTTTGAAAGGGCCTCCATCTATGCCTTTGGGCATACGGCATGCAGTCCGGGATGCGCTACTTGACGTAGCAGGAGGCACTTGGGGATGGAGACTCGATTCACATTAAAGACGACATCATTTGTACTGCTTTCCGCCGCACTTGCGGCGAACGCTTCTGCTGCCGAAAAGACGGCGCCATTTGAAGCGTACGGATTCGCGCAAGTCGATTATGTGCAGGACTTCAAACGCGTGGATCCCGCATGGGCAGATACGCTGCGTGCATCGAAGATTGCGACGACTCCAGGGCAGTTCGGCACGGATGGCCAAGCGGTGCTCAGTGCCCGGCAAAGCCGATTTGGTGTTACGGGCGCTGTTCCAGTCGATGGAAGCGACCTTCTGACTAAATTCGAGTTCGATATGTTTGGAGTCGGTGCTGACGAAGGAAAGACCACCATTCGTTTGCGGCACGCCTTTGGCCAGTGGGGGCATTTTCTGGGGGGCCAGACGCACAGCCTCTTCATGGACGTCGACGTTTTCCCGAACATCATCGATTACTGGGGTCCCAGCGGCATGGTCTTCCTTCGTAATCCTCAGATTCGTTGGACACCGGTCGACGGAGACGTGACCCTTGCGATCGCCATCGAGCGGCCCGGGAGTGACCTTGATCCGGGAAACATCCGTGAACTGGACCCGAATCTCGGTACGAACATCCAGCCCGATAACAAGGTACCGGACCTGACCGCTCACGTGCGCATCAAAGGTGAGCTAGGCCATATCCAGCTCGCCGGTATCGCCCGCCGCCTGGGGTACGACACCCTGGGCACCTCCGACAACTCGCCCAAAGGCAATACGGCCGGTTACGGCCTTGCCGCCACTGCGAACTTCAAGTTCTGGGACAAGGACAAGCTCATGCTTTCGACGCTCTACGGACGCGGTATCGCGACGTATATGAACGATGGCGGCACCGATCTCGCTCTCGAGGGGACTCCTGGCAACATCGGAGCGTCGGCCGTTCCTCTTTGGGCGGTACTCGTCTACGTGGACCACTACTGGAGCGATAAATTCAGCAGTTCCTTTGGTTACAGTCGAACCCAGGTCAGCAACCGTACCTTCCAGAGCGGCGACGCATTTAGATGGGGACAATACGCTTCGGCAAACCTCCTCTACACCCCGGTTAAGAACGTCCTCACCGGTATCGAGCTACTCTGGGGCAATCGTCGCGATTACAACGGCAACCACGGGGACGACACTCGCTGCCAGATCAGCTTCAAATACAGCTTCTCAAGTCTGGGTCGGAAGACTTGACCAAACCGAGAAAGGAAAAAGTCATGCTAAGAAATACAATTCAGACAATCTGCATTGGAGTCGCTCTGGCCCTGATACCTGGCGCGGCGTCGGCGCAAAACCAGACAACGGGACCGGCCAAGGCAGAAATCGAGTCGGCCCTGAATGCGGCCTATTCTAAGTACAAAGGCCTTAAAGATGGAAAGAATGCTGACTACATCCCCGCACTGAAGAACGTCGACTCTGAACTTTTCGGCATCGCACTGGTGACGACGGACGGGGAAGTGCACACGGTCGGTGACGTCAAAGCTGACTACTCCATCCAGTCGATATCGAAGGTGTTTACTCTCGCTCAGGTTCTTCAAGAGTCAGGAGAAAAGGCCGTTGAAAGCTCCGTCGGAGTGGACGCCACAGGCGACGTCTTCAACTCCATCGAGGCGATCGAAAAGTATAAGGGCAAAGAAATGAATCCTCTGGTCAACCCCGGGGCCATCGCCACCACCGCGAAAGTACAAGGTAAGAGTGCGGATGACGTATGGAACAAGATCATCGGGATTCACAGTGACTTCGCGGGTCGAAAACTGGGAGTAAACAAGGAGGTCTACAAGTCGGAAGCAGCGACGAATCAACGCAATCAGGCTATTGCGATGCTGATGTACGCCTACGAACAGATCAAGAAGAAGCCACTCGAGGCGACGGATCTCTACACGCGCCAGTGCGCGATCAGTGTCGACACCAAGGACCTGGCCACCATGGCGGCAACGCTGGCGAATGGCGGCGTCAATCCGGTAACGCGGAAGAAAGTCGTCGACCAAAAGCATGTAAAGGGGCTCCTGGCAGTGATGGCCACTGCTGGCCTCTACGATGACGCAGGAAAATGGCTTTTCACCACCGGCCTTCCGGCGAAAAGTGGCGTGGGCGGCGGTATCATCGCCGTCGCCCCGGGGAGATTCGGGATAGCGGCGTTCTCTCCACGACTGGATGAGGCTGGAAACAGTGTCCGCGCGCAAAAGGCAATCGCTGACATCACTGTTGCACTGCACGCCAATCCCTATGACGTTGCCCCGGCATCTCAAGGCCAAAAGGTGGCATCGAAATGAGCGGTTTCCGCGCCCATGCTTGGATGATCCTGGCGGGAGCCATCGCTCTAGCCTTGAGCACCCATGCATGGGCGCAGGCCGATCGGCCGCCGACTCCTGAAGAGAGTTCTCAGAAGAAAGGGGAATACATCCCCGGAGAAGGCTTTGAAGTACTTACTGGCCAGTACGGATCTCTCAGTATCAGTGGCTATGTCCTGCTGAGATACCTCAATCAGCTGCCCGCGATGCAATCATTTACCGATCACCTCGGGCGCGAACGCTCGATCGACACGCGTCATGACATTGAGCTTCATCGAATGCTCGTTCACTTCAAAGGCTTTCTGTTTTCGCCCAAGTTCACCCATCAGACAAGCCTCTGGGCAGTGAACTCCACCACGAGCGTTACGGGCATTTCGGCACTCAATTACGAATTTAGCAAAGCATTTACGCTCGGTGGCGGAATCGGCGCAATTCCAGGAACCCGCTCCCTCAACTACGAACACCCCTTCTTTCTGGGAACCGACCGCCAGCTAGCCGACGAGTTCTTCCGCCCCAGCTTCTCCAGCGGAATCTGGGCCGAAGGCGAGCCGATCTCTCGTTTCCGGTATAGGACGATGCTAGCCAGTGCCCTCAACATGGTGAACATCTCTGCTGCTCAGCTGACGCGCGATTTCGCGCTCGGCCTGACGCTCTACCTAATGCCGACCACCGGAGAGTTCGGTCCACGCGGTGGCTTCGGTGATTTCGAGATGCATGATCGAGTCGCAACACGATTCGGTGTTTCGGCAGTCCACAGCCGTGAAGACCGCTTCAATCAGGTCAACAACCCGCAGCCGGACAACACCAGCATTCGACTTTCGGACAGCTTGTTGCTCTTTGAAACCGGCGCACTCGCTCCAGGAGTGACGGTCAGAAAGACGGACTATACGACCCTGGCAGCTGACGCGAGCGTGAAGCATCAGGGTTTTTTCGGTATGGCCGAATTCTATTTTCGAAAACTGAGCAACTTTGAAACGGACGGGCCCGTCCCGCTAAACCAGATCTTTGATCGTGGCTACATGCTGAATGCCGCTTACATGGTCGTCCCGCAGAGGTTTGAAGTGTATGGTGTCCATTCGTTCATCTTCGGCCAGTTCAACAATTCGTGGGAACTCTCGGGCGGATTGAACTACTACCCCTATCGGAGCCGCCGACTCAAGCTGAACGTTACGGCGATCTATGTCAATCGCTCCGCGTACTCCAGCAATTTCGGCTATTGGACCGGCGGCCAGACGGGACCCACAATCGCCTTATCCACCGACTTTTCGTTTTGACCGGAGGACTCTATGCCACTGCACAAGCGAGTGACGACCATGCTCATCGGATGCCTGGTGCTTACGCTGCCGATATCGTGGCCGGCCGCAGGCTCATCGGGTACAGTCCCTGGGGATCCACCGCTCTTCCCGCCGCTCTTCAATGACGGGCACGTCCATCTCACGAACTACGTACAAGAGGGGGTCTCCGCCCAAAAGCTCCTAAGCGTGATGGGAACCCAGGTCGGACGAGCGACTCTTTTCGGGCTGCCTTTACAACAGCAATGGTCCTATAGAGTTACCGGCAAGAATGCTCCGACCTATTATCTTCAGACCGATGCGCCGCTCTATTACTACTCGTTCACGGACGCGTGGATCGCCTCGGCCTACCTCTCGCCATGGCATACCGGTCTCTCTCGAAGGAGCAACAAGCCCGCTTTGATCCCATGATTACTGGTTTCAATGTCTCGGACATGTACGCCGCAGATCACATTCGACGCGTCTTGCTTACTTTTCCAGGAGTCTTTGTGGGCATTGGAGAATTCACGATCCACAAAGAGTTTGTTTCCGCAAAAATCGCTGGTGACCCGCCCAGCCTTACCGACCCAGCGCTCGACCGAATCCTGGACTTCGCCGGTGAAGTGGGACTTGTTGCTCTGATCCATAACGATATCGACGCCCCCTTCCCGAAGGCTGGAGCCAGACCGGCTTATCTTGAGGGAATGCAGCAACTGATAAGGCGACACGGAAAGACCACGATCATTTGGGCGCACATCGGCTTAGGACGTGTCATCCAGCCCATCGTCGGCCAAGCGGCGATTATCGAGGAAATGCTTGCCAGCGGAAAGTACCCAAACCTGTACTTTGACATCTCCTGGGAGGAGGTCGCTAAGTACGCCACGTCTTCTCCCGATGCAGTGAAGCGGGTGGCGGATGTCATCAATCGGTATCCCGACCGGTTCCTCTTCGGAACGGATGAGGTCGCCCCCAAGGATAGTGAGAGCTATCTTAAAACTTATCGGCAGTACGATCCACTCTGGAAAGCACTCACACCTGAAGCTAGCCTGAAGGTACGCCGAACAAATTACGAACGGCTATTCGACAAGGCTCGCACACGAGTACGCGCATGGGAGAGTGCTCATGCTTCCTGAGTGTCACGCCGAAGGATACTTTCTTATGATCTCCGTGGTCGCGTCCCTGACTTGATCATCAGTCGCGCCCGAATCATAGATCGCGTCGCTCGCAACCCCCTCCCAAACTATCTCGCCGCTTGCCCGGTCGATGAGATCAACGGCCAGCGTTCCTTCCCGATACCCTTCCGCCCCGGTGTCAATTGTGGGGGCGCTCAACCCATGTGGCGCCGGCACCGACCGGAACACCATCCGGTCCCGAGTGGTTCCCCAGTATGAAACCAGCAAGTCGGCCTGATCAGGGTCGGTCTTCTTCAACCCTTTCATCGCAAGCTCGTGATCGGCAGCTTGCTTGATCGTTTGATCAAAAAGACCTTTGCGTGCCGACGCGCCACCATCGGGCGCCGACGTTTCCGTTGGAGCCCAGGCATAGGTCTTATACTTCTGAAAGTCGGCCTGCTCATTCCGACGAGAGTCAACGCTCATGGACGAGCATGCCGTAATGGATCCGAGGGCCAGCACTACCGCGAAAAGCGGCCAAATAGAGCGGAAGAATCGCATGTCCGCAGGAGTTGCAGGGTTTGGACCGAACGGGGCAACCGGCCTAGAACGCGTTCATCAGACCAATGCTAAAACTGAGAAAGGAAATGGAAGAGATCGCGTCATTTCCAAAGCCACCCACATACCGTGCGGCAAGCTTCAGACCTCCGGGACCTTCCTTCCGGAAGAAGGCCACACCGCCCTCTGCCGCGAGTGCAAACTGCCAGCCAGATTTGTCTAACCCGAGCACACCGATGTTGCCCCGATACATTCCGTACATCGGCCCCAACCCGGCTCCTATGAAAGGCGTGATTTGTTGACGCGTCAGCGGAATGTATCGGCCCATGACGAGCAAAGGAAAGGCGTCGACGGACGTAAACCGTTTTCCGGTGACAGTGGCGGAATCGACCTGGAAGGTACCGTTCTGTTCATTACTGAAGTAGACCCACGAGAAGGAGAATCCAACACCGAACTGTTCCTTGGTCTTCCGGAAACTTTCCGCGGCAAACCCGAGTTAACTGACTTTCGGCACGAAGTCGTGCATGGAACCCGTGGGGACCGAGAAGACATAATCGATGGATCCGATATAGTCTCGGCTCGACTGCATCCCCCAATAGGCCGTTTGCGCGGACGCCACGCCGGGAAGCAGAATGGTCATTCCGATCAGCAAGCAAAGGAGTCGCTTTAGAGATCTAGTCATGGCTTCGTTCCGTTCTTCAGATAGGTCGATTGGGCGAACGCTTGGTTGATTCCTTCGACGATTCGTTGCTGCGCACTCGCTCCAGGCGCCGTTCCAGTGACGAGCCCGGCTACCGCGCCACTCCACAGGGTGGGAATGGTTTGCGTCGCAGGGTCGGGCGCATTCGGATTCGTCATGTTGATCAGCAATGCACCATACTGCGCAGTACTTACATAAGGAACGGCGACAGGAGCCCATCCCACCGCGAAAGAAGCTCCATACCACGGGGCGTAGTAGCCTCCCCAGGTTGAGGACCAGGAGGAATAGTACGTATCGGTCTGAGTCGTACCCAACGCCGAAATTTCCAGCGAAACATCCGGCTTCCCCTCCTCTGGCTTGGTCACGCGTCGATATCCGTACATCTCCATGTTTTGGTTCACGGCCGCGAGAATCGCGTTCTGGAGATCTGGGGTCAATGCGGACTGGACGGGCTCCGATTCCGTATTCGAGGTCTTGGTCACCGGAATTTCATTCGGAGCGCTGTAGGTCCTCGCCTGTTTAAAGTCGTAGGACCCGTACGGTGCGGTAACGACTACATCCTGGTCCACAGGATTGTCCGACGACGGCGCACCACAACCCGAGAGCAACAGCCCGACCCAGGCACTGATAACGATTTCGGCTTTCATATTCCGTCCTAGCTGCAAACCACGTGCTGGACGGTCGCCCTGACCCAGGGCGGCTTGAACAGCCGCCCGCAGCGGGATACTCTCTGGGCTTCAGCTTTGAACCATGGAGGGGATTCATGAAGCAGGGACTTCGTTCATTGACACTGTTTATTGCCGCAATCGCGCTGCTGACGTCGGCTAAGCCGGCATCCGCAGCCAACACCTACGCAGGTGGCGACGGCTTCGTTCTGTCGCTGACCTTTCACGTCGAACCGTTGGACCGGACTCTGAGACTGGTGGACGACGCCCGCGCGATGGGCGCTCGCCATTTCATCATTCCGGCATTTCTTTGCCAGGATAACCGATACTCGGAGGATCCCCATTGGTGTGACGCGCAGAAAGGTCGCGCCGACAAAGCGCAGATCCAGGCGCTTCACCAGTATCTCTATGACATCGGCCACGCACTCAAGCAGCGCGGCGTGACCATCGCGTACCTGCCCTTCCTCATGGCACGCGACGGAACGTGGCGCGGTTTCTTCCAGCCTAAGGATTTCAAGAAGTGGTCCTCGGCCTATGCTTCGCTACTCGACGATATCGCCGGAATCTCCGAAGCGGTGGGCGCGGACGAGTTCATCATGGGAACGGAACTCGGCACGCTTTACTACGAGAAGGCTCCTTGGCCGGGAATCAAGCCTGATGCGCGCACGACCTTCTGGCGAAATAAAATGAACTCTATTCGTGAGCGCCTGAGCCGCAAGTTC
>CAYOWB010000011.1:15123-29366 GCA_964407515.1 uncultured Bacteriovoracaceae bacterium
TTCGCCATCGCGAACTGGGACCAGTTCGACGCTGTGAAGTTCTGGGATTCGAGCGACTACATCGGCCTGAGCAGCTACTATCCGCTCGTGAAAGATGACAAATCGGACACTTCCGTAAACGCCCTGATCCAGGGGTGGATCCCGTGGGCGGACAAGCTCATTGCGACGAGCGCACGAGTCAACAAGCCGCTTTACTTCGCGGAGGTGGGTTACGGATCACGCAAGGATGCGCCCTATCAGCCGTGGTTCTTCGGACCGCCCCAGGTACTCGACCTTGAAATGCAGGCTCGACTCTACGATGCGTTCGGCCGGGTGTGGGGATCCACTGAAGGTCCACTGTTGAAGTATTCGTCGCGTCTGGCCCGCTTCACGATTTGGGCGCTTTATCGGACCACCCAGCCCCATCTCGATACGGGGTATACGGTGCTCGATAAGCCGGCGGAGCGCGTGGTATCCGATCTGTTTAACCGAAGGAGTAAACTATGATGAAACGCTGGATAGCATTGGCCGCGGTCGCCCTCTCCGCCTCCCCGGCCTTGGCCGCGACCTACTCTGTCGATATTCAGGTCGAGAAAGCAGGCTCACCCGCCAAGAACGGGACCATCACCGTTCCCTTCGGAGAGTCGGCACAGATGAACCTGCAGGAGCTGGCGCTCGGCGTCCGTCTGACTCCCGTCAAGGAGTCCAAGGACGCGGTGACTTTCAACGCCCAGATCGGCAGCAAAGAAGTGCAGAAAGAAGCCACGATCGAAACGAAGCTCGGTCAAACGGCCGAGGTCAAACTCGACATGACTCCGAAGGGCTCCAAGGCAAAGAAGGCTCCCATCACGCTTCGGATTAGCCCCAAGCTTTCGACGTAAGTTTTAACGTCCAGTCCAAGCCCGCCGGATCTCGTGTTCGGCGGGCTTTCCATACGGCGTGTAGTGATCGTAATCAAAGTACGGATCTTCCGGCTCCACGCTCCAACGCCAGAAGAAGACTCCACGCAACCACTTCCGCTTCGGATAGAGATCCAACGAAACCTTGTAAGCGAGCGCCTGCTCTTCCAGTGAAACGCCCTGCGTGAGCAGGAAGTCCCACGGCGTAACCGAGGTTCCCTTGAAATCGGTGTAGCCCGCTTCGCTGAACAGGACAGGGAAGTCGCGCCAATACCAGAACTTCTGCTTGTTCAGGAACTTTTCGATCGTATCAAGCTGGCGGTTCAGCCCTTGGCGCATCTGGCTTTCGCTCGCGCCTGGATACGCGGCGAGCGGGTAATATGCGCTGATGCCGATGTAATCGAGCTTGTTCCAGAACTTAATACCCTCAAGATTTCCGTGATTCGTATCGTACAAGAGTTCGCCGGAATAGACCTTCCGGACCTCTTGAATCACCGACTCCCACTCCTTCGTGTAGCTCACCAGCCTCTCCAGCTCGGTGCCGACACAGAACTGCTCGACACCCAGCTCCTGCGCAAGGCGCGCATAGTGGACGATCCAGTCGGTGTAGTTGGCGAACCACTGCTTGATCCCCTCGCTCGAGCCGGCATGAATGTATCCACGCCACTCGAACAGCTGACGGAACCAGTTCTTCTTCCAGCGTCCGTCCTGGCCATCATCTGGCGTCGTCGGTGAATTCGGATCTTCCGGCAGAGACGTGGCGATCGGGTTGTCGTCGACAAACTTGCGGTACTTCGCGAGCCACGCCTCCTCGCCTTTGGACCACTCGGCCTTCCATGGGTCTCGCATGACGTCGATATGGGGCTTCAGCAGGATCTTGAAGCCCTTTGCTCGCGCTTCGGCAATGGACGCCGCCAACTGTTCATCGGAGGGCGACAACACCGGGTGCTTGTAGATGTTCGTCGAGCGGATATCGTCGACATAGTAAATCGGAACAAACGACACCCACTCCGTTCCCGTCTCGGCAAGGGTACGGAACGAGCGCTCCGCGTGGTCGGGGAACTGTCGTCCCCATTTCAGATAGGTGAAGCCCTTCTGAAAATTCCCACTACGCCCGAAGGCATGGACAGGCGATACGCTCAACAGAAGCAACGAAACAATGGCCAGTTTCTTCATAATCCCCCCCGAAGGACCGGTCACAACAGACTCAAGTGCTGAAGTCGCCGCTCCACTTCAAGACATGCGCGACTCTGATGATAAGGCTCCTTCCAAAGGTGCCCCTTCTTTCCGTGCGGCTCTCCGCGCTCGTCGATCTCCTCATGCCAGTCGCCGAGCCGTGAATCGGCTTGATGATCACTGATCCACTTCTGAATCGAATCAAAGGCCGAAAGGAACCGCGGTTCGCCGGTTAGCGCGAAGGCATTGAGGAATCCCACCGCGCCCTCGGCCTGGACCCACCACACCCGCCGTCGGTCTTCGCATGCTCCAGAAGAGTCGCCTTCATAGTAAAGGCCCTCTCCGTCGGACAAACCCCTCAGTGCGCCTTCCGCTAAAGCGATGGACACGGGATAGAACCGCTCCGCAATCCCGAGCGCTTCGCCGGCCTCGTGCAGAAGCCAGGAAAGTTCTATGTCGTGACCATACGACGTAGGAGACTCCAGCCGCGTCCAATCCTTCTCGAAGAAGAGGTCGAGCGACTTGCGCGCCGGATTGAAGATCTTCTCGGCGCAAAGTCCCATCAGTTCGCGCAACCGCTCTTCCACCAGCGGATCGGACGCGCAACGGATCTTCTCTGAGGCGAGATGAAGCGTCGTAACGGCCTCGAGCATGTGGATGTGGGTATTCATCGACTTGCGTTTGCCCTGAATTCCGAAGTCGGGATGCTGGTCAGCCTCCTGCCAATCCTCCGTGAAGCACTCGGAATACCCGAGCTGAGCGTCGTCATGCGCACGGCGGTCCACCAGGCGGAACGTTTCGAGAGCCACATCCAGGGCGTCTTCGTTTCGAAACGCCTTGGCGTACTGCGAGAACGCGTAGATCACGAAGCTTTGAGCGTACACATGCTTGCGGGCGTCGAGCGGCCTTCCCGCGTAATCCACGGTGAAGTACCACCCGCCGAACTTGGGATCACGGAATCGATTCAGCAGAAAGGCATAGGCATGATCCGCCAGTTCACGATGGGCTCCGCGGCCGAGCCGCTCAAACGCGGCCGAAAACGACCACAAGAATCGCGCATGCTGCACGAGCCCCTTGGGCGCCCTGGCGTCAGGCTTCCAGTTCTCGTCCAATGAACCGTAGAATCCGCCGTTCTCCCGATCCAGGGCGTGCTCCGCCCACGGCTTCAGGATCCCGTTCTCCAGGTGCTTCAAGGTCAGGGTCATGTAGCTCCCCCGACTTACTGCGAGCATTCCTTGGTCGATGCGATCAGGTCATCCAGCTTCGCAGTGGCGACGCACATCACCGTGTCGGCCCCACCGTAATAGACCTTCACTTCGCCGTCGTCTTCCACGATCGCGCCAGAAGTGAATACGACATTCGGCACGTCGCCCACGCGCTCGTAGGTTTCGCGCGGCGCGAGCGCGTAGCCGTTACAGCGGCCGATGACTTTTGAAGGATCCTTCAAATCCAGCATCATCGTGCCCAGGCGGTAAATCATCCCGCTGCACGAGCGATACACACCGTGATAGATGCAGAGCCAGCCTTCCTTCGTCTTGATCGGAACCGCTCCGGGACCGATGTAGGCATCGTCCCAGTGGTGCTGACGGGTCTCGGCGACGAGCTTCGATTTGCCCCAGAACTGCATGTCGGGAGAGTACGAAACCCAGATGAAATTCTTCGTGCCGTCTTTGCCGTGGGGACGGTCGAGACGGGCATAGAGTCCATTGATCTTCTCGGGGAAGACGACGCAGTTGCGGCAATCCGGCTCGGTGCCGAAGCCGATCCACTCGAACGTGTCGAAGTCTTTCGTCTTCACCTGTCCGCCACGAACGCCCCAGCGGTCGCTGTGTACGGCGAAGTTGATGTAATAGGTGTCTTCCGCGGCCATGTAGGTGATGCGCGGGTCGTAGTAGAACGCCTGATAGTCTCGAAGCTCCTGATCGTTCTGGAACTCGACCGCCTTCTTGCCGACGCTCCAGTGATAACCGTCTTCACTCCACGCCATGCGGAAGTGCTGCTTGCGATCGAGGTCCTCGATCCTGAGCATCATCGCGTACTGGCCTTTGTACTTGGTCACTCCCGAGTTGAAGACCGAATTCGCCGCGACCGGCAGGTCCTTGATGGTGAGAATCGGGTTCTTGTTGTAGCGAACAAACAGTTCATCGCGCTTCGAGATCATGGTCCCCTCCAGTGGCATTCGATCTTTTGCCACCAAAAGGTCTCACCCGGCAGGCAGCCGGTCAAGTGGGCCACCAAAAGGTGGCCCCCACCTTTTGGTCTAGCGGCGCGTCATGGGAAGGTCCAGGCACGCGGAAAGGGCTCGGATCAGGGCGGCCTCTGCGGCGTTGAGACGCCCATCTCTCATCACACACCGCCCGGCAGCCGAAAGAACAGCGCTGCGGGTCGTCTCATCAGCCCTGGCCAGGCATTCCATTGCCACGTCGAAGTCGTGAAGCGTCGGGGCAGTCCTGTACTTCACAGCATCCGCCGGCACACCTGGAACCCGGTTCATCCCGGCCCCGAAGGATCGCCGCGCCTCGACGTCACTCTGGTGTCCCACCACCGCCAGGGTCGAAAGCACGACAGACAAATGCTCGCCCAAGGCTTGAGGAGTGAACTGTCGTCGATTCTGCCGGTCACTGACGTACCGACAGAGGCGCTTCGTCAAAATCTTGAAGACCGCATACTCGAAGCAGGTGACCTCCCGGTCGGCCGAAATCAGCATATCCGCAAGGGAGCAGAACTCCGCCTGTTGCGCGGGAGACGACTGACGCTGGGCCGAAGCAGCCAACTCCACCGCGATCAGCTTCTGCTCTTCGGAGAGATCGTCGACTAGAATCTGATACTCCCGGATCAGCGCCCTCGTCGACGGGTCAGCCCTACTGTCGATTACCGTCATTTGGCGCTCCCGAACCGCGGGGTTCCCGCCGTGCACGAGCAGGGAAAGAACGAGCGCTCGCGCGGAAAAGGGATCCCGGGCGGCCGTCTCGATCGTGGCGTTCAAAGACCACTCCGGCGCACCAGCGAATGCTCTACTTGAGGAATCAAACCCACACGTCGACGGCACGTCCGACTCACCTGCGGGAGCAACCTCGGTGGCCCCGCCCGGTTTTCCGCCGAAGCCGGGCTCGATTGCACGGATTCGCTGATCCAATGGAGGATGCGTGGCCAACAGCCGCTCCAGCCACGAGTTCGTCGCGCCGACGAAGAGCATGTGGCTCACCTCGCCGTAGGAAAACGCAGCAGGACCGGGGCTCGCCGCTTGGGACAGCCACTGTCCGATCTTCTTCAGCGCACCAGTAACGGCTCCCGGGTTGCGCGTGAACTGAACGGCGGCGGCATCCGCCAGAAACTCTCTCTGTCTTGAAATCGCGCTCTTGATCAGCCGTCCCGCAACCAGTCCCATCATCCCGACCGCGAGGAGAAGAAGCCCTATCACCAGAAAGATTCCCGGAAGTCCGCGCTTTCGCCCCCGCCCCCCCTGCGATGCCCGAAGCGCGAAGCGAGTGATTTGCCCGCCCACAACGCTAATCGCCTCGATCCCGAAGAGGACGCCGATTAACCGAAGATTCAGGCGCATGTCCCCGTTCAGAATGTGACTGAACTCATGAGCGACCACGGCTTGGAGTTCGTCTCTCGAAAGCTGTTCAACGGCGCCCCGGGTGATTCCAATAACTGCGTCTCCGGGTTCATACCCCGCGGCAAACGCATTGATCTGGCCGTCCGGGAGGATGTACACGGGCGGCACCGGACAACCGGATGCCAGCGCCATTTCCTCCACCGTATTGAGCAGGCGCTTCTCAAGTGGATCGGAAGTGTTCGTGGGAACCAGTCTCCCGCCCAATTGCAAGGCGACCCGGGATCCACCCCCCCTCAACTCATGGACCTTGAAGAGGGTGCCCGCCATAACGGATCCGACAATCACGATCGTAGACTGCAAAAACCAGTGGAAGTTCCACCAGCCCTCGACAGTGCTCGCGTCCGCCGATACGGCCTTCAGCCACGCCATGACCCCGAAGTAAGTCACCGCGACCATTGCGGCGACGGCCAGAGCAAAACAGCACAACAGCTTAAGCGTGTTCCCGCGGTGCTGGTCCTGACGGCCGAAAAAATCCATTTAACGTCCTTCTAAAACTTCACCTGAGGCGTATCGCGTTCTTTCGAGTCCAGGATCTGAAATGCCGTGGCTGGGCCGAACCCCAAAGCTCCGGCGAACAGGACACTTGGAAACATCTCACGCGCCGTATTGTAGTGCATGACAGCGTCGTTAAAGGCCTGCCGCGCGAAAGCGACACGGTTCTCGGTCGAGGTCAGTTCCTCCGAGAGCTGCGCCATGTTCTGGTTCGCCTTGAGATCGGGATACGCTTCGCTCAGCGCGAAGAAACGCGCCAACGCTCCACCCAATGCCGCCTCGGCTCCCGACAACGCTTGCATGTTCATCGCGCTTCCCGGATCAGCCGCAGCCGCCTCACGTGCCTTGTAGGCTAGGTTGCGTGCCGCAATGACGGCCTCGAGCGTCTCCCGCTCGTGCTTCAGGTAGGCTTTAGCCGTTTCAACGAGATTGGGAATGAGGTCATACCGTCGCCTCAGCTGCACATCGATCTGGGCGAAGGCGTTCTTGTACTGATTGCGAAATGTAACGAGGCGGTTGTAGATCGCGACGCCACCGATAGTCAGAAGTAAAAGAAGCACGAGAATGGGCTGCATAATCAGATTGTACCAGTGCATTCCGATCAAGCAACAAAACGCTCTTAGGCCGCCCCCCGGGGTTCCAATGTCCTCCGGGATCGCGTATAAATCAGCGCATTATGATCACACTCGCCGCCAAACCCGTGAAGGAGAAGCTCAGGGATCAACTCATTCAGAGAGTGAAGGCGTTTCGAGAACAAACAGGCCGAGTCCCCGGCTTAGCCGTCGTCCTGGTGGGCGAAGATCCCGCCAGCGTGATCTACACGAACAATAAGGGTAAAGCCGCGACCGAAGTGGGGATGGAGCACCAGACAATCCGCCTTCCCGCAACGTCCACGCCGACCGAGGTAAAAACGGTCATCGACCGGCTAAACAACGACCCGAAGGTGGATGGAATTCTCGTCCAACGCCCCTTACCCAAGGCGTTCAAGGAAGAAGAAGTCGTCTTCTGGATTCGCGCCGACAAGGACGTGGATGCTTTTCATCCGGAAAACACCGGTCGCATGGTCCTCGGCCTTCCATGCTTCGCTCCTTGCACTCCGGCGGGCGTGATGGAGATCCTGAAACACTACGAGATCAACCCCTCCGGTAAGCTCGCGTGCGTGATTGGCCGTAGCTCCATTGTCGGCAAGCCCATGGCAGCGCTCCTCCTTCAGGCCAATGCCACGGTCATTCAGGCGCACAGCCGGACGAAGGACCTGCCGTCCCTCGCCTGCACCGCCGACATTTTGGTGGTCGCCGCCGGAAAGCCCGGCCTGGTCGATGCCTCTTACGTAAAGGAAGGCGCGGTTGTCGTGGATGTCGGCATCCATCGCACGGCCGAAGGCAAAGTAGTCGGTGACGTGCAGTTCGAGGAAGTGGCGCCTAAGTGCTCGGCGATCACACCCGTCCCCGGCGGCGTCGGACCGATGACGATCTCGGTTCTGCTCGAGAACACGATGCGCGCGGCTGAGATCCACGGCTGAAAAGGCACCCGCCCCCCTTGAATGCACCGCAGCATCTCCAGAACGATCGCTGGACAAGCGCGAATTCCGGGGTGTACGACTGGAAAATATGCTGAAAAGAACCGCGCTCTTTGAAGAACACGTCCGGCTTGGCGGTCGAATGGTCGATTTCGGCGGCTGGGAACTTCCCGTTCAATACTCCGGTGTCATCGACGAACACGTCACCTGCCGCACGACGGCTGGTATCTTCGACGTCAGCCACATGGGCGAAGTCCATGTCGAGGGAAAGGACGCCGAAGCGTTCCTAAACTACCTCGTCACGAACAACGTCGCGAAGCTGAAGATCGAACAGGCCATGTACACGCCGATGTGCAATGAGGAAGGCGGCATCGTCGATGACCTGCTGATCTATCGCCGCTCGCAAGATCGCTTTCTGCTCGTCATCAACGCGAGCAACACGGATAAAGACTACGCGTGGATCACAAAGGTCGCTTCCGAGTTCAAGAAGAGACACCCCGACCTCCACATCAGCAACGAGAGCGCGAACTACACGCAGATCGCGATTCAGGGACGCAAGGCAGCCGAGATTCTTCAGCCCTTGACCGACACGCCCCTACAACCCATCAAGTACTACTGGTTCAAAGAAGGAAAGATCCTCGGAAATATCCCGGCTTTCCTCGCGCGCACGGGATACACCGGCGAATACGGCTTCGAAGTCTACGTCCCGTGGAACAAAGGTCCAGAAGTCTGGCGTGCCATCGAAGAACAGGGCCAGAAACATGGAATGAAACCGTGCGGCCTAGGTGCTCGCGACACGCTTCGCTTCGAGGTGTGCTTCCCGCTTTATGGACACGAACTCAGCGACACGATCAACCCGCTCGAGGCCGGCATCGCGTGGACCGTGAAGCTCGACAAAGGGGACTTCATCGGCCGCGCCCCCACGGTCACGCTGAAGGAAAAGGGGCTCACCCGCCAAGTGGTCGGCATCAAGCTCCTTGACCGCGGCATTCCGCGCCAGGGCTACGACGTCTATACGGCGGACGGCTCGGAGAAAATCGGCTCGCTGACGACCGGCACTCAGTCGCCCTCGCTCAAACAGGCTCTGGGCCTAGCGCTGATCAGCACGAAGCACGGCCAGGTCGGAACCAAGATCACGGTCGATATCCGCGGCACCAAAGTTCCGGCCGAAGTCATCCCGACGCCTTTTTATAAGAAACCTTACTAACCAGGAGAGGAAGCATATGAATTTTCCGGCTAACTATAAGTACACCAAGGATCACGAGTGGGCGAAGGTCGACGGCAACGTCGTCACGATCGGCGTCACGGATCACGCCCAGAGCTCTCTGGGTGACATCGTCTTTGTCGACCTCCCTCAGGTCGGCCGCCAGCTGAAGAAGGGCGAAGCGCTCGGCGTCGTCGAGAGCATCAAGGCCGTCTCCGACATCTACTCGCCCATCACGGGCAAGGTCGTCGAAGTGAACAGCGCGCTCAAGGATGAACCAGCCATGGTCAACAAAGATCCGCACGGCTCGGCTTGGCTCATCAAGGTCGAACTCACCGACGCCTCGTCGATGAATGACCTCATGGACGCCACCGCCTACAGCGAGCACGTGAAGAATTCACACTAAGAGGCAGCCGTCATCTTTACGAGTCTGCCTGTCTGTGGCGGAAGAGAAGTGCAAGGGGCCCGCAGGAGGAATACTCCGCGGGCCTTTGATTTAGGTCAGGTGCCTGTCCGCGATTGCTCGCGCTCGCTCCAAGACCTGTGGCGGCGGCAGGTGAGTCAAGGCCGTCACGGCTGACTGGAGCTGTTCCAAAGACTTCACTCCGCAAAGTGCGGTGCTCACCTCTGGGTGTGAAAGCGAAAACCCGAGGGCCAACTCCTGCTTCGTGAACCCTGTTTCATCGAGCAGCTTGGCTATTTCCTCCATTGCGGACAGCTTGTCTTTCAGATTGGTTTCCTTCCACCACGGAGCCCAGGAGCGCAGGTCTTCTTTGTCATACTGATTGGTCTTCTCGCGATCAGTCGTCACACGCCCAGTGAGAATTCCCTTATCGAAGGTTCCGTAGCCCATGAATCCGATCTTCTGTTCGTGAAGAATGGGGAACAGCTCCATCACCGGAGCATCAGCAAACAGATTGAACTCGTTTTGCACGACATCGACGACATCCACTTCGAACGCTTTACGGATCTCTTCCGGAAATGTGTTACAGAGGCCGATACCGCGGATTTTTCCGGCCTTCTTCGCCTCTGAGAGCACCTGCATGGGCTCGCGGATATCGATCTTTCTGCTCGGCCAATGGATCATGTACAGGTCAATGTAATCGGTCTGCAGGCGCTTAAGAGATTCCTCCAACATTCTGCGAACATTGGAGGCGCTGTTGTCGAATTTGAAAGGATGAGCCGCGTCCCAAGTGACTCCACACTTAGTCACGACATGCACGCGATCACGCATGCCTTGAATCGCCTTTCCGATTCTTTGCTCGGACATTCCATACCCGTATGCGGGAGCCGTATCGAGGAGATCAATGCCGTGGTCCAAGAGTGCATGAATGAGCGAGATGGCCTCCTTTTCATCGACCTTTCCGAATCCGTAGCCGCCTCCCTCGCCACTGATTGCCGCCGCCCCAAACCCGATCACCGGGACCTTCCAAGACAGGGTTCCGAACTGGCGCTTCTCCATCGTCATCTTTTCCATCACGGCCTCCTGGTGCTAAGAAGAACGTATATGAGCAGTCCGCTATCAGGACAACACTTTCCCCACAGCGCAGGGCACGATGAGGGCTTCTTTTCACAAGTCCTGCCCTGGGGTCCCTGGGGCGCGTGGCTGGTCCGCTATCGCGTCATTCTGCCGAAGAACTACGACGCCTCCCGCCGCCACAGCGTGGTCTACTTTCTTCACGGAAAAGTCGCGGACCGCTACTATCTGGAGGCCCTGGGATGCTGCTCGCAGCTCGATCGTCTGGTTGACCGGGGCGACACACCGCTCATCCTGGTGGCGCCGGACGGCGGCAACAACTACTGGATGAACGCGGCACTCAAGAATGAGCGCTGGTCCGACGTCGTAGCGCAGGAACTGATTGCCGACGTCGAAGGGAAGTATCCCGTGGTTCGACATCCGAGCGGACGCCTTCTTGCGGGAATCTCCATGGGTGGACACGGGGCGCTCCAAATTCAGCTGAACCAACCCGGAATCTTCGGCGCAATCGCCGCTCATAGCCCGGTATTTTACACCCAGGACGAAACGAACCAAGAGCAGTACTACGAGTTCGGAACGGGGCTCGCCTTCCAGGAACGCGATCCGTTCTCCCTGATCCTGCTTCGCAACCGCAGGCTGGACGTGCCGGTATGGGTCGATATGGGGGGGCAGGACGGCGGAATCGAAAACACCCGAAATTTTGTTCAGCTTCTGCGAAACCGGGGCGTACCCGGCGAGTTTCACGTGGACGACGATCCTATGGGGGGGCATCATTTTCAGTATTGGGCCCATCACCTGCCTCGATACCTCCATTGGTATTCACGCCAGCTGATCGCGCCCACCCAGGAGCACCATGAGCACGTCCCGGCCCATTCCGATCATCGACTTTCACAATGACGTCGCGATGAAGCTATTCGCGACGGGCCTCCACTTCGATGGCCCGGAGGGCCGCCTCCAACTTGATGCTCATCAAGTCAGAAAGATCCGTCCTGAAGCACTCTTCTTCGCCTCCTATTGCGATCCTGCCTTCTATGCTCAGGAGGCATATGAGATCGCACTCGCGCAGCTCCGACTCCTGAAGGAGGAGTTCGGCCGTCCCGAATCTCCAATCGCACTCGCTCACTCAGCCCAGGAAGCACGCGACATCTTCGCATCGGGAAAAACAGCCGCGTTTCTCACAGTAGAGGGCGGCTACGCCGTGGATAAGCCGGACGTGGTGGACCGCCTGTACCGGGAAGGCATGCGCCTCATGACCTTGACTCACACGAAGGCAACGCCCTGGGCAGGTGCTGATACCGACCATGCCGACCGCGGTCTCACCCCTTTCGGCGTGGAAGTCGTTCATCGGCTCAACGCCTTAGGCGTGATCGTCGACGTGGCTCACACTTCCACTGAGACGATACTGGCCGCATGCAAAGCGTCGAATGCTCCTGTCGTCTTCAGTCACGGCGGCATCCGCACCATCAACGGCGGCAACCGGGCCATTGCCGATGAGGCGATCCATGCCATCGCCGACACCGGCGGCATCGTGGCGATTTCCTTTTTTCCGGTACACGTCGTGCACGTCGGACCGGAAAAGCCGTCCTGGTACGCAAACGCGCAGAAAAAGCACGACGAAATCGCGTCGGACCGCCTCGTTCCCTTTCTGGAGAAGTTCAAGCGCCTGGTGAACCTCTACGAGGAGTTTCACAATGAACCCCCCAAGGGCGTTGGCATCCCAGAACTGTTCGCGTGCATCGACTACGTCGTCCAGAAGTTCGGCGACGAACACATTGCTCTTGGCTCAGACTACGACGGCATTCCCTACGCAGTGAACGGGTTGGAGCGCTTCGACCGGTTGCCGGCACTGATTGAATACATGCGCACACGCGGCTACTCGGAAGCCCGCATCGAGCGCATCTGCGCCGGGAATATCCGGCGAGTTGTCAATCAGGTCCTTCGGTAACCAACGCCTCTCGGGTCAAGCACTCGCAACACAGAAGCAGGTCACCAGGTTTCGATCGCCGTAGACGTTGTCAATGCGACCGACAGACGGCCAGAACTTGTAATCGCGCGTCTCCTTCGTGGGGAACGCGGCCTTCTCACGAGAGTACGGACGGTCCCACTTGTCGCTCGCGATCTGCTCAGCCGTATGGGGCGCGCGCTTCACGACGTTGTTCACGCGATCAGCCTTGCCCTGCTCGACTTCCGCGATCTCCTGGCGAATCTGGATCATCGCTTCGCAGAAGCGGTCGATCTCCTCCTTCGACTCGCTCTCGGTTGGCTCAATCATCATCGTGCCTGCCACCGGGAATGAGATCGTCGGAGCATGGAAGCCGTAGTCCATGAGGCGCTTCGCCACATCCTCGACGTCGATTCCGGTCGCCGTCTTGATTTGACGGAGGTCGACAATGCACTCATGCGCCACGCGACCGTTCTTACCCTTGTAAAGGACGGGGTAATGAGGATCCAGGCGCTTGGCGATGTAGTTCGCGTTGAGGATCGCGACCTGCGTCGCCTTCTTCAAGCCCTCGGCGCCCATCATCGAGATGTAGGCATAGGAAATGGGAAGGACACTCGCGCTCCCCCAGGGAGCCGCCGAGACCGCGCCCACGCCAGTCTCCGCGCCGCCCACCGGAACGATGGGATGCGTGGGCAGGTACGGCGCGAGATGCTCCGCCACGCAGATGGGGCCCATACCGGGGCCGCCGCCGCCATGCGGAATTGCGAAAGTCTTGTGCAGGTTCAGGTGACAAACGTCAGCACCGATTTCGCCCGGACGGCAGAGGCCGACCTGAGCGTTCATGTTAGCGCCGTCCATGTAAACCTGTCCGCCGTGCTGATGCACGATTTCGCAGATCTCGACAATCGCCTCCTCAAACACGCCGTGCGTGGACGGATAGGTCACCATGAGGGCGGCCAGATCTTTGCTGTGCTCTTCCGCTTTCTTGCGAAGATCGGCGACATCGATGTTGCCCTGCGAGTCGCAGGCGACGACCACGATCTTCATGCCCGCGAGCGCCGCGCTGGCCGGATTGGTTCCGTGCGCCGACTGCGGAATCAAGCAGACGTTCCGATGCGCCTGTTTCCGCTTCTGGTGGTACTCGCGAATCGTGAGCAAGCCGGCGTACTCACCTTGCGCGCCGGAATTCGGCTGTAGCGAGCAAGCCTTGAAGCCGGTGATCTCGGCAAGCATGGATTCCAACCGCTTCGTCAACGCGTGAAAGCCCTCGACCTGCTCGCGCGGAGCAAACGGGTGCGGCTTCGCGAACTCGGCCCAAGTGATCGGAATCATCTCGGCCGTCGCATTGAGCTTCATCGTGCACGAGCCAAGCGGAATCATCGCCGTGGCGAGCGACAAGTCCTTCGACTGGAGCTTGCTGAGGTAACGGAGCATCTCCGTCTCGGAATGGTAACGGTTGAAGACCTGATGCGTGAGATATGGGCTCTTCCGCTCGATCGCGCCCTCGATTGGGCTCTTCGCGAGCCCGTAGAGTTCGGCGACACCAAGCCCCGCGCGGTCTCCGGAGAACACATTGAGCAGCTCCTCCACGTCGTTTTCGGTCGTCGTTTCGTCAAGCGCCACGCCGAGCGAACCGTCGGAGAACTGCCGGAGATTAATCCGGTGGACCTTCGCCATATCGAGAATCTCTTTGGCGCGCCCTTTCTCGACACGAATACGAAGGGTGTCGAAGAAGGGAGATTCGTCGATCTGAACACCGAGCTTCTTCAGTCCGGTGGCCAGCAGGCTGGCCATGAGGTGCACGCGTTCGGCGATCCGGCGGATGCCGGCCGGGCCATGATAGACGGCGTACATGCTTGCCATGATGGCTAGGAGAACCTGCGCCGTGCAGATATTGCTCGTCGCCTTCTCGCGGCGAATGTGCTGCTCTCGT
>CAYOWB010000011.1:29376-32713 GCA_964407515.1 uncultured Bacteriovoracaceae bacterium
ACGCGAGACGGGCAGCCGGCTTCCCGTCCACGTCTTTCGAAATTCCGACGATTCTGCCCGGCATCGTGCGCTTGAACTCGTCCTTCGTAGCCATATAGGCCGCATGCGGACCGCCCCATCCCATGGGGACGCCGAAGCGCTGGGTGTTGCCGATAGCCACGTCCGCGCCGAACTCGCCGGGAGGCGTGAGCACAGCCAAGCTGAGAATGTCGGCCGCCACGACGGCGATCGCGTCGCCTTCATGGAGCTTCTGAATGAAGGGACGGTAATCGTTCACTGTGCCGTCGGTCGCAGGATACTGAAGAAGCGCACCGAAGAGGGGTCGATTGAAGGCGAATTTTTCGTGGTTTCCAACGATCACGTCGATGCCAAGAGGCTCGGCGCGAGTGCGAACGACGGCGACCGTTTGTGGATGGCAGAGTTCGGAGACGAAAAAGGAGCGCGAGAGGTCGCGATTCTTGAGGTTGAACGCCATGACCATCGCTTCAGCGGCGGCGGTGCCCTCGTCGAGCAACGATGCGCTCGCGACGGGAAGCGCGGTCAGGTCCGAAACCATTGTCTGGAAGTTCAGAAGCGCTTCGAGGCGGCCTTGTGCGATCTCCGCCTGATAAGGCGTATACTGCGTGTACCAACCCGGATTCTCGAGAACGTTTCTAAGAATCACCGGAGGCGTCACGCAATCGTGATATCCCATGCCGATATACGAACGGAACAACCGGTTCTGAGTCGCGAGCGACTTCAACTCAGCCAACACCTGCGTCTCGGTTCGTCTTCCGGCGAACTCAAACGTAAGCGGCTTCTTGCTCAGAATCTTTTCCGGAATGGTGGAGCGGATCAAGTCGTCCAGGTTTGTGCAGTCCAAATAGCGAAGCATCGCTTCAACATCGCTGCCACGCGGTCCGACGTGACGATCAACGAACGAATCCGACATTTCGATGAATTTCCGTGTCTCGGTCATAGGGGTAGTTTTAGCAAGGCTTTGTTCTTTTAACCAGAGATGAGTCCACGGGCACTTTTCCCTCTTGTGTCCGCGCCCGATCTGGCGTTATGTTCATGCCTTCGAAAAAAAATCATTAAGAGAATATGCAGGACACTTACTTCAACAAGGCACAGCCCACTTTCCAGAACGTAAACGGTGCTCAGCCTTCCAATCCGAGCACGCTCGGTGGGTCTCAAAGCTCCGCACAGAAGGCAGCTATTGACGAGTTAACCCGCATCTTCAATACGGCTCTCGTTTCAACTCGCGCGAAGAATTTGCGCGACTCGTCAGCCGAGCTCTACGCACTGCTCCAGGCCCCGGCATTCCGCGTCATTCTTGGGTCCATTCGGCAGCTCTCCGCCCAACAAGGCATCAGCGAGCTGGAAGCGGCCGAAAAGGTCATCGAAACCTTCCGCCGGATCGACGAAATCTGGAGTGACTGCATTTTCCAGGAAGGCGTGAATCAGCTTAAGGGCCCCACCTGCTGATTCGTAGCAGCTAGCTTCTTAGAACAAAGTCCCAGCGAATCTGAATACGGCCACTCGCATCCACAATCCCGCGCGGTGGGTTCGGAAAGGGGCCGGCTTTGTTGAACGCCTTGACGGCGGCATCATCGAGTTCACGTGTTCCCGACTCCTCAACCACCTGGACGCGAACGACTTCGCCCTTGGCGTCGAGCGTCACAAGACAGCGCGTCCGGTGGTCCATGTTGCTCGCGAGTGCCCGGCCGTACTTGTAACGTTTGATCAAATGGTCGCGGAGGATCCCTTCCCACGCCAAATCGAGCCTCTGTCGAATGCGCTGGAAGTATCCGTAGAAGACATACTCCTTCGTGTTCAGTGCTGTACGATCGGATTCCCTGAAGCCATACACGTAGTCCGTCGGCAGCGAATCACCCGTCGGGCCGGCCCATCGGCCTGAATCATCAGCCAAATCTTGTCCCGGGAGTCTCTTCGTGGGACTCGGCAGACCGAGGCCGAACTTGGCGAGAGTCGCAGTCTTCTTCGGATCACGCGCTCCGGCCTTCTTCCGCTCACGTTCGGAATCACGCCCCATGCGCGTGTTCCGATCGGAGCTGACTGTCTGTCGATCAACGATTTGCGTCTTCTCGCCAAGGAAAGCGTCTGGCGCGGCCTCCTCAACTCTTCTGCCTTGTGAGGTCTGCACGATGCGACGCGAATTCTCCGTGTCGTCTTTTCGCGCGAGCCGCTTCTTCAGTGCTTCTTGTTGCGCAGGGGTGGGAACGATTTCGATGAATACCTGCTCCGAACGTGACGCCGTTTTTGACGCCCGCTCGATAAGCAGGAGCGCACACCCGATTACGCAGAGGGCATGCACTCCTATGGAAAGTAAAACTGAAGTACGCAGAGAACTACCTGCTCCCATGAGAAGTATAACCCCTCTCCTGGGCTTTTCGGCATCAATCGATATCTTCTTTAAGAAAATCGCTTTGCGAGGGAGCGGCTGTGGTCCCCGGTCCACTCATCTGTGT
This sequence comes from uncultured Bacteriovoracaceae bacterium, assembly GCA_964407515.1. Taxonomy (GTDB): domain Bacteria; phylum Bdellovibrionota; class UBA1018; order UBA1018; family UBA1018; genus CAYOWB01. The sequence goes on from CAYOWB010000011.1 coordinate 31,848, forward strand.
CGGCTCGGTCCCCTCGATGAACGCTTCCTTAATGGAATTCGAGGCATCCGGCGGCAATCTCTTGCCGGTGGTCGGGTCCACACTGACGAAAACAATACCGGGCGGGATTGTGAAATCCGTATCTGGGTAATTTTTGACTGCCTCTTGCATGAAGCTGAGCCAAACCGGGAGGGCCGCTCGTGCACCGGTTTCAGAGGGTCCGATGGGCGTTTGTCCGTCAAAGCCGACCCACACGCCCGTCACGACCTGGGGAGTGAACCCGATGAACCATGCGTCGAGGTAATCGTTTGTCGTTCCCGTTTTTCCCGCCGCCGCCCTGCCGAGCGACTTCGCTCCGTGACCCGTTCCATACATGACCACTTCCTTCATCAGATGAGTCATCACGTACGCGACTCGCGGGTCCATGACTTGTTCGGAGTCGTTCTCCAATGGGTACGTCGGGAGTGCCGGCACGGGACGACCAGACACCATCGCGACTGGCGCCGGCTGAACACTTCCCTGTCTCGCTTCAACGGGAGGCTCCGCTTTCATTTCTTCGATTACATTCCCGTCACGATCCTTCACGCCCATGATGAACCGAGGCGTCACTTTCCGTCCCAGGCGCGGAAACACCGCGTAGGTCTTCGTGAGTTCCATGAGCGACGTCGCGGCGCTGCCCAGCGAGATCGACAGATCCATGTTGTACTGCGCGTTCATGCCGAGGCGCTTCGCGAAGTCGATCACGAAGGGCACCTGCAACGCCTGAACAATCTTGATCGTCGGAACATTGCGCGACTTGATGAGTGCCTGACGGAACGTGGTGTCCCCGTAGAACTTCTCCTCGAAGTTCGCCGGCTTCCACTTTCCGCTATCGGCGTCTCCATAGA
>CAYOWB010000011.1:32780-34253 GCA_964407515.1 uncultured Bacteriovoracaceae bacterium
TGAAGGCTGAGCCTGGCTGACGTTGCGCTTGGATCGCCCGATTGAACTCGGACACCGCGAAGTCGTATCCGCCCTCCATCGCGATCACGTTTCCGGTCTGCGCCTCTATCGAGAAAAGCGCGCCCTGCACCTGAGGGATCTGCTCAAGCCCGACAAGAACCGAGCCCTCGCCCACCTTTTCGGCACGGACCAGAACCACGTCGCCCTTCGAGAGCGCCCGCGAGACCGCCTGCGGCGCGGCCCATGCGAGCTTATCCGGCTGGATCTCGGCGCGCACGGCACCAATCATCACGGCAGCGGTTTTTCGCTTGTCGTCCACGCTCGTCACGACGGCTTCGTAGAGCTCGCCCGTTTCGAGAAGCTGCGACTCGGAGCTAAGGCCCGCGACCTGCATCGCCTCTGTCGTAGCGAGGCGGCCATCCGGCATCAGCAACTCGAACTGAAGTTTCCGTAAGACCAGGTTCTCGCGCTGGTCCTTCAGGAACTTCTCCATTTCAGCGGCGTCCTTGAGCTTCTTCAGCGGACCCCTGAACCCGGCGCGCTTGTCCACGCCGCGAAGGCCGTCACGAAGCGCGTTCTTCGCCGCGAGACATTCCGCTCGTGTCGCCGTCACCGACACGGTCATCCCACCCTCGTGCACCATCTTGGCGCCGTACTTCTCGACAAGATAACGGCGGATGTGTTCCACGTAATAAGCGCAGTACCTGCTCTTGAGGTCCTCGTCGGTGTAGATCTTGAGCGGCGCCGCGGCGGCTTCGGTCATCTGTGTCTGACTGATGTACCCGTTCTCGTACATGCGGCGAAGCACATAGAGCTGTCGCTCCTTTGCGCGCTTCGGATTCTGATACGGACTGTACTTGCCTGGCGCCTGTGGCATGCCGGCGAGCATAGCCGCCTCCGCAACCGTCAGCTGCGAAACGTCCTTACGATAGTAGGTCTTGGCCGCTGCTTGAACGCCATAAGCGCCATGGCCGAGGTAAATCTGGTTCAGGTACAGATAGAGAATCTGTTCTTTCGAGAGATTCCTCTCGATTCTGTTCGCCAGAATGACTTCGCGAGCCTTACGTACGAAGCTCTTTTCGGGCGTCAGGAGAAGCGACTTCGCGACCTGTTGAGTGATCGTGCTTCCGCCTTGGACGACGTGTCCCGCTTTGAAGTTCGCGATGGCCGCGCGCAGGATGGACGCCAGGTTGACGCCCTGGTGCTCGAAGAAGCGGTCATCTTCGGCGGAGATAAACGACTTCACCACGAGATCCGGAATCTTCTCGTAAGGAACGAGATAGCGGCGCTCGGTGTAGAACTCCGCCAAGAGCTCCTCTTCCTTGCCGCCTCCACCGAGAATGCGCGTAACGGCCAAGGGCTTGTAGTCGGCAACCGTGATGATTTTCGGAAGTCCCGAGGAAAAGTGCCAGAACACCAGTGCTCCGATCACCGTCATGACGACCGTGCCGGCGATCGCAAGGATGAAAAGCG
>CAYOWB010000011.1:34263-38961 GCA_964407515.1 uncultured Bacteriovoracaceae bacterium
CCTAAAGATCCAACCGATACTTCTCTTTTCAGCAGTCATTGAGCTGCCTCTCCGGCGAGCCCGGTGAGCTCGCGCAAACGTTGCAGGTTTTCTTGTACCGCCACCTTGCCCTGGAAGACGGCATCGGTGCGCTTGTTGAAATCGAGGAAGGTAATTCCGTTCAATTTCGGCCGGATCACGAGATCCGCGTCCTTCAGTTCCGGAAGACCGTTCTTTCGCGCCGTCACCATGAGGCTGACGATTTGTCTTTCGACTGGGGTCTTCGCAGATCTCTGGAACTGTTGAGCGTCAGAGATCACGTCAATCACGACCACGGGGCCCGAGGCGAACCGCTTCGCCTCGGCGATCGGGAACGGCTTTTCAATTCCGGCCGAGTCGGCCGGACCATGGGTCCACTCGGACGCGGCCATGAAACCGGGTAGAGCTACTGCAGAGCGCAGGGCCCGTGCAGCCCGACCTCGATCCACGAAGATCGTCTCCCGGGAGAGCTCCATCCTAAGGCCGAGCAAAAAGGAAACTCGCGCCTGCACCAGGTCGCGCTCACCCAGTTCGCTCTCCAACACGGTGAGAAGTTGCTTTCCGTCGTTCGTCTTCTTCAGAAGCACGGATAGGAGATTCTTCCCCGTGAAGAAGTCCTCCTTGATCTTCAGCAAGGACCACTCAAAAGCATTAACCGACTCACTGAGAGAGTAGATGCCCCCGATGAGGCCCCCCATCTCAGTGCCGACCACCGCACCGACTGGAATCTTGGCGTCGTCCAAGGCGCGCAACACGCCGGCGTAGGCGAAGCCGCGTGCAAGTCCCGGCCCCAACACCAGAACAATGGGCCGAATCTTCGGCGGCTCGGGACCATACACGGGTTGAGTCGGCTCGCCGGGTCCGTAAACCTCGCCCGAGGAAGTGTCGTCCCCTTTCGGTTGTTCCGTGGTTGCGCCAGGCACTTCCGGCGCGCCCCTCTTCGCCGCCGAGGTACAGCCGCTCACTGACACTGCCAGAGCAAGCGTGATCGAGACGAAAAGAGTCGTAGTAGCTTTCAAGATGGTTTTTCGGGTTTCCATTTCCAATGTGCTAGGAACTCCTTGTTCCCGTCAGTACCTGTAATAGGAGAGTCTATCAAGCCAAGCCGTTGGAGGCCAAGGGTTTTGCCGAACTGAGTCAGGCGCTCGACCGCTTCTTGACGCGCTTCTTCCGAGGTGACAAGGCCGCCTTTTCCAACGTGTTCACGACCCACTTCGAACTGCGGTTTGACGAGCGTAACGAGGTCCGTCTCAGGAGTCATGAACGGGATGAGCGCCGGGAAGATTTTCTCGAGAGAGATGAAAGAAACATCAATCACGATAATGCCCGCTTGCTCGCCGACCTGCTTAAACTCCAGGCTGCGCGCATTGATTTTCTCGAGCACGACGACCCTCGGATCTTGACGGATCTTCCAGTCGAGCTGATTGTGGCCGACATCGATGGCGAAGACTTTCGTCGCGCCCCTCAGAAGAAGGACCTGGGTAAAGCCTCCGGTGGAAGCTCCGATGTCCATTCCGACGCGGCCCTCCGGAGAAACCTGAAATGCGTCAAGTGCGCCGGCCAACTTAATCCCCCCGCGGGAGACATAGGGATGATCCTCACCGCGGATTCGGATGTTCGCCTCTTCGGGGATGGAGTGCCCTGCCTTCGTCACGGGAACATCGTTCACCAGAACGTTTCCGGAAAGGATCAGGCTTTGCGCGCGCTGGCGGCTGGGCGCCAGCCCCTTCTCGACGAGAAGTATGTCTAGCCGCTTCTTCATTTGTTCGGGAACGGCTGAAGCGCTGCCTTGCCCTGTGCGTTCTGAGTCAGAAGCTCCACACGTTGCTCGGCTGCGGAAAGGTGCTCCTGGCAAATGCGAGTCAACCGGACGCCTTCTTCGAAGTTCTTCAAGGCATCCTCAAGCCCGAGTTCGCCACTCTCCAAACGCTTCACCGTCTGCTGAAGCTGCTCAAGCGCGGTTTCGAAAGTGATCTGGCCGGTCTGCTTTTCTTCCATGAAATCGTTGTAACACTGATCCAGGAAGCGCGTACACAGCTCAGTTCACTTGGGCCCGCAGTATCCGACCGAAACAGTATAGCCAGCTCCCCGCAAGAGCTTCAGGCACTGTAAAACTTCTAGACAGCCGCCTCTGTCCTAACCGACACGCCTTGAGAAATCCGATTGAATTCGCGGCCTCCCGACGGCAAGGGTCTTGCTCTACTTAGCGGGTGCATGAACCTTACTCGAGCCGCGTTTTCCATCACTGCAGTTCTTCTTGTGTCCGCCGCGGCTGTGCTTCCGCAGACCGGACAGGCGGTCTATGACCGCACCCTCTTTTGGGAAGATGTGAACGCAACGAATCTCGAAACAGTGTTCCGCTCACATTACGGGTCCCCCACAAACCTTTACAAGCCGAACGTACCTGCCTCGGTCCTGGCGCACGCCCTCAATGACAAGGACGGAAAGATCCCGGAGGAGTTCAAAGTTACGCCTGAGATCCGTCCCCTCGTGAATTTCTGGCTGAAAGTTTACACCGAGTACACCACTCATCATGTCGTGCTCTTCGACGAGAAAGACCCGACCCTGATCTACGAGGTAATCGACTTCCGTGAGCTCTCCGCCACGTCGAGGAACCAGGTGGTCTACGAAATCCTGCGTGAGCGCCAGCTGAAGCGGGCCATTGGCGAGTATCGCAAAGCATTCGCACGTCTGTCTCGGAACGCCAGCCCCAAGAAACCCACGCCCTACGAGCAGAAGATCCTCACCGCCGTGAAGAAATCGGCTCACGCCAAGAAGCCCTCGTACGCCAAGCTTTCCACGACGCTTAAGACGCAGACCGGTCAACGCGACAATGTGATTAAGGGCCTGCTGGCGGCGGAATTCTTCTTTCCGAAGATGGAGCAGATTTTCGAGTCTCAGGGCGTTCCGAGCCAGATTACCCGCCTGGCCATCGTAGAGAGCTCCTTCAATCTGCATGCAGTGTCTCGTGCCGGCGCCGTGGGCGTCTGGCAGTTCCTTCGCAGCTCGGCGCTCGAGTACATGCAGGTGAATGAAGTGGCGGGCATCGATGAACGGCTCTCACCCCTCAAGTCGACACTCGCCGCGGCGAAGCTTCTCAAGCGCAATCACAAGATCTTCGGGAACTGGGCCTTCGCGATCACATCGTACAATCACGGCATCCGTAATCTGAAAAGGATTCCGAAAGCTCACCGGACGGTTCAGACGCTGGTGTCGACCGAAAGGCCGGTTGTCGGCTGGGCCAGCCGGAATTACTACGCCGAATTTCTGGCGATTCTTCATGCCGAAACATACCGGACTCTCTTCTACGGATCACCACCACTTCCGCGTAACCGCGCGGTGGCCTTCCATCGAGTTTCGAGGCCCGTAAACGCCGCGACCTTTGCGGCCGAACGCGGACTCACTCTTCAGGACTTCAAAACATTCAACCCTGATATCCGGGATTTGAAGCGTGCGTTACCCAAGGGAACCTTGATCGCGGTACCAGGCGAAAGCGACTCGATCGCTGAATTGATTTCCAATGGGAAGACGAAGCGGGCGATTAGTGCGGACCGATCACGTTCACGACACCGCGCTTCGACATGATGACCTCGGACCAGATTATCTTGCCTTCACCATCGACTACACGCGCCAGGTTCGGCCCCTCGGGAAGCTCCATTCCGACGAAGCGTGGAGACTGCACGAACAGACTGGTTTGCGGAACGAGGCGCTCGTCCGGATCGAGCGTATAGCTCTCGGCAAGCAGCGGCGGGTTCTTCAGCATCGACTTGATCTTCGGAAAGAGGTGCCGCTCGCGGTATCGTTCGATCGTTTGCGGCATTGCGGCTACAGCGACCCCGCTTTCGCTGCTGACACCCTTTTCAAGCTGGGAAATCCAGTAATCGACGTGCCTCGCCTCGAAGCGATAAAATGCAAGGTTCTCGACCCGAGCCGGGCTTACGCGATAGCGATGCCGATCTCCGCCTTTCGCCACGGTGTCGACGTAGATGGGCATGTCGCCGAAGGTGGTTACGCCCGAGATCCGGAAGGTACCGCTTGCGTCCGTATCCGCATATCGTCCGGGTTGTCCGACCACTTCGACTCCGACGCTGCCCATAACGGTGGGTTCGCCCGCCGTCGACGCATTGAAAACAGTGCCACTCAGGTCCTGGGCCTTGCGTTTCGTGAGATCGACGAAGGTGGCGGTGCGGTTGATCACGGGGATTGCAACCGCCCCGATCTTGTCACCATTTGAGCTCACTCCCGAAATAATGGGAGCGCCAGGCACAACATTGAAGAGAATGAAGGTCTTGCTGCCGATCGGCGCGGACGCCTCATTGTCCATATAGATGGCAGCATCAGCACGAGCAGCGAGACTCACTGTCCAGTCGGAGGGAATCCAACCGAAGACGATTCCGGCGTCGTCGCTGGCCTTCGCCATCGCGGCGTTGTTGTCTGAGATCAGAGGAATGTTATCCGAGGTGAGGTTCTTCCAGGCCAGCGTGTCCCAGTGGTGCGGAGCTCCGGCACGGATCCAACGTCCATGCTGGTCCTCGGCCACGCCCTCATGAGAAACCGTCCAGGCGCGGATTCCAGACAGATCCTTCGTCCAGTCAAATACCTGAACCTTTGTTTCGTCGCCGGTAAGGCTTCTGACCTTCCGACCGTCGTCCTTTTTCGATGAGTACTCAGCCGGAATTT
>CAYOWB010000011.1:38974-40796 GCA_964407515.1 uncultured Bacteriovoracaceae bacterium
CGGCGCTGAATACTCAACCCGAAGAGGAGCGCCTGGATAGTCAGGGCGCTGAGTATTCAATACTGCGAACGAGGATGATCCCGTCGCATCGGCTTGAGCAACGTCCTGGTCCGACGCTCCTGCTTCCTCGGCTCTTTCCTGTCGGACTACTGAGGCCGCCAGGTGCTGCGTCTCACCATCATTATAATGATGGGTCGCCGCCGGCATCCTGACCTGCGCCATTTGTTCAGCCCGATGGGTGGAATCTTCTTTCGCCATCTCGGGGGTCGGCGCCATCGCCAGGGCATCCGCAGAGTGGGTATCCACGTCAGCGGGCATCCTGATTCCGCGTTGATCCGCCGACGGAGAAACTTTTTCGGACGGAACGAGATCGGTCATGGCCAGGACAGGAGCCTCGTCCTTCACGGGTTCCGGCGCCGGTTCTGCCTTTCGTTCCTTCACAGCCACTGTTACGAGGCTGGCTTTCTTGTTCGAGCGCTTGTTGGGAGTTTTCTTCGGCTTCGTGCCCTCGCCGCCTCGGTCCGCGAGCTGAGTAGTCACTTCTTTCTGAGTAGTCACGTCCAAAGTGGCGAGCGTAAAGCGAAGCCGGAGCATCGAATGCAGACTCCGCATCTTCTCCGCTTCGCTTTCGGAGGCCTTCACCTCTTCCACCACGGTGACGGCTGCGGCTGAGGCGACGGCAGCCTTGACTGGGACGGCTTTCTTCACGGGCTTCTTCTGAACAACCCGAACCACCGGAACTACGGGAGCCGCCTGGGTTTGAACGATCTTGTCTTGGACCGGCGCGGATTCAGGGACAATCGCCGGCTTTTCCACGGCAACGCGAACGCCGGTCCACCACGCGAGATCACTCACGCTGACTTCGACCTTCGGACCCTGATTCAGCAGATGGAGAAGCGTCGCGGAGCCAAGAGTACACAACGCTGCAGCCACCGCGAAGGTGGCCACTCCCGTGCGAAGAACTCGTACAGCGCTGTTCGAACTCCGTTCCATGGAGTACATAAAATTGCGCGTTTACTGCTCCTATACCTTAAGCGTAACAGCTTCCGGCAAGCCCGCAAGACGGCAAAAAACGCCTACTGCTTAAGACGGTCCCCGCCGGTGCCCAATCCCTTGTCGGATGATGGCCCGCTGAAGCTTTAGCTCGTATTTGCGGAACGTCTTTTCGTCGAGCCCGGCTTCGTGAAGCATGGACTCGGCTTTTTGTTGAGCCGCCTTGGCGCGGGCGACATCGATCTCTGCTTCCAGCTCGATCGTTTCGCCCATGACATGAACGGTATCCTCGCGAACCTCGAAAAACCCCGTGGAGATGAAGCCTCCGACCTTCTCGCCCTGGCGAGACTCATACGTGAACTCGCCAGTTTCGAGGACGCCGACCATCGGAACGTGGCCAGGCAATACCTGGATCTGGCCTTCGCTTCCAGTGAGCGTGATGGACTTCACCTCCAGGTCTTTGGCTAACCCGCGGACCGGGGACAAAATCGAGAGCTTGAGGTATTCCGCCATGCTTCCGCCTTATCCTGCGAGGGTCTTAGCCTTCTCGACCGCTTCCTCAATGCCGCCCACCATGTAGAAGGCCTGCTCAGGCAAGTGATCGTACTTGCCCTCGCACAGTTCCTTGAAGCCGCGGATGGTATCCTCGATCTTCACGAACTTGCCTTTGTAACCGGTAAACTGCTCGGCAACGGTGAAGGGCTGGGACAGGAAACGCTGCAGCCGGCGCGCGCGCGCGACGACCACTTTGTCTTCCGCCGAGAGTTCGTCCATACCCAGGATCGCGATGATGTCCTGCAGTTCCTTGTAGCGCTGGAGGATCTGCTGA
>CAYOWB010000012.1:0-4797 GCA_964407515.1 uncultured Bacteriovoracaceae bacterium
TCTTTCCTGATACCTATTTCTTCAATCACACGACGCCCATGGAAGAGATGATTCGCCACATGGTCCGGCGGTTCCAGGGCGTCTGGAGCCCTGAGCTTCAAAGCCGCGCGGATCTCATGAAGATGACCCGCCATCAGGTGATCACGCTCGCCTCGATGATCGAGAAAGAGACGGGATATGGCGCGGAACGCCCGATCATCAGCTCCGTCTTTCACAACCGGCTCAAGAAGCGGATGCGTCTGCAGAGCGACCCCACCACCATCTATGGGATGTGGGAAAGATATCAGGGAAACATCCGCCGCGAGGATCTAAGCAAGTACACGCCGTACAATACCTATGTAATCCCGGCCCTCCCCGTGGGGCCGATCGGAAATCCGGGGCGGGAGGCAATCCAAGCCGCCCTTCATCCGACCGAATCCGATTTCCTGTTCTTTGTTTCTCACAACGACGGCACGCATGAGTTCACCCGCACTTTCGAAGAGCATGTGAACGCGGTGAGACGGTTCCAGGTCGATCCCAAGGCCCGGACTGGGAGAAGCTGGCGCGACTTGTATAAGAAGCAGATTTCCGACTCAGGCAACAGCGCCAGCGGTGCCGGCGGCAGGCGCTAATTCAAGTCCCTGCGGTTGCATCCAGCTGCCGGCGAGGAACGGAAATACGGGATTCACATAAGTGGATTCGAGCGAAATGAGATGCCGCTTGAGGCGCATCTCCGGGCAATTCTCATCCACTAACCCCATGAAGCCCCCCAGAGTTTCAGCCGCCACCACGCGGTGACACGGAATGATGATGGGCAGTGGGTTCTTCTTAAGCGCCTGACCGACTGCACGAGCCGCCGCATACTTGCCGATGCGCTTCGCGACCCAGGCATAGGTCCGGGTTTCCCCATGTGGAATGACGGAGATCGCGCGATAGACCTGAACCTGGAACTCGCTCATCCCGGTCGTATCGATCTTGTCCCAAGGGGTCTCCGGAAGGGGGTCGCCCTGATCCAGGTACTCGCGCAGACGCCCGATGTATGGAGTGAATGAGTCAGGAACTCCGGTTCCAGCGAGAAACGGACCCTCCCCACCCTGGATGCCAAACGCGCCCCCGCAGTCCACCCGGGACAAGAGGCCGTTGTCATTCCAGAAAACGGAGATGCATCCAAAATCACACTGAAGCCGACATCCACTCACGCCCCGCGAGTGTGACATCGGCTTCAGCGATTTTCAATACCTGATTGTATTGAGGGGTTAACGTTTGCTTACTGGGCGGATGCCGCGCCAGCCGGGGCCGGAGCGCTTCCTCCCAAGTTCACTACACCTTCAGGCTGCGACGGCTTGTCACTCTTCGTCGTGCTAGCCTTTACCTTCTCAGGAGCCGAAGCGGCACCCTGGAAAAGCTGCTGCCAGCGTCTACGGAACATTTCGTCTTCATCTTCGGACGAATCCTGACCGGTGCGGGAACCGGGGCTCAGGTCGATGATGTTGAAGGCATCCTGACGGCCGGACCACTGGTCAAATCGGTTCCACACCTCGCATACCGGTCCAGAATGACAGACGTCGTTCTTGAAGCGCACCAGGCTGCAGTAGTTCACGCCACTGCGCGAGCGATCGCGCTTGAACTCGATGACGAGCTTCTTCCTCTTGGCCGAGTAGCTATGCTGAGGTTCGGGCTTCCCGGTGATCCCTCCGCGTACTTCCTTAATCACGATCTCACTCAGGCGTCCGAAAACACGGTCACGTTCGGCCACAGTGAACGTCTTGAGACGTTCAGTCATGAACTGAATGATGGCGTCACCACAGAACACACGGTCCGTGTTCTTCTGGACGCTAAGCTCGATGCTTCGTTTCTTCAACTGTCCCGGATTGGCGGGATCATCGATAGTCATCCGAATCGAGCCTTTGATGATCCGGTCCGCGCTCGCGGTCGCCGGAAGCAGACTGAAAGCAAAGATCAGGGCATAGGTCATGGGGCGTTTCATATAAAGGTCCTCTCTCGTGTTTGAGCTTAGATTAAGCAACCGTCGTGCCGCGGATTAACCAGCGAGGCTACAGCGCAATTCCGACTCAGAGGCGAGGAGAGGGGTTCAGACATTGATCGCCCGTTAAAGAACTAAACAGGCGTCTACTGATGTGTCTCGAGGGACACACGCGAAAAAAAGGCCACCGTCCGGATTCGGACGATGGCCCTGGAAATCCAGGAGAATAACGAGGCTCAGTGCCACTCGTCGTAGGCACCGCCGCTACCACCATCATAGTAGGGGCCGCCGCCATTGCCACCGTACGAGCCACCCGAGCCGTCGCCGCGAGAGCCGCCAGTGGACGGATCGAGGTACGGAGCCGCACGGTCAGTCACATCGAAGCTCGGCGAACGATCATAGTAGTAAGGATCGTATACGTCGTCGTGGCTGTCATAGTAAGGAGCATGCTGGACCGAAGCATACGGAGCGCCCAGGGTACTGTCGCCCGACTTCTGATCCTGAGCCTTGCGGCAGGAAGTCTGAACCTGCGCCCAGCTTGCCCAACGCCCGCTTTCGGCGCGCTCACGCTTCTGCTTGGCAAGACAGGCATAGACTTGCGTCACACCCGTAACCTGATTCTTCGCCTTCACCTTGAAGTGAACCGAGACAGCTTGGACTTCATCCGTACGATTCAGGCACGACTGAACTTTGTAGGCATTGAAGATCTTTCCGGTCTTCACGATCCTGGAAGAACCGAAGCGGGCCTGGGCGGCCGCGCGATCCACGGAACCAAAAAGAACCGCATTGGACTGCAGCTTCGAAATCCCGTTTTCACAATCGAACTTTCCAGCCGCGAAAGCCGGAAGAGCAAACATCACCGACACCAACACAAAAAGAATCCTGTTCATAAGAACCCCCTAAAAAACCCTTGGGACCGCCAGAATGGCTGAAAGGATATCGCCTGCTCTAGCACGAGGCGTCAGAAACGCAAAATCTTTCCTGTCCGAGAGATGTCTAACGGCACGAGAGACCTGGCGCAGCGCAAGATTTCCACTTTACCGGGCGGCTATATTGCCGCTACAGAGGTCGTATGGAGCAGTTGTCCGTGGCACCTCTTTCGGAAGAAGAGGCGCGACTTTTCCGATCGGAGCTCCGCTCGGTCAACTACCGACGAGCACGAGTGTTCCTTCCTTTTATTGTGCCCGCCACCACCCTGGTGTGCCTATGGAACTACTACGCCATGGTCCACATCAATCCGCTCTACGTCAACCTCCTCACCCTCCACCTCGTTTATCTGGCGGTCCTAGCAATCATCTGGTTGGTCGACATCTGCGCAAGGAAGAAGGGAACAGCGCGGTTTCGTACACCTCTGCTTCTGGGAATGATCATCAGCACCGGCCTCATGTTCTCCATCGACGCCGCCCTGAATACCCGCTTAGGGCTCCCCATCACCTCCCTGATCGTGGGTTTGGCGGCGATTGCAGCCACCATGGTCCAGCCCTTCAGCATAGCACTCCTTTTCTTCCCCGGAATCCAGGCCACGTTCGCCTGGCTGACCTACGCTTCACCTGAAGTCCCTGCCCACCATCTGAGCCTGCAGGTGGAGGCAAGCATTCAGACAGTCGTTTGCCTGGTCATTTCCCGGATCGTCTACCACAGCCATCTCACGCAATTCACCTACCGGCGTAAACTGGAACGCCTCACGGAGAATCTTGAAAGCCAAGTCGAACTGCGAACGCAACAGCTCGTCGCGCACGAAAATATGGCCACGCTTGGGATGCACGCGGCCCAACTCGTTCATAATCTGAAATCGCCGCTCCAGATCCTTCGGACAACGGCGGACAGCCTTTCCGAGTACTACTCGACTGAACCCAGGATCGAATTTCTGAAAATGGGCATCGCGCGCCTCGAAAACATCATCCGCGGCATCCTCACTCCAAGTCAGCAACGGAATAACCATGGACTTACGGATGTCCCGCTAAACGAGATTCTCAGGCAGGAGCTGCGATTCCTTCGCGCTTCGGAACAGCTCCTCAATCGGCAAGTCGAGGTCGTGAAGCACTGGGAGGCACCGGATACTCTAAAGGTTCGAATTCAGCCGTCCCTGTTCAGCCAGTGCATCGCCAACATCTACAAAAATGCATTGGAAGCCATGGTGGATTCGCAGGTACGCACCCTCACGATCCGCACCGCGAAAGAGACCAGCCCTCCTGGAGCGTGGCAGGCGAGAATCGAAATCTCGGACACGGGTCATGGCATCAAAGAGGAACACCTGCCGCGAGTCTTCGAGCCATTCTTCACCACCAGGGAACCCGGAGCGAATGTTCCTCCGGAAACGATGGGAACCGGACTCGGACTCCCCTTCTGCCGCCAGGTAGTCAATGCCTGCGGAGGCACGATCCGTGTCGAATCGCGGTCTGGACAAGGCACGTGCTTCATCTTGACGCTGCCTGTGTCCGCCGGATAGTCCTCTAAGCCTAAATCCGCACCCTGCATCAAGAAACAATCACGAATTCATCAAGCCACTCCCAGCTTTTGCCGAAACGACATACGTGGAATACCGGCCTCGTTTATCGGCATCTCGAGCGGCCTTTCTGACGGCGACCTGGTCGATTGTGGTGAGCAGCCTCGTCCTCGGAAGCCCCTGGCTGTTGGTCTTGGGGCATGCAGCTGAGCCGCACACCCTCAAATACCGGGTTAAGCCTGGTGATCACCTCGGTGAAATCCTGAACGTTCTTGGAATCTGTCCGCTGTGGGGCAAGGGCCGGAACGTCGAACGCACACGCCAGCTCAACGCAGATCGCATTGAAAAGGATGGCGACTTCATCCGCGCCGGTGTCATCGTTGAGCTG
>CAYOWB010000012.1:4840-10641 GCA_964407515.1 uncultured Bacteriovoracaceae bacterium
AGTTCGTCACTCTGAGCGCCATGAGCCGGATCCCCTATTGCAAACCAGGCATCGCACGGGTCACTGCACCCTCGAGCGAACGAAAGCCCGCTTCGGTCCCCGCTCCGATCCCCACTTCGGAAACACCTGCGGAGGAGTTGCCCGCAAGAGCGCCTGAGCCAGAACTTCCGACGGCGCCCGCGCCCAAGACAGAGCCGGTTCCTGAGATCAAAACCGGCTTGAATAGCATCCATGACTCTGACTCCCTGCCACGCTGGAGTCCGAGCTTCAGCCCGGAACCGTCACCGCGGCCCAACCCCGTCCCGCTGTTGATGGAGAACCCCGTCTCCAGCACGGCTCCTGCTTCCGCCCCGAATACCTTGCCGACACCATCACCGACGCCTTCGACGTTTGAAGAAGTCACCCGTTACAGCGAGATTTCGATCACACCGAGACTCTCCTTCGCACGCATCGATGGCGTGGAAGCGGCAAGCGGAGCGAGCTCCGTTCTTCTCTCGTCGCTCAACTACGGAATGAATGTGGAGTGGGCCCAGCACTGGTCATCTCACTTCAGTACTTTCGCATGCGCCGGATTGACTCGAGTCACGTGGCAGCAAGCCTCCAATATAACGCTGGATGGGGCTAGCGGTTATTACGGAAGACTCTGCGCAGGCATGGGTTACCAATGGTCGAAAGATCTGTCCGCACGCGCGGACGCAGGAGTGGCCGAAGTGCCACACCAGCGATCCGCTTCGATCTCTACGCTTGCGATCGACAAGGTCCAAACGGTCAACGCGGGTGTCGGAACACACTGGAGCTTCCTGAAGCTTCGTCCATTCACCGTTGGAGCAGATTTGAGGATTGGGGCGCTTTTACCTGCGTCACCGCAGACCTACTCCGCTCGCGCTGGCTACGCTTTCCATGGTAAAATAGACCTGACTCAAGAAACCCGTGCGGCACGTTGGCGACTAGGGGTTTTCTACGAAAAACAGAAGCAGGACACTTCGATTGCGTCGGAGACGCGTGCTGACTTGGGCCTTGAGTTCGGATGGAGTTGGAAGATCGGCGAATGATGGTTCTGTCGCTGGAAGTCCGAATCTCTGCACTCACCCTGTTCGCGGCACTCGCCTGGGGCGCAAGCGGCTGTAACCCGCTCGGGGGGCAGTACTCTTCCTCCGTCGTTAATCCCGGATATCATCCGGGCCTTTCAGGCGAGGACCGCGCTCACCACATCGTGCTCGTGAGCGGTGACGCGCAAATGAGCCTTGCCAGCACTGCCCTTCCGGAAGTGTTGAAGGTGAAAGTCGTCGATAGTGGCGGGTTAGCGGTCGCCGGGGTTCCACTTACCTTCATCGTCGCCACTGGCGGAGGCTCTGTCTCACCGACGACCGGGCTGACAGGAGCGGACGGAACGCTCTCGACAACGTGGACGCTAGGAAGCTCAGCGGGTGCTCAAACCGTCGTAGTTGGAAAAACGAGCGGTACCCTTCCCGGAAAACCCTCGAGCATCACCTTCACCGCGACCGCTATCGCCGGCAACATCTCGGTGGCCAATTCCACCATTACAGGCACAGGCCCGGTGGTGGCGAACGGGGTGGCTACTTCAACGGTGACAATCACTCTGAGAGACGCATCGAACAATGGTGTCGCGGACATCGTTCCGGCGTTCTCGGCTTCCGGCACGAACAACACCTACGGAGCCTGCTCCGCCACGAACCCGAGCGGCGTATCGACCTGCGCCTTAACGTCGACCAAGGCTGAAACGAAAACATTGAGCATCACGGCGCCGATCTCGAAGGCAGGAGGCAACGTTACATTCACCCCTGGAGCGGCGACATCCCTCGTGTTCACCCAACAACCTACGGGCGTGGCTGCAGGCTCTCCGGTCAGTCCGAGCATTACGGTGGAAGCGCGCGATGCGCTGGGAAACGTCGTGACGGGATTTGGGACGAACGTCGTCCTTGCCATAGATACCGATCCGAGCGGAGGCGCCGTTACACTCGGTGGAACACTCACGCGGACACCAGTCAGTGGCGTGGCTACCTTTAATAATATCACGCTAAACAAGGCGTTTACCGGCTACAAGCTTTCTGCGACCGCCGGCTCGCTGAGCGTAGTGAGCGTTCCGTTCAATGTGACCCCCGGAACAGTATCCGTGGCTCAGTCCGAGGTGACGGCAAACACCAGCTCCATTTTGAAAGGAGCGGCCTCAACAGTCACGCTAACAGCGAAAGACGGCTACGGAAATACGATTACGACAGGAGGCCTCAGCGTGACGTTTGCCAGAGCGACTACGGCAGGCCAAAGCGTCGGCACGATTTCCTCCACCACGGACCTGAACAATGGGACATATACCGCGACTTACACCGGCACGAAGGCCGGAACAGCCAATGCCGTCAGCGCGACAATCGGGACAGTGGGTACCGTCACGGATACCGCGGCCATCACGGTCACGAATCAGAATCCGATTCTGTCGACACCGGCAGACCGCCTATTTCCTTTCGACGGAAGCGACGAGCCGCTGACGCAAGGAGCGAACTATTCCATCGATTTCCCCGCTACCGATGCTGATACCGCGGATGCACTGACGTTCACTTGCACCTACGAAACGGTCGGCCTCCACTCAAGCGATCCCAACCATGCCGCTGCGGGGACTCCCTGCGCTGCACTCCCTTCACTCGTGACTTCAGACGGAGTGACGAGACACGGTAAGGCTTGGATCACTTTCCCGGTGCCCCGGACAGCGCGCCTGAACTGGCAGCCAACCTTTAATCAAAGAGGAACCTATAAGTTCACGATCACCGTCAGCGACGGAGACGGGGGCTCTGACACCGAAGTTTGGCATGCTTCGGTTCGGGAAAGCTATTCTGTCACCAACCTGCTCGCCGGGCTAGATGCGGCATTCTCTACGACGGGCCCCTCAGCGGCATTGCTCACCATCCCGGCAATCCCACGCCTTGACGGGAGCCCGCTCGACATCATTACGCTTGCCTGGCTGGACCTGAAGGCTGCGTTTAGCGGATTCCTGAGTAGCGGATTTACTGCGACAAACCCCTGGCTAGGGAACGGCACCGCGATGAATCCGTACCAGCTTGCATTCTCCGGAAGCGATCAAATGAATTTAGGAGTGGTCCTCTCAGGACAAACAAAACTGAGGCTTTCAGGCTGGGTAAAACCGAATGACACCAGTACCGCCGCAAAGCGCAGAGTTATCGCGAACACCAGTGGCACGAATCCGGACTTTGTCCTTCAACACTCCGGCTTGAACGCACAGTCCCTGGAGCTGTCCATTGGCAAGCGTGAATACGCTGCGATCGTTCAGGCCGACGGCCCGAGCCGCTATTGGAGGCTCAATGAGACAGCCGGAACCGGCGTTACTGACTACTCGAATCCGGTTGCCCCTGTCCCGAATTCTGGCACGCTTCAGGGCTCCTATACGGTCAATCAAAGCTCTCTCACGGCTGAAGATGACCAGCGCTCCATGCTATTCACCAACGGCGGCGTTGCAATTGGTTGCGGACTATCCTGGACCAAGCCGGACGCACTGACCGTGGAAGCGTGGTTCCGTCCGACTCGCCTCGATCAGTATCCGGGAGAGCAGTCACTGATCCGCTGTGGCATGGGCACTGACCTGACATACATGATCGGCATTTTGCCAAGCGGGCAGATCGAGTATGCCACGCACGACGGCGGAAACTTCCGCATTATGCCGACCGCGCTTCCGACCCCACCGATCCAGATCGGCAACGTTCATCACATCGCTCTCGTCCGCGAGCCGCACCGCCAGAACCTCCGCATTCACGTTGACGGCGAAATCGTCCTTTCCGGCGCCACCGTAACGCCGGCGCAAAACACCGGGGGACCCTGCTGTCAGATCGGCTACATCGTCAACGGTTTCCAGAATATCGAAGGCCAGGTGCAAGAAGTAGCAGTCTATGAACACGCGCTCACAACAGCACAGATCAAGAAACACCACGACGCCGGACGGGGAATATTCCATCCCAACGCCATCGTAGCCGCGCTTCCTGCAGGGTACTGGCGCCTTGATGAAAGGGGCGGGACGACAGCCTACGACCTCAGCGGTAATGCAAACCACGGCACTTACACTTCTGCTGGCGTGACGCTCGGCGCGCCGGGGGCTTTCGCATCAGACTCAAACACCGCGGCATCGTTCGACGGTGGCAGCGGATACCTCACTGTTCCTCACTCGGCATCACTTGCGACACCAGACGCGGCGGCGGGAGGAAAGATCTCAGGCTCCGCATGGATCTACCTGAACGCTTACGACCCCGGTTGGCGTACACACATTATGGATAAACGCGCCGGGGCGGGGGGGTTTTACTTCGCCGTGGCCGGAATGGCTCACGCTCCCGCGGATCAGGGAAAACTGATCCTCGGTGATACCGCCGCGGTGGCCTATGTTCTTTCAAACACCCCGGTAACGCTCAACAGCTGGCATCACATCGCCTTCTCGGCGCATGGGTCCAGCGTCACATTCTATTTGGACGGAGCGGCGGATGGAACGCAGTCCCTCAGCTGGACGGACCCCGATCAACAGCTGAGAATCGGGGCGTACCCCAGTATCGGTTATTACATCAATGGACGCCTCGATGAGTTGGCGTTCTTCACCTATGCCCTGACCTCCCACCAGATGAAAGAAATCTTCAACGGGAGCGCTTTCAATACCTGCGTGACCCCACCTTCGTTTCGCGCCGGACTCTGGCAATATGTCACGGCCCTCTGGGACGGCACCACATCGAAGCTGTTCCTGAACGGACAAGAACAGTGCTCAGTCTCACCAGGACGGACGTTTACCCCCACGACTAATCTCATCGTCGGAGCAAGCTCTTCCGGCGCTAATTCCTGGCAAGGTGCCGTCGCCGACATAAAAGTCCATGGCACCTCTGACGGCACTACCGCGGCCGGCACCGGCACAGTCATCAAGAACGACTTCGACGCGACGGCCAACCGCTTCCGGAGCCATTCGCTGAACACAGTGAAAACCGGCCTCCGGTTAGAACTGGACGCTTCGCTAGCCAGTGGAGGAACGCTCGGATATCCTGCAGGATGCACCTCGACGGATTTGTCCTGGTTCGATTTGTCGCCCGCAAGCTTGATGACTGCTCTTACCGGATTTGGCGCCTGCGGCCTCCTCTCGGGCTGGAACGGCGATGGAACACCGGGCAATCCCTACCGGCTGCAACTCTCGGGACAATCGGTCAAGGTCTACGGCTCCCTACCGTTCACGGGGCCATACTCCATCGAGTCATGGTTTAAGTCCAATAACTCATGGCAGGCGCCGGTATTCACAGGCAGGGACACCCTCCATCACGGTCCCTACTTCGGCACGTCAGGCGGCAAAGGATTCCTATTCCAGGCGGGCGTTGGTGCAATCACCAGCAATACCTCCTACATCCAGGATGGCTGGACCCATCTCACCTACACTTTTGATGGGACCACCGGCCGAATGTTCCTGAACGGGGCCCTCGATGGAACTGCTGCAGCTTCAATGACGCAACCCCACACCTCCACGGTCTCACACTTGGGCTTCGATCCGTCGAATGTCGAAAGCTTCGTGGGCGGCATTAGCCGTGTCGCGGTTTACGACCGCGCCCTGACGGAAGCGGAGGTTAGGACCAACTTCGAAGCGACCGTCGATCGCCATCGCCCGGTGGCTCGCGAAGCGATCGTCACTTCGGGTCTGATGCACGATTTCGACGCGACCTTCGCCAACCTGAGGATGCAATCACATTCGAGCGGGTGTGCTGCAAACGCTCTCACGTGGTTTCAGATTGGATCTTCGAACGGTACAGGCGCGCTCG
>CAYOWB010000012.1:10656-11633 GCA_964407515.1 uncultured Bacteriovoracaceae bacterium
GCGCTCGAGAACTTTTCCGCTTGCGGTGCAGCGTCTGGCTGGAACGGGACTGGCGCCGCAACCGACCCCTATCGACTGAGCTTTGACGCAACGGACGACCGCGTCCACGTTCCGACCTCTTTCCCGTTCACCGGTCCGTTCACCATGGAAACCTGGTTCAGATCTCCGGGAGGGCCGGAGATTCCGATGATCAGTACTCGTCCGGCCGGAGAAAGCCATGGCCTGTACTTCGGACTGCTGACACTGCAACCCTTTGTCTATCTGGAGAACACCACTCCCGTGACGCTTATGACGTCATCGCCTATTACCGCGAACGCGTGGACTCACATGGTGTTTTCGTTCGACGGAAGTAAGACCACACTCTACGTCAACGGAGCCGCCAAGGCCTCAGGCACCGCGACGCTGAGCAACCCCCGGACCTACACGCAGGCGTACCTCGGCAACGACCCGACGAACAACGAATGGTTCACCGGCGATATTTCAGTCGTCAGATTTTATAGTCGCGGACTCTCGGCCGACGAAGTCCTGCTGAATTGCAACGCACTGAAGGGCCGGTTCCAGGGCGCAGTTTGTGCCCCATAGTGCCCTGCCCGGCAAATAGTTCCTAACCACTACAGGACACTTTGAATCCCGCAACAATTCCTCCACAAAAAAAGTTTGCCGCTCGCTAGCAAGTCCTGTGAAACTATTTGAACAGACTATTTTTTCGGAGGAACACCCCATGTCGCTCGTCGCACTGTCGCACCTCAAGCTTCGTCATCAGCTTCTCCTGAAATTTGGAGGCTTGATCACCGGTATCGCGGTCATCCTGGGCAGTGCGACCTACTGGGTCGCCCATCAAGCTCTGTAACAGCAGATTCACCAGTCCCTGGCCAATACCGTTCTTCTCATGAAGAAGAACATCCAAACCTATTACGAGATCAACAAAGACCGAACCGCTAAGAATCTCGATGTTATCGACTGGATGCTCCACAATG
>CAYOWB010000012.1:11643-14763 GCA_964407515.1 uncultured Bacteriovoracaceae bacterium
TCACGGTCGGTAAGTCGTCGCGCAGCCTTCAGGTACTGGATCAGAATTCGAATCAGGCGTCGGAGATCACCATCCCGAATCTCCTGTTAAACGGCCGCTACCTTTACGACGACACTCAGTTCGTCGATAGCGCCGTGAAGATGGTGGGCGGAGCAGTGACGATCTTCCAGGTCATCCCGCAGGGACTGCTTCGCATCGCAACGACCGTCCCCAAGGCTGACGGGAGCCGGGCCGTGGGAACCTATATCCCAGTCTCTTCGGAGGTCTACAGAACGGTGATGGAAGGTAAAGTGTTCCACGGGCGCGCGAAAGTGATGGGCGCCTGGTATATCACCGCATATCGCCCCGTCAGGGACGCCGAAACGAAACAAATTGTCGGAGCGATTTTCAACGGGATCAACCCCGATATCTCGGCACTTAGAAACGCGATCCTGTCGGTGAAGATCGGGGAAACGGGTTTCGGACAAGTCTTCGAGTCGAGCGGAAAGCAGATCATTCACCCCTCACTCGAAGGGCAAGACCGCTCCGACGAACGCGGCATACAGGAGATCATCCGCCGAAAAGCAGGCAGCATGACCTATCAATCCCGAGCCCAAGGCGGATCAGGAGACCGTACTAAGATCACCGCGTTTGACTACATTCCGGAGATGGATTGGATCGTCTCCGCGGGTACGCTTGAAAGCGAATTGTTCCACGCTATCGGCCGTATCCGACTTCTGGTCATTGCCTTCATCATAGGCGCCGCCGGATTCGCGTTACTGATCTCCTATCTGGTAGCAAAAAAACTCGCGGGGTCGCTGAACTCCATCGTTCAGGTGGCAAACCGGATCGCAGACGGGAGCATCGATGGCCAGACCTTACAGCAGAACAGCCAGGACGAGATTGGCCAGCTAATCTCGTCCACGAACCGAATGCAGGCAATCTTGAGCGAGCGGATCACCATCTTGAACCAGATCGCCGAGGGCGACCTGCGCGCTTCAGTCAGAATCTCCTCGAGCCAGGACCGCTTCGGAGCCGCCCTCCAGAGAATGGTCGAACGACTGAATCACTCATTATCCGAGGTGAATTCAGTGTCGAAACAGGTGGCAGTCGGCGCTTCGCAAATCGACTCCACCAGCCAATCACTTTCCCAAACAGCGTCAGAACAGGCGTCCTCGCTGGAAGAGATCTCCGCCTCAATGACCGAGATCGGCAGTCAAATCAAGACGAACGCCGAGCACTCAGGTACGGCAAGCGGGCTTGCGGGAGCCACCCGCACCCAAGCCGAGAGCGGAAAACAGAGAATTGTCACGACGCTGAAAGCGATGCATGACATCGAAGAAGCGAGTCAGCAAATCGCGAAGATCATGAAGGTGATCGACGACATCGCATTTCAGACCAACTTGCTCGCATTGAATGCCGCGGTGGAAGCGGCGCGCGCCGGAACGCACGGCAAGGGCTTCGCGGTCGTCGCCGATGAAGTGAGAAACCTGGCCGGACGAAGCGCGAAGTCGGCCAAGGAAACGGCGGAACTGATCGAGACGGCATCGCGAAAGGTCCAAGACGGCCTTCGGATCACCGAAGAAACGACAAAGGCCTTTGATGAGATCGTCGCAAGCGCCGTAAGGCTTTCCGAACTGGTCGACAAGATCGCCACAGCGTCCCAGCAACAGGCGCAGGGCATCTCGCAAACCACGGCCGGTCTCTCGCAGCTCGATCAAGCCACGCAACAAAATGCGGCGGCGGCTGAAGAGTCAGCATCGGCCTCGCGGGAACTGGCGTCTCAAGCCGCCGCGCTGCGCGAACTTCTTTCCAAGTTCGTCCTCAACGAGATGGAGCAAGCGGTCGAGCCTCACAAGCAACTGGGGACACTTCCCTCAACCGCGACGATAGTGAATTAGCTGAACGCCCGCTTGGCGGGCGCCTCATCTATCAAACCGCCAGATTCGTTGCGTTTTGCGCTGCGCCAGCGCACCAGGTCAAAACCCCAATATTTCCGCTTGTTTATAAGAATGCCCCGCAGTAATGTGCGGCTTCAATTTTTGGGGGAAGTGGGGAGTGGCATCCTACGTAGTACTAGCCAGAAAGTGGCGGCCCGCGCAGTTTTCGGACATCGTGGGTCAGGGCCACATCGTGCGTACACTCATGAACGCGATCCGCAGTGATCGCATTCATCAGGCATATCTCCTCACCGGTTCGCGCGGAATCGGCAAAACCTCGATCGCCCGTATCTTCGCCAAGGCAGTGCGCTGCCCCAATGCTCAGTGGGATGAAACCACGCAGCGCCTACGCTCTTGCGACGAATGCCCAAGCTGCAAAGAGATCTCGACGAGTACCAGCGTCGACGTCATTGAAATCGACGGCGCCTCGAACAACGGCGTCGATGCGGTCCGCGAAATCCGCGAGAACGCCAAGTACCTCCCGGCTTCAGGCAACAAAAAGATCTACATCATCGACGAAGTGCACATGCTGACGACGGCGGCATTCAACGCGCTCCTCAAGACGCTTGAGGAGCCCCCGCCCCACGTCATCTTCGTTTTCGCCACGACGGAACCACACAAGATTCCCGCGACTATTCTTTCACGCTGCCAGCGCTTCGACCTGAAGCGCGTGACCATGGCTCAGATTCAGTCGCGCCTGACGGAAGTCACTCAAGCCGAGGGCCAAGAGGCGGAAAGCGGCGCCTTGGCTCTAATCGCTCGCGCGGCTGAAGGCAGCATGCGCGACGCCCTTTCGCTCCTGGATCAGGTGATCGCCTACGCCGGCAACAAACTCACCACTCAGGCGGTACGCGAGAGCATCGGCCTGATCGAAGGTCAGGCGGTTCTCGGGATCCTTCATGGCGTGTTCTCCAGGAAGCCGCTTGAAGCGTTGAATCTGGTCGAACAGGCTTACCAACGTGGACATGATCTACGTCTGCTCACACGCAGCTTGCTCGAGTTCACTCATGCCGCCATTCTCTCTAAAGTCGGCGCGAGCGGATCGGCTTCACTGGAACTGTCTGCTGAAGAGCAAAAAGAACTCGCGGATCTCGCGGCGCTTCGCTCACTGGAAGAACTCGAGCTCATCTTCCAGGCTTTGCAGCATGGCACCGAGATGGTGGCCCGCGCTTCGCAACCTAAGATCGTTCTCGATGTCCTG
>CAYOWB010000012.1:14829-16011 GCA_964407515.1 uncultured Bacteriovoracaceae bacterium
CCCAGGGCGGAACACGCCCGCAGGCTCCGGCATCGTCGCAGCGGACTGGTACATCCCCGACGGAAGCGGCGCCCGCTCCGGCAGCTCCGACTCAAGCCTCGCAGCCAGTCGCGGCGATTGCTCCGGCGGCCGCTCCAACTCACGCACCTGCGCCCGTATCTCCGCCTGCAACACCCACGTCGGCACCGAGCTCAACCGGCCCAAAGAGCTGGGAAGGCTTCATCGACTTCATCCGCAAGACGCGTCCTCTTCTCGCTTCGCTGCTTGAGAACGGCGCAGCTGAACATCTTCCCGCACCGGAAGACAGCCAGCTCATCATCTGCGTGCGTCCGGAAGACTCCTACTTCCGCGAACAACTTCAGTCGCGTGTCTACAACGAGCAGCTGCTCCTGAACGGCAAAGAGTACTTTGGCTTCCAGATTCGCGTGAAGATCGAGCTGAAGGACATGGGCGAGAGCCTCGCCAAGAAGCGGGAACGCGAAAAAACCGAGCACGAGGCGGCAGTCAAGACCTCGGCCCGCAATCACCCCATCATCAACGAGGCGCGCTCACTATTCGGGGGCGAACTGGGCCCGATCGAGCTGACCGAGCAGGGAAAGGGAGGGTCCAATGGCTGATCCCGTTTCCAAACTCGTGTTTGAGCTCTCGAAGCTTCCGGGCATCGGCGAAAAAACCGCCACGCGCCTGGCGTACTACATTCTCAAGCAGGAAGACTCTTATGCCCGCTCTCTTGCGGAGGCGATCCTGAGCGCGAAGCAGAAGACGGGTCTCTGCAGCAGGTGCTTCACCTTCACGGACACCGATCCATGCCGCGTTTGCTCGAACACCGAGCGCGATCGGCACACGATCTGCGTCGTGGAGCGTCCGGCTGATGTCTTCTCGATTGAACAGGCTGGCGCGCACAAGGGCCTCTACCACGTCCTGCACGGCGTGCTCTCGCCGCTCGACGGTATAGGTCCCGAGGAACTCAAAATTCGCGAGCTCATGCGGCGCCTTCAGGAAGACCCGGAGGCACGTGAAGTGATTCTCGCCATGAACCCAAGCGTGGAAGGCGAAGCAACCGCGCTCTATCTGAGCCGGCTGCTCAAGCCAACCGGCATTCGCGTCACACAGCTCGCCTATGGCCTGCCTGTCGGCGGAATGCTGGAATACACCGACCGCCAAACCATCGGAAAAGCGATG
>CAYOWB010000012.1:16021-18754 GCA_964407515.1 uncultured Bacteriovoracaceae bacterium
TCCACCCCCGCCACGGCGACTCGCGTGGAGATGACCTGATGAGCTTCATCAACTACGCCAACAAAGAGATCAACTGCAAGGTCATCTACTTCGGACCCGGCCTGAGCGGAAAGACGACCAACATCCAATACATCTTCGAACAAACGCAACCCGAACAGCGCGGAAAGCTCGTCACACTGAGCACCGAGAACGAGCGCACGCTCTTCTTCGATTTCCTCCCCCTCTCCGTGGGTGATGTTCGCGGTTACAAGACCCGTTTCCATCTCTATACGATTCCCGGACAAACCTTTTACGAGGTCTCGCGCCAGTTCATTCTCAAGGGCGTTGATGGAGTCGTCTTCGTGGCCGATAGCCAGGCCGAACGGATGGAGGCCAATATCGAGAGTTTCGAGTCGCTCGAGAAGAGCCTCGACAGACAAGGGTATGACATCAACAAGATCCCGCTCGTTCTTCAATACAACAAGCGGGACTTGCCGAACGTCGTTTCAGTGAGGGAGCTCGAAGCGACATTCAACGCGATGCGGAGGCCGTACTATGAGGCGGTTGCCAATCGCGGGCATGGCGTCATGGAAACGTTACAAACGATCAGTCAATTGATCATTCGTGAACTCAAGGGGGGGGAACAGCCGTGAGGAAGGATACCGTTAAGAAGTTTAAGAAGATTTTCGAAGCGCAGCGCCGGTCGATTCTTTTCAATGACCGTGTGTTGCGTGAAGACTTCAGTGTTTGCGCCGACGACCGTTACGACGAAGTGGACCAGGCCACGACGGACATTGAGCAGTCGATGCGCATGCGTCTTTGCAACCGCGAGATCCTGTATCTGAAGAAGGTCGACGAAGCTCTTCGTCGCATCGAAGAAGGCACCTTCGGCGAGTGCGAAGAATGCGGCGAAGACATCGAAGTCCGACGTCTCGAAGCGCGCCCCACGGCCACGCTCTGCGTTTCCTGCAAAGAAGAGCAGGAGCGCCGTGAAGTGCTGACCGCTTCGGGCCGTGAGCACAAGTCCCTAGGCGAAGCGTTCTCGCGCAAGTTCGCGTAAGCGCGACGCAGAGCTTCGCAGAGTCGGGCCGAATCGGAGCGCCCCACTCTCGCAGTGATCTAGTTCATCCTTTTGGCCCCACGCTGGACATTCCGGCTGGGGCCAAAACGTTTCCACCTCATTCTCACCCTAACAAAATCGATCATTTACACGTCGGCACGCTGGCACATCGGTTGCTCATGTTCCGACACGTAGTCGCCGAGAGATCGCCGGCGGCGAAGGAGAGGACCAAGAGAGAAATAGAGAGAATCGAAACCCTCACGACTCACAGAGAATAGGAGAGAGAGAAACCGGAACCGCATTTTATGAGCTGACATTTTTACGGTCGATCGTCCCCAAGTGAGGAGGTGGGGAACAGATCGCCCAATCCACAACCCACCACACGAGAGCTCGACGCCGCCACGGGATGACCCTGGCGGCGTCGGCGTTTTTGAAGCTGCCCAAGCGGGGCTCCGGTTTTTCCCCATGCTGTACCAACCATCTAATGCAGATCCGGAACAAAGAACGCGGTACAGCGGCATAGAGAGATCTGTCCGCTCTTCAGACATTAGCCCGGCGACCTGCATTTGCAGGATTGGCCCCGACCACTGTTCAATAGCCCTGTTCCTTATACTTCCCAGTCGTTTCGCGGAGCCCTTTCGCACCAGGCACCCCGGACCGGGTGCAACCTAGCGAAACCACGTTCGACTGCCGCGCGTCGGTGACCTTTTGACTCCGGCCCTGTCGATTATTTCAGTAGATGCGGCGTTCCAAAGCGCCGCTTTTCGTACCTACGGGTCAGTGTTTTCAACACGACCTATGGAAAGCTAAGGCGAAACCGCGTTGGCACATCGCTCGCAATATCTTGTCATCGGAGGCCATGAGAGAGGGATTCACCTCTCTTAGAAAGGAGGCCGGTTATGGAAAGCAAAAAGACCACCTTCGCAAGCGCAGGACGCGCAGCCCTTCAACTCCAGCTCCTTCGTACCTTACGCCTTCTCACCAGAAGATGGCGCAGACCGAGTAACCGCTAAGCGCGGGCTTCAGGCGGAACAGAACTAACCCAAACTATAAACAACTACCCCCCAAGGAGAAGGATTCTCCTGAGGAACGAGCGGCTGAGTCCGCTCAGCATCCGGTCGCGCAGCCACGGAGTTGGCTCGCCCAGAAGGGACGACCGGGGTGCATCCACCGAAGGACGATAGGAGTCGACTATGGAACGCGAAAATCTGATGAAGTTCAAAGCGATCTTCGAAGAACAGAGGAGGAACCTCATCTATACCCGCACGGTTCTCAATGAAGACTTTCACCTGCAGCGGGACGACATGCTCGATGAAGTGGACATGACGTCCACCGAGCTCGAAACGAACATGCGTATGCGCCTCAGGAACCGTGAGGCGATCTTCTCCGCGAAGATTGACGAAGCACTCCGCCGGATCGAAGACGGAACGTTCGGGCAGTGCGACACCTGCGGCGAAGAGATTGAACTGCGCCGCTTGGAAGCTCGCCCCACCACTACTTGCTGCGTCGCCTGCAAGGAAGAGCAGGAACGCGCGGAACTGCTTCACATCGATGGGCATCGCCACAAGAGCCTCGGCTCGAAGCTGCGGCTTGCCTAAAGGTGGCCCCCACCTTTTGGTCTAGCAGCGCGTCAGGCCTAAACTTTTCTCAGGGGAACGCACTTCGGCAAGGACGCCGGAGGTCAAGCGCGCCAG
>CAYOWB010000012.1:18853-25359 GCA_964407515.1 uncultured Bacteriovoracaceae bacterium
GAAGGCCAGGGGAGGCCTTCCCGCCAGTCCGGGATGGCAGGAAGCTACCCGGAAATGCGGGCACCTGGGAGTTCTCAGCCCAATCGCTAGAACAGCGTGTAAATGAAAGGCGCGACCACGCTCCCCTGGGCGAAGACGATCAACGCCCCCAGCGCGATCAGCACCACGAGCAGCGGCGCCAGCCAGTACTTCTTCCTCGCCATCATGAACTGCAGGAACTCTTTCGCGAACGCCGTCATGGAGTGCCTCCGGTTTAGAACTGACTTTCAAAGTGGTCACGTGCCGGCGCCTGCATGGGGCATCGGTAACTCCCGGCCGCACGATCGAAGCGCAGCTTCAGAAGATCCGATCCGAACAGCCGCGCCAGCCTCCCGATCAATGAGAAGAGCGTGAAGAACACCACCCCGAGCACAATGACGGAATTAATGCGCCCCAGAAAGTGCCCCAGTCGCATCCAGCCCCGATACGGGAGCGCGAGGGCGCGAGGAGCAAGCGTCCCCACCGTTCCAAGCAGCAGAGCCACGGATAAGAGCCATGGATAGTGCTGCCCCTGCCGGTACACGCTCCAGACACCAAAAAGCAGAAATCCGCCCCCAACCAGCCACCCGAATTGACGCAACGTTTTGGGTGTTACCGCCGCGCCCTCACTTGCCGAAGCCGTAATCTTAGCCATAGTCGCCGCCTTTGCCGTCCCCATCAGTCGAGCTCGAATTCCTTGCGCCAATCGGAGTCGTTCTTGAGGGCCGCCTGATCTTCCTTTCGGAGCACGCAATTCTCCAGGACCAGCATATCCATCTCCGTGCGCATGAAGCACCGGAACGCGTCCTCGGGCGTGCAGACAATCGGCTCCCCGCGCACGTTGAAGGACGTGTTGACGATCACGCCGTACCCGGTCTGCTTCTCAAACGTTTCGATCAGCTTGTGATACCGCGGGTTCGTATCCGCATGGACCGTCTGGACTCGTGCCGAATAGTCCACATGGGTCACCGCGGGAATGTCTGACTTCGGAACGTTCAACAGGTCGATGCCCCAGAGCTTCTCCTGACCAGGCGCCAGCGCGATACGCCGCCCCTTCTGCACGTCGGCCACCAACAGCATGTACGGGCTATCGACGTTCATCTCGAAGTAATCGTTCACACGGCTCCGCAGCACCGAAGGAGCAAACGGCCGAAACGACTCACGGTACTTGATCTTGAGATTCATCACGGACTGCATCTTGCGCGAACGCGCGTCCCCCACGATACTCCGAGACCCCAATGCGCGAGGACCGAACTCCATTCGT
Organism: uncultured Bacteriovoracaceae bacterium; assembly: GCA_964407515.1. Lineage (GTDB taxonomy): Bacteria > Bdellovibrionota > UBA1018 > UBA1018 > UBA1018 > CAYOWB01. The sequence continues at coordinate 20,136 of CAYOWB010000012.1, forward strand.
CCCTGAAACCAACCGATCACCTTCTCCTCGGCCATCGCCTTCGCGACATGGTCAAAGAGCTGATCATCCGGAAGCCGCGTGTACCGGATGCGCTTCTCGTTCAGGAACTTCTCGATGTCGTCGTTCGAAAACGAAGGCCCGAGGTAGCACCCCTGCATTGCATCGCACGACGGCGCCGGCCGCGGGTTCTGCAGATACTGGTACCAGACCGAGAGGGCGGCACCCACGGCACCACCCGCGTCACCGGCCGCCGGCTGGATCCAGATTCCGTTCTTGAACGGCCCTTCACGCAGAAGCTTCCCGTTCGCCACACAGTTAAGAGCTACGCCTCCCGCGAGACAGAGAGAATCCATTCCGGTTTCAGCATGGATCGACCGTCCGAGGCGAAGCATCACTTCCTCGGTCACCTCCTGAACGGAGCGCGCGAGATCCATTTCCTTCTGGGTCAACTCGCCTTCCGACTTGCGCGGAGGACCACCAAATAAGCGATGGAACTTCTCGCTCGTCATCCGAAGCCCCGTGCAGTAGTCGAAGTAGTCCATATTGAGCCGGAAAGTACCGTCCGGCTTCAAGTCCATCAGTTCGTCGAGTATGGTCTTCACGTAAGTCGGTCGGCCATAGGGAGCCAGCCCCATGACCTTGTACTCGCCGGAGTTCACCTTGAAACCGGTGTAGTACGTGAAGGCGGAATAGAGCAATCCGAGCGAATGCGGAAAGGGCATCTCCCAGAGGGGCTTCAGCGAGTTTCCAGCACCGGCCCAAGCGGTTGTCGTGGACCATTCGCCCACCCCATCCAGACACAAGACGGCAGCACGATCAAACGGCGACGGAAAGAACGCGGATGCCGCGTGTGACTCGTGATGCCCCGCAAACAGGAGCTTCGGGGCCGCACCGAAGGACTCCCCCAACTCCTTTTCGAGGAGTGACTTCAGGAAGAGCTTCTCCTTGAGCCAGACTGGCATCGCCGTCACGAAAGAACGGAATCCACGGGGTGCGAACGCCAGATACGTCTCGACGAGGCGCTCGAATTTCACGAACGGCTTCTCGTAGAAGACCACAAAGTCGACATCCGCCAAGGAAACACCCGCCGCACACAGGCAGTGGCGGATTGCATTCACGGGAAATCGCGGGTCATGTTTCTTACGGGTGAAGCGCTCTTCCTGTGCGGCGGCGACGATCTTTCCGTCCGAAACGAGACATGCTGCCGAGTCATGGTAGTAGGCCGATATTCCGAGTATCTTCATGGGATTTCCGATTCTATCTCCATGTTAGGGGTAAGGCGTCGGAATGGCAAGAACCCGGCAATTCCTTCCCATTGCCGGACTTCTCCACACTCGCGATAATGATGACACGGGATCAGCGACTTGCCTCGACACAGAAATCTACAGAAAGCGGTTTCACGACACTGGAACGCTCGCCTGCTTTGCGGGCTGTTGGGCTTCTCCATCCTCGTGTTCGGATACCGCACCTGTACTGGCGACGACGCCTGGAGTGAATGGGGACTTCTCGTCTACTCCCTCCCCCTACTTGCACAACTGTTACCGTATCCCGCCGTACGTGTCTGGTCGGTCTGGTTGGGCATCGCTCTGGTTGTCCAGACCGTTCTTTCACCTTTGTTTCCTATTCTTTACTTCACCCGAAAGCCGAATACGATCACGAGGAACTATTACCACAGTCCGGATTTCAAGCCGGGCATCACCGGCACCCACGTTGTCACGACGGACTCCATGGGCTTTCGCGCGAAACCGCCCGTCGACTATTCACGCAAGAAAGGCTTCAGGATCTTCGCAATCGGCGGTTCCACCACCGAGGACGCGGCACTGGATGATGACCTGACCTGGACGCATCTCCTTCAGGAAAGGCTGAAGTCGACCACCGGGAAGCCAGTGGAGGTCATCAACACGGGAATGGCGGGATTGCGCGCCATTCACAATCTTCACACCCTTCAGGTGATCGAGAGCTTTGAGCCGGATCTGGTCATCTTTCTCCTGGGTGCGAACGAAATAGTCCTTCACATGTATCTTGCCGACCTCGGCGTCCGCGAGGGCGAAAGGTATGTGGATCCAGAGCACTACAAGCCTCAAAACACGCTGCTCGGCCGGACTCTGACGAGACTGGCAACTATGACAGGCTCGGCCCGCACAGCTCAACCGGTGGTCACCGAACACCACTGGGATCGAAACTCTTATCATCCGGGACACGACTCACTCCGCAGGCCAGAAGTCCGCCCGCTTAGACCGGAGCGTGTGAACCGGGAGAGCGCCGCGACGCTTGAGAAAATCGCGAGCATCTGTGATCGCGCCTCTTATCGCTGCCTCTTTCTGACAAATCCGAGCGCCTGGCAGGAGAATGTCACCGAGGAGTTGAAGCGGAAGTTCTGGATGACGCCGCTGAACAAGCCCTACACGCACGACCTCGCCTCCTTGGTCCACCTGTCCCGACTCTACAATGCATTCATCGTGGATCTCGCCCGCGCCCACCGTCAGCCTCTTTGCGACGTGGCCCCGCTGTTCGCACCCACCACGGAGAATTTCTACGATGATAATCATCTGAACGTCAGTGGGGCGAAGCGAATGGCAGACGTCGTGCACGACTGCATTGTGTCTCAAACACTGATGAAATCCGGAGGAACGCCATGAGTCAGGCCCAGAAGAAACCATTAATCCCGAAGACGGTTAAGACTTACTTTCTAATCCCCTTCCTCTGTCTGGTCGCCTTCATAGCGGCACTCATCCTGTTCGCCGGTAACACGGCGGTCGTGGCGCCGATCCTCTACATCCTTCGCTGAGGTGGCAGATGAAGACGCGGGTCGCGCTCGTTTTCCTTTCACTTCTGTGCTCGATTCTCCTGCTGGAGCTCGCATTGGGCGGCTGGCTGGGGATTCGCCCACAGGGAAGACTTCGGGTCCTTCGTGACTTTGAAATCAAACGAGACGTGAGCAAATTCTTCACGGACCGTAAAGAAATCATCTACCGCCGCGATAAGAATGGGCTTCGAGGTTCCTACGGCGAACCTGCGGCGGTTGAAATTCTCACCGTCGGTGGAAGCACGACGGATCAGATCAATACGACCGAAGAAGAAACATGGCAGGAGCAGATCGTCCGCCATTTCGCCAAAGAAGGGAAGCAAGTACGAGTCGCGAACGCAGGGACGGACGGTCAGTCGACCTACGGTCATCTCGAGGCGTTCGACCAGTGGCTATCAAGGATTCCGGGCCTGAGGCCTCGCTACGTCCTCTTCTACACAGGGGTGAATGACTTCTACAAGACGGAGGCCGATGATCCCGCGTCGTATCCCGGATGGAAGAAGTCACTTGCTAAGAACTCCGTGCTCTTCAATCTCTTCGAAGTCTTCCATGGATGGTATCGGGTCTACTTCAAGTGCCCGCTCATCGGACACCGAAGCGTCTCTTTCGAAAACCGGAAATGGACTAACAAGCCGATCCTCCCGGATGCCATGGAATTGGTAGGCACACGCGTTCGTCTTTACGGTGAACGGATCGAGAAGCTGGCGGGAGCGGCGCGACGAATCGGAGCAGAGCCGATCTTCGTCTCCCAACGCTTCGCCGCCTATCGCAAGAAGGGGCAGACCGTGGAAGGGTTGGACGAGGTCTTCCAGTACGACGGTCACCCGACTAACGGAGTGGACGTGTACCACTTGATGTCCGCGTTCAACGCCGTTCAACAGGGCACCTGCCGGAAGGTGTCAGGGATCTGCATTGACTTGGCTGAAGAGATCCAGCTCGATACCCCCGACTTCTACGATTACGTGCACACCAACACTCAGGGCACGGAGAAGCTCTCCCGCTACCTGTACGGAAAACTGTCCGCGCTATTCGCGAGGCAGAAGCACGCCCAGAAGAAAAAACGGGGCCACCTCTCGGTGACCCCGCCTTAGCCTGATCCCTGGCATCAGAGTCGGGGCCGAAGCCCCGGCTCCGTTCACTCCGTGGAGCTCATCGCCTTCAACACATTGATCCGGCCGCCCGTGACGGTCTTTCCGGCCAAAGCCGAAATGGGATCAACGGTATTCAGCAGAACTTCCTTCACTTTCTTGTAGTCCCAGTCCGGATGGCGGGACCACAGCAGCGCGGCCGCGCCCGCGACAAACGGGCAGGCCATCGAAGTGCCGCTCAGGTACTGATACTTGTTGCCCGGCTCGGCGCTGTAGATCCGGTGGCCAGGCGCGCCGAGGTGAACGGTCTTGGCGCCCCAGTTCGAGAAGTAGGCCAAAGTATCGCGAGAGGTCGTTGCAGCGACAGTAACCATATTGTCGTTGGTGAACGCCGCGGGATACATTGGCTTCTCGTCATTATCGTTCGTCTCATTGCCGGCAGCAGCGACGAAGAGGACGTTCTTTTCTTTCGCCTTCTCGATCGCCTCGCCGAGAGCGTCGTTATTTGCTTCAGCCTCGCCGCCCCAGCTGTTGCTCAACACCTTGGCGCCATGTTCAACCGCATAGTTGACGGCACGAATCGCATCGGCCGTAGTGCCTGAACCGGTACCACTTAGGAACTTGATGGCCATGATGGAAACGCGATGGTTAACACCGGCAAGTCCCTTACCGTTGTCACCGACGGCCCCAATCGTACCGGCGCAATGAGTTCCGTGCTGATTGTCGTCGTAAGGCAGTCCGTCGTTGTGGACGAAGTCGTAACCCACCACATCACCTTGCGTCGGGTTCGGATTGCGCCACATATTGAGACTGAGGTCTTCGTGGTTGTAATCGACACCAGTATCGATCACCGCGACCACGAACTTCTTGTCGCCCTTGTGGATCTTCCAAGCGTCGTAGACGCCGGTCTTCTCAAGGGCATAGACATTACCGAGCGCCGGATCGACGACCGGAGGATTCACCTCAGCCGGAGGATCCTGGAGAGCCGGACGACTGCCACGATCCGGATCAGCGGGCTCCTCGCCATCTGTGCAGCCCCAAGGGAGCGGAATTCCCGGCCACCAGCAAGGATAGGCCGGGCTGATCTGTTCATCACTCGAAGTCCGATGCACCCGCACAGGATAAGCGTGGAGAATGTAGTTCGGCTGAGCGTATTCGACCATCGGGTCCTGCTTCAGCTGGGCGACGATTCCCTCGACATCGGCCTGAGGATCCAGAACCAGATGCTCCAGTCCCTTGACGAGTCCCTTCATGCGCTTGACGCTCTGAACGCCAAGAGCGTCGTAAAACAGATTCATAGTGGACCTCGTCCTGACGGTCCCATCTTTGA
>CAYOWB010000012.1:25385-33607 GCA_964407515.1 uncultured Bacteriovoracaceae bacterium
CGGGCTTGTAGTCCCCGGCAAACGCCGATGTGGCCGCCAAGAACGCGATGACGAGACACAAGGCCTTCCTTGGATTTGACATTTTTACTTGCTCCCCCACAGTTATGGGCGACTGAGCCCCCATCGCACCGAGCCGCCCTTAATCTCGTGGAGTGTAGCGGAGAACCGCTAGAATGCAATTTTGACGCGCAGATTTATTTTTGCCCCTGGATCTTGTTTTTTGAGCAGCGGGGGCTACTATGTTTGTCCTTCCAGGCTAAGTCGATCTAAGATTCTCAGATCGGAATTTTCCCAGAAAAAAGCCCCCGGAGCTTTCGTTCCGAGGGCCTCGAATGAGCAATCTTTTGAACCCGGATTTCTACCGGTTTACAGTTCGCGTTCCTGCTGACGGCGAATGTACGCGGGAATGTCGTACGCATCGTCCGTCAGGTTCGTGATACCGAGGCGCTGCGCGATCGCGCGAGCCCGGGCCAGCTCTCCGCCTTCAGCCGCCGGATTCGCGGAGCGCGTCAGCGAAATCTGAGGGGCCGAATCGTTGATCATTTCCATCTCAGGGGCCGGAACTTCGCCCTTCACGATCGCCGCGGCGGCCGCCAGCATCTCTGGATTCGGCTGCGGCGGCAGAGTGACGGGCCTTACCGGCTCCGTCACGGGAGCAGCCATCACCGGTTGAACCACCGGAGCTTGCTGCATCATGGGCTGCTGAGGCTGAGCCTGAAACGACGAAGCGGTATTCAGGACCAGGGTCTCGCGAGTCTGAGGCTGGACATTCTGAACGATCGTGTCGTTCTTCTGCATCTGCTGATTCTGGAGACCGAGGCCGGTCGCAATGACGGTGACCTTGATCGAATCCTTGAGTGAGTCGTCAATAACGGTGCCGAAGATGATCTCGGCATCTTCGTGAGCGGCTTCCATGATGAGGGAGGTCGCTTCGTTGACTTCGTGAATCGAGAGGTTCGAGGCACCGGTGATGTTGACGATGATGCCAGTGGCGCCGTCGATCGACACATCTTCGAGCAGCGGGCTGGAGATGGCGTTTGTCGCGGCCTCCACCGAGCGATGTTCGCCCGTGCCATAGCCGATACCCATGAGGGCCAGCCCTTTGTTCTGCATGATCGTGCGGACGTCAGCGAAGTCGCTGTTGATCAGACCGGTGTGGTTGATCAGATCCGAGATCCCCTGAACCGCGTTCAGCAACACTTCGTCGGCCTTCTTGAACGCTTCAAGCATCGAAAGGGTGTTGCCGGCCAGCGAAAGCAGACGCTGATTCGGAATCGTGATGAGCGAATCCACGTTCTCACGGAGCCAGGCAAGGCCCTGTTCCGCGGACTTCGCGCGCTTACGGCCCTCGAACATGAAGGGCTTCGTCACGACACCGACGGTGAGGGCGCCAATTTCCTTGGCAATCTTCGCGAAGACGGGAGCCGCGCCTGTTCCGGTGCCGCCGCCCATGCCGGCGGTGATAAACACCATGTCGGCTCCGGTGAGAAGCTCCGAGATCTTGGCGTAATCTTCAAGCGCCGCCTTGCGGCCGACTTCCGGATTCGCACCAGCGCCGAGCCCCTTGGTCAGTTCTTGACCAATCGCAAGTTTCGTCGGTGCCAACGAGGCATCCAAAGCCTGTCTGTCGGTGTTAGCGGTGACGAACTCGACACCATCGAGTCCCATCCGAATCATGGTGTTGACCGCGTTGCAACCGCTGCCGCCGACGCCGATGACTTTGATTTTCGCCCCTTGAGCCACAGCCTGATCGATTTCGAACATATCTCCCCTTCTTCCCCTTAGAACAGATCCTTGATCCATGACCTCATGGATCCGCGGACTTTATCGTAGATGTTTTTCTCTCGAATCGGGAACTTGCTCTTGGCGCCGTTCCGCGCGCCGTACTTCAAGAGCCCGACTCCTGTTGCGTACTTCGGCGAGTTGACGATATCGCGCAATCCGCCGATGTTCTGCGGAACGCCTCGCTTCACCGGCATCTCGAACACGAACTCTGCTAGCTCGGGCATGCCCTCCAGGATCACCGAACCACCGGTAATCACCATTCCGGCGGACACGACATCCTGAAAGCCCGATTTCATAACTTCATGCTGAATGAGAGAGAAAATCTCTTCGACCCTCGGCTCGATGATTTCGGCCAGGTGCCGGCGCGAGACAACGCGCGGCTTGCGTCCGCCCACTCCCGGAACTTCAATCGTCTCGTCCGGTTTTACAAGCGACGAAAGGGCGCAGCCGTACTCGATTTTGACCTGTTCCGCCTCGGTATGCGGGGTACGCAGGCCGACGGCGATGTCGTTGGTGATGTGATTCCCGCCGATCGCCAGCACGCCGGTATGAACGATCGCACCATCTTTGAAGATGGCGATATCACTCGTACCGCCGCCGATGTCGACGAGGACCACACCGAGTTCCTTTTCGTCCTGCGAAAGTACCGCTTCGCTGGAAGCGATGGGTTCGAGGCAAATCTCGGAGACATTCAAGCCCGCCTTGTTCGCGCACTTGATGATGTTCTGTGCCGACGAAACCGCGCCCGTCACGATATGCACTTTGGCTTCCATGCGGACGCCGCTCATGCCGATCGGATCACGGATGCCTTCATGGCCGTCGATGATGTATTCCTGTGGGATAATGTGAATCACTTCGCGATCCAGCGGAATCGCGACCGCCTTGGCGGCGTCGATCACCCGCTGAACGTCCTGCTCATTGATTTCTTGATCCTTGACCGCGACGATTCCGGTGGAATTGAAGGACTTGATATGGCCGCCGGCGATGCCGGTATAAACCGTGGAAATCTCCACGCCAGCCATCAATTCGGCCTCTTCCACGGCCTTCGTGATGCTCTCGACCGTGGAGTCGATATTGATCACGACTCCCTTGCGGAGCCCCGTGGACGGCGCCGTGCCGATCCCGACGATGTCGATGATCGGATTCGGACCTGCCTCGACTACTTCGCCGACAATGCAGCAGATCTTCGTGGTGCCGATGTCCAGCCCGACAACAAAGTCCTTTTTGGACATTGAACAACCCCCTCCCATGGGGACGTTTTCAGCCACTTTTCCCCGCCCCCGTCGCCGATTCCGTTCGGTTCCGCGGTGGGAAAAAATTGCCTATAAGGAATTCTAAGAACCTCGAGCGATCCTGACAACTATTTTTTTGCCCGCATCGAGCCAGATTTGGCGGGCGACGACGTGGTGCTCGAGCAAATAGCGGAAAACCCGACGCAATCTGGGCATCTGCGCCCCGAGCGCCTCTTCAGCCGTCTCGTGGCCGAAATCGACCATCGCACGAGCGCGGGCTCCCGCCAGGGAGAGAGGATAGGTCACCAACCCGCGGAAGCCGCGGTCGGCATCATAGGAAAGCGAGGAAATGAGCGAGTCCTGGAATCCAGCCCCGTTCCAGACCGAGAGGATCTTGAGCGCATCCTGAATCCGCTCCGGAGAATCCTCGACATCCGTCAGGATAGGCAGATCCGGGCGCTTAGAAAGATCGACGTCCCCGAAGACCATCCCATCGGAGTCGACATAGGAGAGCTTGCCGTCCTTCAGCTGAACCAACGCCTGCGGATCTCGAAACGTCACTGAGATCGAAACCGTCTGTGGAAAACGCTTCTGAATGACCGTCTCACGGATCCACGGGTGCGCGAGAATCCGCCTCTCGATCTCACCGAGATCCATGCTGAAGAGATTCGCATCTCCGACCGGCACAGCCGCCAGCGCCGTAATCATTCTCGCGTCGACAGGCGCGTCTTCCGGCTGGTCGGCCACTTCCACCACGCGAACGGTGAAGAGCGGAGAACGTAGCGCGCAAATCATTCCGAGGCCCGCGGCTCCCAGTGCGACGACCGAACAGCCCACAGCAATTCCGGATTTGACGCGTCCCCAGTCCATCTACTCCAGGGTAGCATCTTTTTTTTGCACCTGTTAGTCTTGCGAATCGTATGAAAAAACCATTCTTGGCCCTCGTATTCGCCGTGCTTCCGGGATTACTTCTTCAGTCGGGCTGCGCCGGGAAACCCATCCCCGCCCCTGTCAGTCACTCTGAAAAGGGTCAGGCTCTCACCGGCAGCCTGAAAGTCCACCGATTCGAGCTCGATAACGGCCTCAAGCTGCTGGTCCTGGAGGACCACTCCTCTCCGACTTTCGCCTACCACACATGGTTCAAGGTGGGATCGATGGACGAGCGCGAGGGCTACACCGGCCTGGCGCATCTCTTCGAACATATGATGTTCAAGGGGACCAAGAACCATCCCGAGGGTGACTTCGACCGGATCCTGGAAGAAGCGGGCGTACAGGGCGAGAATGCTTTCACGTCGAATGATTACACGGCTTATGTCCAGGAGCTTCCGGCAGACAAGCTGGAGCTCATTGCCGCCCTGGAGGCTGACCGCATGGTCAACCTCATCGTCAACGAGGAATCCTTCAAGACCGAGCGAGAGGTTGTCCACAACGAGCGGCGCCTGAGGAAAGAAAACAATCCTTCGGGGAAAATGTTCGAGGAACTGTTCGGAACGGCTTACGAGAAGCATGCCTACCGCTGGCCGGTGATCGGTTACGAGCAGGACCTGAATCGCATGACCGCGAAGGACGCGGCTGAGTTCTACACCTCCTATTACTCGCCTTCAAATGCGACCGTCGTGGTCGCCGGGGCGATCAAACCCGAGCAGGCATTGACCACAGTGAAGAAGTACTATGGCAAAATCCCGGGCCGAGTCGTGACCCATCCCGCCGCTACGCCGGAACCAGAGCAGACGGCTACGCGCAAGAAGATCCTCAAGCTCAACATTCAAGTCGAGCAAATGCTCATGGCTTACCACATCCCGGCGGTGGACCATGCGGACATCCCAGCCATTAACCTTCTCAATCAGATTCTGCTGGGAGGAAAGAGCAGCCGCCTGGACCGCGCCCTGGTCGACACGGGGATCGCGACTTCAGTGGGTGGCGACGAGTCGGACGGACGTAATCCGGCGCTCACCCTCATCAGCGTCAGCCTTCAGAGAGGGAAGTCCGCCGCTCAAGCGGAAACGGTAATTCTCCGTGAACTCGCGCGACTCTCGCGCGAACCTGTCGGCAAGGCGGAACTGGAGCGCGCCAAGAACGGCCTCAGCTTCCAGTTTTACAGCGGACTCACCTCCAATTCGGGCCGCGCAAGATTCCTCGGCACCTACGAAACGCTCCTGGGCGACTTCGCGGCCGGTGCGCGAATCCACGAAAAGACTCTCTCACTCAACGCGGCGGACGTGCAGGCAGCGGCGAAACGCTACTTTCATCCGAACAAACGGACAGTCATCATCGGAGTCCCCAAATGAATCTATCGACACTGAAGAACGCATTGCTCTCCGCGGGAATCGCGGCCCTGATCACGGCACCGGCAGCCGCTGCCGCGCCGGAACCCGAAGTCGCCTTTGAACCGGACTTCCGGCTGCCGCTCGTTCACGTCAACATCGCGCTGAAAGCCGGCGCGGTGACCGACCCGGCCGGTCAGTCCGGGATTACGAATTTCATGGGCAAGATGCTCCTTCGTGGCACACGCTCACGGACTAAGGAACAGATCAACATGGCGCTCGACCAGATGGGCGCTCATATCGGAATCGAGACACGGGCCGAGGCACTGGTCATCCGTGGATCGGTCCTGGCCGCCCAGCTGGACCCGTTTCTGCGGCTGGTGACCGAGATCGTGACCCGCCCGGCGTTCCCCGAACAGGAAATCAAACGACTGAAGAGCGAGCTTATCTCTGGCTTGCTTCAAGCCCAAGGTAACGACGGCGCCCTGGCAGGAAAGCATTCCACGCGTTTCCTCTTCGGCTCTCATCCCTACTCCACTAACGTCGTTGGGCGCGTAAAGGACCTGGAGAAACTCACGCCGGCCCAAGTCTCCAAGCACTATGACCGACTGGTCCGCGCGGCCAACCTCCTCATTGTCGGAGCCGGCGCCGCAGACGAAGGTAAGATCCGCGCCTGGGGTCATCAGCTCGCGCGCCAACGTCCGGGAGGAACCGCGGAAGCGGTCGTCGGCAAACCGACCCCCTCGGCCAAGCGACGCTTGTTGATCGTCGACAAACCGGATCGCACGCAAGCGACCATCATCATCAATCAACTCGGCACCGTGATGACAGCTCCCGAGTACTTCGCCCTCTATGCCGCGAACAACGCATTTGGCGGCGGGGGGTTCAACACCCGGCTGATGCAGGAAATCCGTGTTCAACGGGGCTGGAGCTACGGAGCCCACTCGCACTTCCGAATGGGACTGCAGCCCCGCTCTTGGCAGATTACCTTCTCTCCCGCCGTGAAGGACACCCCAGCGGCACTGGCTTACGCTCTGGAGATGGCGGAGAAGCTGAAAGAGACGGGCCTGACCGCCACGGAGTTCGATTTCTCCAAGACGAGCCTGATCAACAACGCGGGATTCGCCTACAACACGCCTGAAAAGCGAGTGGAGAACATCCTGCTCGAGCGCACGCTGAATCTGCCGTCTGGCTTCATGAGAAGCTACGCGGACGAATTGTCCAAGCTGACTCTCGAGCAGACCAACGCGGCTCTTCGCGCATTCTTGAAGCCCGAGAGCTTGAGCGTCACCGTGGTAGGCACGGCAAAAGATCTGAAGGAGCCTCTCGCGAAAGCGGTCGGCATCCCGGTGGATCAGGTCGTCGTGATTCCTTACACGCAGGACTGACGAAGCCGCCGCTTACTGCGGCGACAAAGCAGCGATGAGCTGGTCGGGCAGCCGGGTGATGGAACCGGCGCCGAGACAAAGCACCAAGGTGTTGTCCTTCATCCGCTGAACGACGGCGTCGCGTGCGGAGGTAAGATCGCCGACATAGCAGATTTCCTGTCCGGCGACAGCACGCAGGGAGATGTCAGCGGCCAAGCTCTTGCTGTCCACGCCTTCAATCGGATCTTCGCAAGCCGCGTAAATATCCGTGAGCAACAGCGTGTCGCAGTCGCGGAACGCCGCCAAGAACCCGTCCCGGCAATGCAAGGTGCGCGTGTAGCGGTGCGGCTGAAAGACCGTCACGATCTTCCCTTTCCAACAGGCGCGCGCGGCAGCGAGCGTGGCGGCGATTTCAGTGGGATGATGTCCGTAATCATCCACGATCATGCAGTTCCGGCTGTCGTCGCGCCACCGAACTTCAAAGCGGCGCTTCACGCCGGCGAAAGCCTGAATCCCTTCAGCGATCTTTTCGAACGGAATCCCCATGCGAAGCGAGATCGCCGTGACGGCGAGCACGTTCAGCACATTGTGCCGCCCCGGAACATTGGACTGAATCGTCCCAAGTTCCACCGGCTTTCCGTCCACCCGCTTAAACACTTTGAATCGCGAACCGATCCCGTGCGGCTGGACATCCTTCGCGAAGTAGTCACAATCTTCGGACATGCCGTACGTCACGAACGGCTTGGTCAGACGCCCCAGACAACGGCGCACCCCTGGATCATCGACGCACAGTGCGGCCAGCCCATAGAACGGAAGCTTGCCGACAAACGTGACGAAGGCGTCTTCGATGGCCGAAATGCTTCCATAGTGGTCCAGGTGATCGTTATCGATATTCGTGACGACACCGAACGTGGCGGGCAGCTGCAGGAACGAACCATCACTCTCATCCGCCTCGGCGACGAGTAGGCCGCTCTGGCCCAGCTTCGCGTTGCCCCCGAGGTTATCCACCTTGCCGCCATTCACGATGGTCGGATCGAGCCCGGCATGGGTCATCACCGTCGCCATCAGCGAAGTCGTGGTAGTCTTGCCGTGCGTTCCGGCGATCGCTACCGCCGTCTTTCCCCGCATCAGTTCCGCGAGCATCTCCGCACGCGGGATCACGGGAATCCGCCGGCGCTTGGCTTCCACCACTTCTGGATTATCCGGGCGGACAGCGGACGACACCACTACGACATGGGCCCCTGCGACATTCCGTTCGTGGTGGCCGACCGCAATAGAGACCCCCAGCTCACGCAACCGCCGGGTGGTGTCCGAATCGGCCAGATCCGACCCACTGACGCGGTACCCTTGGTTGAAGAAAACCTCGGCGATCCCGCTCATTCCGATGCCGCCGATCCCTACGAAGTGAAGCTGAGTTTCCTGTTTGCTATGCATGGTTTTGCTACTTTCATCCTAGCAGAACTTTAGCGATAATGGATCCTTAGCACCGAATCTTATGGCGTAAGGGCGTCCGCCGACGCGCCATCACGGAGGATCTTCACATGCGCGTTCTGATCACCGCACTCGCAGCCTGG